>NZ_JBQHTP010000001.1:0-299496 GCF_052065655.1 Bittarella sp. HCP28S3_D9 | reverse complement strand
TGAGGAGCAGAGACTAGTTGTTACCGTGCCATTTGTAGGTTTTGCCCAACGGGCAAAATTGAAAACTTTAGTTTTCAAAAACAAATGGGGACACGATGGCGACTATTCGTCTCACGGAAGCAGAAGCCAAGGTGAGGAGCAGAGACTAGTTGTTACCGTGCCATTTGTAGGTTTTGCCCAACGGGCAAAATTGAAAACTTTAGTTTTCAAAAACAAATGGGGACACGATGGCGACTATTCGTCGCCATCGTGTCGACCGGTTTCAACCTGATTTGGATCATGCCAACGTAGGGAAAAGAGCGCCGCCTCAACAGGGGGCGCGGGGGTGCATTCAGTCGGGTGCATCCTCTTTTTTTGTACCCAAAATTGTGCGGAGAGGGAGCGATCTTTTTGCTGGGACAGTACTTAAACGCCCTGCGGGAGCAGGGGCCGCTCATCCACTGCATCACCAATACCGTCACCATGAACGACTGCGCCAACGCCCTGTTGGCGGTGGGAGGCAGCCCCATCATGGCCGACGACCCCGACGAGGTGGCGGAGATCGCCGCCCTGGCCGGGGGGGTGGTGCTCAACATCGGCACCCTGCGCCGGCAGAACTTAAACGCCTTTTACGGGGCGGGGCGGGAGGCGGCCCGCCGGGGCATCCCGGTGGTTTTGGACCCGGTGGGGGCGGGGGCGTCCCGCCTGCGCACCGAGACGGCCCGCGGCCTCTGGAAGGAGCTGCCGCTGGCGGCCATTCGCTGCAACCTGTCAGAACTGCGGGCCCTGCTGGGCGAGGGCGGTGGGGCCCGGGGGGTGGACGCGGCGCCGGAGGACCTGGCCGCCACCGCCTCCCTGCGGGAGCGGGCGGCCCAAATCGGGGCCCTCGCCCGCCGCGCGCAGACGGTGGTGGCGGTCACCGGCGAGGTGGACTTTGTGAGCGACGGGGCGAGGACCTTTGCCATCCGCGGCGGCCACCCCCTGATGGTCCGGGTCACCGGCACCGGCTGCATGCTCACCGCCGTCACCGGCGCCTTTCTGGCGGCTTCGCCCGAGCAGCCGCTGGAGGCTGCGGCGGCCGCCGTCTGTGCCATGGGGCTGTGCGGCGCCCGGGCGTACCGGCGGCTGCTGGAGGAGACAGGACGGGAGGGCACCGGCAGCTACCGGGTGCTGCTCATGGACGAATTGGCCTGCCTGACCGGCGGGGAACTGGATGGAGGAGAGGACATTGAAATTTTCGAGAGAGCAGATTAGAAGCGCCATGCGGCTGTACGCCGTGACCGACCGGGCTTGGCTGCGGGGGCGCACCCTGGGGCAGATGGTGGAGGACTGCCTTAAGGGCGGCGCCACCTTTGTGCAGCTGCGGGAGAAGGAGGCCGGCGACCGGGAGTTTTTGCAGGTGGCAAGAGAGGTCAAGGCCGTGACCGACCGTTACGGGGTGCCGCTGGTGATCGACGACAACCTGACCATCACCCAGGCGGTGGACGCCGACGGGGTGCACATTGGCCAGACCGACCTGCCCTGTGACCTGGCGCGCAAGATCCTGGGCCCGGACAAGATCATCGGGGTCTCGACCAAGACCATCGCCCAGGCCCGCGAGGCCGAGGCGCAGGGGGCCGACTACCTGGGCACCGGCGCGGCCTTCTTCACCACCACCAAACAGATCGACGGCACCATGTCCATGGCCGAGATGAAAGCCCTCTGCGAGAGCGTCTCCATCCCGGTGGTGGCCATCGGCGGCATCCACCCGGAAAATCTGCTGGAGCTGGAGGCCAGCGGGGTGGACGGCGCGGCGGTGGTCTCGGCCATCTTCGCCCAGGACGACGTGCTGGCCGCCACCAGAGAGCTCGACGAGCTGACCCGCCGGCTGTGGAAGTGACGCCCAAGGCTGCGGCCTTTGACCTGGACGGCACCCTGCTCTGGACCATGGACGTGTGGTCGGGGGTGGGGGAGCGCTACCTGGTGGAGCAGGGGGTCCCGGTGCCGGTGGATCTGGACGAGCGGCTGACGGCCATGAGCCTGGAGCAGTCGGCCGCCTGGTTTTCCCGGGAGCTGGGGGTGCCCTATCCCCCGGAGGAGATTTTGCGCCAGATCGACGGGATCGTCGCCCGCCGCTACTGGGCGGCGGTGCGCGAGCGGGGCCGCGCGGTGATCCTGCCGGGGGCGGAGGCATACCTGCAGTCCCTGGCTGCGGCAGGGGTGCCCTGCTGCCTGGCCACCGCAGTGGAGCGGGCCACCGCCGAGGCGGTGCTGGACGAGCTGGGCCTGCGCGGCTACTTTGCCTTTGTGCACAGCTGCACCGAGGCCGGCTGCAACAAAGAGAGGCCAGAGTTTTACGCCGTGGCTGCCGCCCGGCTGGGCGCGGCGGTGGGGGAGACCTGGGTCTTTGAGGACGCCCCCCACGCCCTGGCTGCCGCCAGGGCTGCGGGCTGCCGCACGGTGGCGGTGACCGGCGGCGAGGGGACGGCCTGCGCTGCCGACCGGACGATCGCGGACTACCAGGAACTGCTGTAAGCTGTAAATGGAAGAGGCATTGCCCATATAATTTGCAGCGCGCTGCCCCCAACAGGAGGCAGCGCGCTTTTGTCGCGCGGGGTCGGCTGGCAAAGTCATCGGTTGTGGGCGAGAACAGGCGCTGCGCCGCCCCCGACGGGGCAGGGGAGGGGGACAGGGAGCACCTGTCGCGCCTTGCCGCAAGAGCTCGCCATCGCAAGCGGCCGTGCGAGAGGGCAGGGAAGGATGCAGGGAGGGCACGGAAGGATGGCAGACCCCCGCTTGGTCGGCCCTGTCCGGAGGGGCGCGGCAAGGGGTGGAAGCGCTCTCCTCGGGGCGGGGAACGCCATCTCCTCCCCGCTCCCGCGGCGAACGGCCCTCTCTCACCGCGCGGGCGGTTGGAATGGGCCCTTTGGTTGACGGTGGGGGGCAAACCCGGTAGAATAAAAGAAAATAAAGACGAAAAGGAAGCCGCTGACATGAGCAAACTCAACCGCTTTGAATCCCTCCACCTCTACATCCAGTCCATCTCCCTCTACCGGGAGACCGCCGAGAGCCCGGCCCTTCGGGAGCTGGAGCGCCTCTGCTCCCTCTTCGGGGGGGACTTTGACCAGGTCTGCCGGGCCTGGTGCGGCTTCTACCGCGCCCTCTGCGAGGGGGACGGCCAGGGCTCGCTGCCCGACTACCTCTTTGGCCGGGCGCTGCGGGACGAAAACCCCTTCTCCGCCCTCTGCGCCAGAGAGGGCTTTTTGGCCACCCCATCCCATCTGCGGCAGGCGGCCAAAAACGATTTGAGCATGCTCTGCGCCCTCTCCAAGGCCTCCGCCAGGGAGCTGAAGGTGCTCCTGTTCTCGGCCTACGGCGACAGGGAGCGGGTCATCGACGTGCTGCCCGAGTGGACCGAGGGGCACAAGAAATACCGGGCCGAGGGCGACTGGGGGGACGAGCTGGTCCGCCTGGCCGAGCACTACCGGGAAAACGGCTGCGGCTTTGCGGCCCAGTGCCCGGTGTTTTGCTACACCGAGGAGGGGGAGCTGGTGCCCCAGCCCCAGTCGGGCCCCAGCCGCCGGGAGACCTTGGCCGGGTTGGACGGGTGCTATGAAAAGGGGCAGGCCCTCTTCTCCCTGGCGCCCCAGGGGGCGATGCCCCGGCTGCTCATCACCGGGGAGGAGGGCGCGGGCAAGACCACCCTGGCCAAGACCTGCTGGTTTGAGTGCGCCCAGGGCACCCGGCTGGTCTGGTGCCGGGGGGAGGACGTGGAGTCCCTCTTTGCGGCGCTGGGGGAGATGCCCGCCCGGTTTTTGGTGCTCTGCGACGACATCACCGACGCCCAGCTGCGCGCCATCGCCCACTACTTCACCCAGGTGGGGTCGCTGCCGGGGAACGTCTCGCTGGCGGCCACGGCGGTGAGCGCCGAGGGGCTGGCCGATGCGGGCATCGTCTTTGAGCGGGTGCTCCCGCTGCAGAAATTGACCCAGTTGGAGTATTTGGAGCTGCTCTACAAGCTGGCCCCCCTGCGGGGGCTGGAGATGCCCCGGGACGAACTCAAGCGCCGGGCGCTGGAGTGGGAGCTCAAGCAGACGGCCTTCACCCCCCAGTCCGCCCAGCGGCTGCTGGGCACCCTGCTGGTGGAGGCGGATGGCTAGGCGGCGAGGGCTGGCCCTGCTGCTGGCGGCCGCCCTGCTGCTGGCCGGCTGCGGCCAAAAGGGGTTCCCGGCGACGGTGCGGGGGGTGACGATCTCCGGCGCGCCGAAGCGGGTGGCGGTGCTCTCGGAGCACCTGGCGGAGGCAGCCGTGGGGATGGGTTACGGCGGGCAGATCGCCGGGGTCTGCGACGGCAGCCGGCTGCCCGGGCTGGAGGGCGCCCAGCCGGTGGGGACCGCCCTCCTCCCCGACGGGGCGGCCATTGCCGAGCTGAAGGCCGACTTGGTGCTGAGCACCCAGCCCCTGCCCGAGGGGACCGTGAACTGCCCGGTGGTGGTCCTTGCCGCCCCCACCACCCTGGAGGGGTTGGCCGGCTTTTACCGGGACATCGCCGCCTGTTTTGCCGGTGAACGGGCGGAGGAAGACCGCCTTTTCGCCGCGGACGTGGAGAGCTGGGTGGCCGCCCTGGATGAAACGATCGGCGCTGCGCACCGCCCCAGCTTTGCGGTGCTCTGCGACCCGCGGGGCTACCTGGCGGGGGCGGGGACGCTGGAAGCCGACCTCTTCGGGCGGCTGCTGGGGGAGAACACCGCCGCGGCCGCACAAGGGTATGCCGCCCTGGAGGGGATGGCCGAGCCGGAGGTGCTCTTTTGCACCGACGCCCTGACGCTGGAGGAGCTGCAGCAGCTGCCGGGCTTTGCCGAGATGGCCTGCGTGCAGGAGGGGCGGGTGATCTTTTTGCAGCTGACCCCCTTTGAGCGGTGCAGTTCAGCCCTGTTTTTGCAGCTGATCCCCGCCGTCACCGCCCAGTACCCCCAGGTATTTGGCGGGGCGAACTGACCTTGTTTTTTGTGAAGAGAGCGCCGGACGGGTTTCTGTCCGGCGCTCTTTTTGGCGGGTGGGATGGGGGGTCAGGCGTACTCGTAGCCGCCCCCCTCGATGGGGGCAAAGAGGGCGGTGTCCAGCAGGAGGATGCGCCCCCGCTCCCGGCGGAGGGCGCCCGCCTCTTCCAGCTGGCGCAGGCAGCGCTGCAGGTGGCGGTAGCTGGCCCCCAGCAGGGCGGTGGCCGCCGAGAGGTTGACCTGCACCGACAGGCTGCCCTGCTGGCGGGCCTCATATCCCAGATAGGCGCAGACCCGGGCCTTGAGGGGGTAGGAGAGGTTGATGGCGGTGTTCCCCCCGTTGCGGCGGACCATCCGCGCCAGATCCTGGCCGATGGCGCGGTAAAAGCGGGCGTCCCCCTCGACCGCGCGGAGGACCGCCTCCCGCGGAGCGCCCAGACAGAGGGAGGGGGCGAGGGCCTGCACGCTGGAGAAGTAGGTGTCGCAGAGCAGGATCTCGGCGTCCCCGATCCACCGGGGCCGGGTGTAGTACCCCTGCAGGAGGAGGGCGCCGCTCTCCAGCGGGGTGTAGACTTGGGCGCGGCCCTTCACAAAGTAGTAGAAGGTGGAAAACGGCGCCCCCTTCTGGCAGAGATGGGCCCCCTTGGGAAAGGGGCAGAGGGTGAAGAGGGGGCGCAGGTCGGCGGAAAAATAGCGCTGCAGTCCGCACTCGTCGTAGAGCTGGGCGGCGGTGGACACGGGCAGGTCCCCTTTCTGAAAAATCGGTTTGCGGCAGGGCTAGAACCGCCGAATAAAAGCGGTCTTCTCCCCGCTGTCAAAGCCCGCCTCGCGGTAGAAGGAGAGGGTGCCCTCGTCCTTGGCGCCGCTCATCAACACGATTTTGTAGCAGCCCGCCCGGCGGGCGACCTCCTCCGCCTGGCGCAGGCAGGCTGTGGCGCAGCCTCGCCGGCGGTGGTCGGGGTGGGTGACCGCGTTTTCCACCAGGGCAAAGGGCCGGGCGCCCCGGGTCAGGTTGGGGAGGAGGTAGCAGGTGCAGGAGGCGAGGATACGCCCCTCCTCCTCGGCTACGATCAGGTGGCAGCCGGGGTCGTCCAACAGCTGCCGCCAGGCGGCGCGCAGCCCTTCCCCCTCCGGGGGGAGAGAAGTCTCGTGCAGGTGGAGGGAGAGGTGCAACAGCGAATCCAAATCGCCCCTTTCTGTGACTCCATTATACCCCCAAGGAGGAAAAAGAGAAAGTGTGACCTTTGTCCTAACGGCCCAGCGGGGGAGGGGGTATGATAGAAGGAGAAATGCGAAGGAGGACGAAGAGATGCTGCGATCCAAAATCGACGACCGGGCCCTAGCGCCCCAGGGGGAGGCGGAGGTCGTCTGGCGGCGGGCCAAGATGCCGGTGCTCCGCCAGTTCGGCGAGCGCTACGGGCGGGAGAAGCCCTTTGCGGGGCGCTCTCTCCTCATCTGCATGCACTGTGAGCCCAAGGCCGCGGTGCGTACCGAGGTGTTGCTGCGGGGCGGGGCCGAGCGGATCGTCTTTGTGGGGAACCTGGGCTCCACCAAACCAGGGACGGCCGCCTACCTGGCCGGCCTGCCGGGGGTGACGGTGCTCGCCGGCCGGGGCGACCGGCTGGAGGACCTGCGGCAAAATCTCCGCGCCGCCCTGGCCGAGGGGCCCTATGACCTGCTGATGGACAACGGCGCGGGCATCCTGCAGCAGTTTGCGGGGGAGGCGCCCGCTTGGCGGCCCCTGGGGGGGATCGAGGAGACCCGCTCGGGGCGGCTGATTTTGGAGCGGGAGGGGATCGCCCCCGACTTCCCCCTGCTGGTGATCGACGACTCGCCGGTGAAGCGGCTCATCGAAAACGAGGCCGGGGTCGGCCAGTCGGTGGTGGACGGGATCTTGCGGGCCACCTCAATGCTGCTGGGGGGCAAGCCGGTGCTGGTGGTGGGCTACGGCTACTGCGGCGCGGGGATCACCCAGCGGCTGCGGGCCCTGGGGGCCCAGACCATGGTCTGGGACACCGACCCGGTGCGGCTGCTCAAGGCCCGGGTGGAGGGCCACCGCACCGGCGCGCTGGAGGAGCTGCTGCCCCGGGCGGAACTGGTGGTCACCGTCACCGGCCGCTTTGACGTGCTGGGGCCCCGCCACCTGCCCCTGTTGCGGGACGGGGCGGTCCTCTGCAACGCCGGCCACTACAACATGGAAATCGACGTGGAGGGATTGCGGGCCGCCGCTCGGGAGGTCCGGCGGCTGCCCGGCGAGATCGAGGAATTTCGCTTTGCCGACAGGAGCGCCTACCTGCTGCAGAGCGCCAACCCCATCAACCTGGCGGCGGGGGCCGGCAACCCCCTGGAGGTGATGGACCTGGGGTACGCCCTGCAGCTGTTGAGTCTGGAGGAGATTTTGGCCGGTCGGGCCCGGCCGGGCATCCAGCCCCTGCCCCCCTCGGTGGACCGGGAGGCCTGCCGCCTCTGCCTGAAGAGCTGGCCCCAGTAGGGCAAAGGAAAAAAGAGAGCCACCGCCCAGTTGGCGGCCGCTCTCTTTTTTGCGCGTCAGAGGCCCAGATAGGTTTTCAGGGGCTGAATGTCCAGCTGGTCGTAGCGCTGGATGAAGCCGTAGACCTTCTCGGCGATTTTTTTGGCCCCGCCGCAGTCGTCGCTCTCGATGTTCAGGGGGAGGATGGGGTCGTGCAGGGACATCCGCAGCAAGAACCAGCCCCGCTCCCCCTCGTCGGAGAAGCTGACCCGGATGCCCTCGTAGTTCTGGGGGGCCTTTTCCCAACCGGGCTGGGCGTCGACATAACTTTCCAGGTCGGCCAGCACCTGCTTGCCGTAGGCGGCAAAGTCGGGCACCTTGATTTTGAAGCGGAGCTCGACCGCCTCGGCCGGTTCCTGCAGGTCGGCCAGCAGGGTGTCGATGGTCTTGCCCACCTGCCGCAGGGTGGCGGCCTTGATGAGGATCTTGGCGCAGAGGTAGGCGCCGTCGTCCAGGTAGTAGTTTTCCTTGAGGGCGCCGTGGCCCGAAGTCTCGATGGCCAGGGGGGAGGGGACCCCCTCCTTCGCCAGGCGGATGGACTCGTTGATGACGTTTTTGTAGCCCCGCTTGAAGCGGTGGTGCACCCCGCCCAGCTCCTCGATAAAGGCGCCCAGGTGGCTGGAGGTGACCGAGTCGGTGACGATGGTGCCGCCGGGGCAGTCCTCCAGCACGATGCAGGAGAGCAGGGCGATGAGCCGGTTGCGGTTAATCTCCTTGCCGTTTCGGTCCACCGCGCCGGCCCGGTCCACGTCGGTGTCGAAGATGAGGCCCAGGTCGCAGCCCCCCTCCTTCACCGCCTCGATGATGGACTGCATGGCGGCCGGGTCCTCGGGGTTGGGCACGTGGTTGGGGAAGCGGCCGTCCGGGTCGAGGTAGCGGGAGGCGGAGACGTCGGCGCCCAGGGGGCAGAGCACCTTCTGGGCGAAGAAGCCGCCCGCGCCGTTGCCCGCGTCCACCGCGATCTTAAAGCCCTGCAGGGGCTGGTTGTAGTGGTCGGGGTCGTCGATCCCCTCGCGGATCTTCTTCACCAGGTGCAGGGCGTAGTCGGAGATCAGGTCAGCCTGGCGCACAGGGGCGCTCTGCCCGCTGGGCAGCTCGCCCAGGGCCAGTTCGGTCAGGGCCTCGATGTCCTCGTGCTCCAGTCCGCCCTCTCTGGTGAAAAACTTGAGCCCGTTGCGGTTGTAGGGCAGGTGGCTGGCGGTGATCATGATGGCCCCGTCGTACCCGTGGCCGGGCAGGACGGTGGACATGAACATGGCCGGGGTCGAGGCCATCTGGCAGTCGACCACCGATACCCCGGCGCCCTGCAGCCCTTCGGCGGCGGCCGCCAGCAGGGCCGGGCCGGAGAGGCGGGAGTCCCGCCCCACCGAGACGGTGAGTTGGGGCAAGGGCTTGCCGGTCTTCTGGGACAGCCAGAGGGCGAAGGCGGCCGCCAGTTCCCGGGCGGCCTGCTCGGTGAGGTTCACCGGCTCGCCGGCGACCCCCTCCAACGCAACGCCGCGGATGTCGCTTCCATTTTGCAGTGCTCTGTAATCGCCCATCTGTCAGGCCTCCTCATATCGCATCGCGAATTTGTCTGTGTCCATTGGCGGGGAAAATAGATTCCCTCCCATTTTGTACCTTTCATCATAGCCGGTTTGCCCGGTCTTTTCAATTGCCCTTTCCGCCAAAAAAAGGGGCCATTTTTTGAAGCGCCCTTCAGCGCGCCCGCCGGATGCGGCGGGCGGGGGGGCCGGGGCGGCGGGCCGAGCGCAGGCAGAGGGGGAGGTAGAGCAGGTAGATGCCCGCAAAACCAACAAAGGCCCATTTCCCCACCGTGAGGCCGGGCGGGTCGTAGGAAAAGACGATCTCGCACTCCCCCGCCGGGACCCGCACCGCCATGAAACCGGCGTTGGCCCGGTAGATTTTTACCGGTTTGCCGTTGGCGGTGGCGGTGAACCCCTTGTCGTAGGGAACGCTGTAAAAGACCAGGGATTCCCGCGCCAGGTCGGTGCGGGAGAGAAAGCCGGTCCGGGTCTCCTCAAAGGCGTAGGCGGACTGGGCGCGCAGGGCGTCGCAGTCGGCTTTCAGGTTGTAGCTCTCCAGCTCGGCGTCCAGCATGTCCGGCGCGGGGGAGAGCAGGTCCTGGTTCTCGTTGATCCCCTCCTCGTCCAGCAGGACGGCCTGGAGCATGGCCCGGGAGCGGATGGACTGGGCCAGGGCGTCGCACTGGGACTGGGTCATGTACTGGGAGTAGGCAAAGCCCATGGGCAGGTAATTTTGGTTTTGGTACACCTCAAAGTCGCCCCGCCGCCCCAGCGAGAGGTAGCCCGGCAGCTGCCCGATGGGGGCGGACTGGGCAAAGCTCTGGTCGTCGTAGAGGTATTTGACCGAGAGGAGGTTTCGCAGGGCGTACTGCTCGATGGGCGGGTTGGAGTGGACGTCCCGGGTGACGCCCAGGTACTCGTAAAACTCGATGAGGGAGACCGGCACCACCGTGTGAAAGCACTGGATGGTGTTGGTCTGCCAGAACATCCCCAAATTGTCCATGGCGCTGTAGTAGTCGCTGCGGTAAAAGCCGCTGTCGTCCTGCTGGACGATGCCCGCCCCGCCGGCGAGGGCGGTGTTTCGCATGTAGTCGCTGCCGTAGGAGTACTTGCGCCCCCAGCTGAGATAGACCAGGGAGTAGGCCACGCTCACCGCGCAGAGGCAGGCCAGGGTGGCGCGGAAGAAGAGGGGGTGCTCCCGCCGGCGGCGCAGGAGCAGGCAGAAAAGGGCCAGGCAGGCCGCCGAAAAGGCGATCCAGACCCAGAAGCGAAGGGTGTCCGCCTCGGCCCCGAGGACGATCTTGCCCGACTTCTTGGCCGGCACCAGGCCGATGAGGGCAAAGCAGCCGATGGCCACCCCGGTGGCGATCGCGGGCTTGCGAAAGGAGACCCCCGGCAGTTCCAGCGCCTTGACCGAGCCCAGGCACATCAGGAGGATGGGCATGTAAAACCAGCGGGCGTAGTAGGAGTTGTTGAAGGCGTAAAAGGCGCTGTTGAGGATGGGGACGGCCGCCATCACGGCGCAGACGGCGAGGGCCCGCTTGACAAAGCTCTTTTTGACGGTGCGAAAGTAGGCGATGAGGGCGGTGAGGGAAAAGAGGGGCAGCCAGGCCGACATGGAGGACCACTTGGCCCACTCCTGTGGGAAGAAGTTGGGCCGGGAGGGGACTTCCGGCATGAAGAAGAAGGAGGAGAGTAGCCCGCCGTAGCGCTGGGTCTCGCCGTAAAACAGCAGGTTCTGGCCGAAGAGGAAGTTGTCCACCCGCGGGTTGCCGAGGACGGCGAGGATGCCCGGCAAAAAGAGGACCAGCCCCCCCATGCAGCCGAGAACGGTCTCAAAGGCAAGACCGAAGAAGACCCGGGGGGTGACGCGGAATTCCCGGCAGGGCAGGCGGCAGAAGAAGTAGAGGAGCAAAAAGACCGCCTGCCCCACAAAGAAGAAGTAGTTGAGCATCATATTCAGGGCCACGGCGATGGCGAAGCCGCCCTTTTTGCCGTCGACCACATACCGCTCCAGCCCGATGAGGAGGAGGGGGAAGATGGCCACCACGTCCACAAAGTGGTTAAAGAAGATGTTGTAGACGGTGAAGCCGGAGAAGGCGTAGAGGACGGCCCCCAGCATGGCGTAGTCCCGGTTTTGCACAAACCGGCGCAGGTAGACGTAGGCGGTGAGGCCGCAGACCCCGAATTTGAGGCAGAACATGGGGGCCATCAGGTAGGGCACCCAGCTGGTGGGGAAGGGGAGCATCAGCCAGAAAAAGGGGCTGCCCAGCATGTAAAAGCTGTACGAGCCGATGAAATTGACCCCCAAGTCGGTGCCGAAGTCCCAGAACCAGCGGCCGCTGCGCACCAGCTGGTGGACGTGCTGGTAGAAGGGGATCTCCTGCACGTTGTAGTCGCCAAAGTAGAGGAAGACCCCTCCGTCGGCCACCACAAAGGGCAGCAAAAAAAGGGCCGCCATCAGGCAGCAGAGAAAAAAGACCGCCGCGGTGCGCTCTTTCTGGCCGGCGGCATTGCCGGCGAGGGGGGAGGTTGGCTGCATGCTCACTTCCTGCTTTCTCTCTTTCATGGTATAATAGCCGCAAAACGGCTGTTGTGCGGGGGAGGGCCGGGCAGGTGCAAACACTGTCTGCTCCCTGCCCTGTGGCCAGATGCCACTGCCAAAGGGCGGCCGCCCGGGATGGGCGACAACCGCTTGCGGCCATTATAGCACATTTTTCCGTCGGATTTGGGCCTTTTGGGCCGCTTTGTGCAACCTGTGAAAAACCGGCGGCCGATTTTGGGGAGGATGGTTTGGAATGGCAGAGTACCACTTTTACGGGATGGTCTCCCGGATGAAATACATTGCCCGCTGGGGGCTGATGCGCAACAACCGCACCGAAAACCTGTCGGAACACGCCCTGGAGGTGGCGATGATCGCCCACGGGCTGGGGGCGGTGCGCAACCGCCTCTACAGCGGCCGGGTGGACCTGGGGCAGTTGGCCCTCTGCGCCATCTACCACGACGCCAGCGAGATCATCACCGGCGACCTGCCCACCCCGGTCAAATACTACAGCGACGAGATCCGGGGGGCCTACAAACAGGTGGAGCGCATTGCCGACGAGCGGCTGCTGGGGATGCTGCCCGAAGAGCTGCGCCCCGACTTTGCCCGCTACTTTGAGCCCTTTGCCGACCCGGAGGTGGAGCAGTTGGTGAAGGCGGCGGACAAGCTGTCGGCCCTGGCCAAGTGCATCGAGGAGGAAAAGAGCGGCAACACCGAGTTCGGGGCGGCCAAGGCCGCCCAGGAGAGGGACCTGCGGCAGATGCGCCTGCCCGAGGTGGACTATTTTTTGGAAAAGCTGATGCCGGGCTACTACCGCAGCCTGGACGAGATGGAGGGATGAGACGGATGGAGATCAAATACCGGCTGCCGCTGTTGGCGGTGCAGGACGTGGAGCGCTCGAAGAGTTTTTACGGGGCCCTCTTCGGGCAGAAGGTGAGCCTGGACCTGGGCAAAAACGTCACCTTTGACGGCGGCTTTGCCGTGCAGGAGGACTTTGCCTGGCTGACCGGGCTGGAACCGGCGTCGGTGGTTTCGCGCAGCCACAACATGGAGCTCTACTTCGAGGTGGACGATTTCGACGCCTTCCTCGCCCGGGTGGAGGGGTACGGCGGGGTCGAGCTGGCCGGCCCGCCAAAGGAGCAGGAGTGGAAACAGCGGGTGGTGCGCCTCTACGACCCGGACGGCCACCTGATCGAGGTGGGGGAGGACATGGGGGTGATCGCCCGGCGCTACCTGGCCGCGGGCCACAGCGCGCAGGAGGTGGCGGCCCTCATCCAGCACCCGCTGGAATTTGTGGAGGAGGCCGCCGCGCAGAAGGCGTTCGAGTAGAGCGCCCCGCAAAGGGGAGGGGAGAGGAAAGATGGCGAGGAACGAGGGCCGGGTCCGCGAGAAGTACCGGGGCGGCGAGGAGGAGGGCCGGGCCACCCGGTCCCGGTACGCCGGGCTGGAATTTTACTACACCAAGCGCCACCTGGACGGGTATGTCGGCAGGGACGCGTCGGTGGTTGAGCTGGGCTGCGGCACCGGCTACTACGCCCTGCACTTCGCCGACCGGTGCCGGGAGTACCTGGGGGTGGACCTGATCCCGGAACACGTCGCGGCGCTCCGGAAAAAGGCGGCCAAGAGGGGGCTTGCAAACGTGCGGGCGCAGCTGGGGGACGCCACCTGTCTGCGGGAACTTCCGGACGGTGCCTTCGACGTCGTCCTCTGCCTCGGCCCCCTGTACCACCTGCCCCCGGACGAGCGGGAACTGGTGTTTTCCGAGTGCAGGCGGATCTGCAGGCGGGGTGGGGTGGCCGCCTTTGCCTACATCAGCCGGGTCGGCGTCTATGCGGGCGGCTGCGTGCACGACCAGCTCAGGGAGCGCTACCCCAACGAGCGGGCAAACGCGTTTTTGCTGGAGCAGAGCAGGGACGACGTGAACCCCGACCTGTTTTTCTACACCATGCCCGAGGAGATCGAGGCGGTCGCCCGGAGATACGGCTTTGAGAAGGTCAAAAACCTCGGCACCGATTTCTTTGTGATGATGAGCGCCGTCGAGGCCATGGACGATGAAAAGTTCGAGCTGATGAGACCGCTGCTGGACAGCATGGCGGACAGCGAGTCCTGCACCGGAATGAGCAACCACGCCCTGCTGGTCTGCAAGAGGGGGTAGCTCCGGCCAAAAAGACGGGTGGCACGCACCTTCGCCCCGGGCTCGCTGCCAGGCAAAGAGAGGGACGGCTCGACACCTGTGGGAATTGGCGGGGGAAGCCGCCGATATGGTCATTTTATCTGTCAAATGAAAAGGAACTGCACCGATTCGGCGCAGTTCCTTTTTGCTTACCGAAGTTGTTCTTTTAAAAACTCTCAGGATGAATTTATACCGTGCCCAAACCCTTCTCCGATAGAACATCTTTTTGAGTGCAGCGCAGAAAACAGGCGCTTAAAAAAAGCAAGCGCATTTTGCCCAGAGAAGATGAGCTACTTTTCGTATACAAATAGATCCCCGGGCTCGCAGTCCAGGACATTGCACAAGAGTTCCAGATTGCTGAACTTGATGGATCGGGTTTCGCCGTTTACCATCCTACTAAAGTTTTGATAGCTCATCCCCATCTGTTTATAGAGCCAATATTTTGTTTTCCCCATCTGATTTCATTTTTCAAGCACGCACAATTTTAACATGGCTCTCCCCCCAAATGATTGTCCTGTATGTTTGAATAAAAGCAAGTATAAAATATGATAAATAATAGACCATTGCATTGAATAATGCAATGGTCTATGGCCGTTGTAGAATAACCGGCTGGGAAAGGGTGCGGGACGCCGCCGATTTTTCGCCAATCAGCTGCCAAAGAGCTGGCCGCCATAACGGTTCGCCCCACTGGGGCAATATGCGGAAAACGGCTGCAAACCAAGGCAGAGGTGGGGACCTCGCTCAACTCGTTGATTTTGCAGTGCTGCGAGTGGGCGCTGAAAGAGGCGCGGCCGGGGAGAGAAGAAGGCCCCCTTTTTAAAGGGGGCCTTCTTCTGCGGGTGCAGGCTTTATCCGTTTTCCAGGCAGCCCAAGTCCAGGGCCTCCTTGGTCATCTCCTCCAGGGCTTGATAGGTGGTGAGGGTGCCGGCCTTGGCCCGCAGTTTGGAGGCGCCCCGCCCCCCCTTAAAATACCAGGCGGCGTGTTTGCGCATCTCGGCCATGGCCCGCTTTTCGCCCTTGTGGGCAATGGCCAGTTCGGCCTGGCGCAGCAGGCAGGCCATCTTCTGGCGGGGGGTGGGGCGGGTGCGCACCTCGCCGGTCTGCAGGTACTCGTTTATCTGGGCAAAGAGCCAGGGGCGGCCCAGGGCGCCCCGCCCCACCATGATGCCGTCGCAGCCGGTCTCGGCAAACATCTGCGCCGCGGCCTCGGGGGAGTCGATCTCGCCGTTGCCGATGACCGGCACCGAGAGGGCCTCCTTCACCTGGCGGATGACAGCGCGGTCCACCGGGGGGGCGTACATCTGCTCCCGGGTCTTGCCGTGCACGGCGACGGCGGCGGCCCCCGCCTCCTGGCAGAGAAGGGCCACCTCCACGGCGTTGACCGAGTGCTCATCCCACCCCTTGCGGATCTTGACGGTCACCGGCACCTCCACCGCGGCCACCACCGCCCGCACGATGGCCGCCGCCAGGGGCGGGTTTTTCATCAGGCTGCTGCCGCTGCCGTTTCCGGCGATCTTGGGGGCGGGGCAGCCCATGTTGATGTCGATGAAATCGGGTTTCCAGGCCATCACCAGCTCGGCGGCCCGGGCCATGATCTCCGGGTCGTCGCCGAAGAGCTGAATGGCAAAGGGGGCCTCGATGGGGGCGCGGCGCAACAGGTCTTTCGTCTTGCGGTCGCTCATGGTGAGGGCCTTGGCGCTGACCATCTCACTGGTGAGGAGGCCGCAGCCAAACTCCTTGCAGAGCTGGCGAAAGGCGCTGTCGGCCACCCCGGCCATGGGGGCCAGGCTCACTGGGCAGGCGATTTCCCTGCCGCCGACTGTCAACACGGCGATCCCTCCTCTTTTCAGGTGCTCGAAATTTGGCCCGGGGCCGTCCGGCCCCGGGGCACACGCTGTATTTTACCAAAAAAGCCGGCGGGATACAACCAATCGGGCGGTTTTTGTGGTATACTAATACCATCTGTTTTTGCGCGCATATCGCCCCGGGCCAGACGGCCGCCGGGGGAGGGGAGACTGGGATGAAATTCGTTTGCATCGACGGCAACAGCATCGTCAACCGGGCCTTTTACGGCATCAAGCTGCTGACCACCAAGGACGGCAGCTACACCAACGCCATCTACGGCTTTCTCAACATCCTTCTGGGCATCCGGCAGGAGGTGGAGCCGGACGGCATCGCCATCGCCTTTGACCTGCGGGCCCCCACCTTCCGCCACCTGCAGTACGACCAGTACAAGGCCGGCCGCAAGGGGATGCCCGACGAGCTGGCCCAGCAGCTGCCCCTGCTCAAGGAGATTTTGCAGAAGATGGGCTACCCCCTGCTGGCGGTGGAGGGATTTGAGGCCGACGACATCCTGGGCACCTTCGCCCGCCTCTGCCGGGAGGGGGGGGAGGACTGCGTCCTCTGCACCGGGGACCGGGACAGCTACCAGCTCATCGGCGAGCGGGTGTCGGTGCGCCTCTCCACCACCCAGAAGTCCGAGGTGCTGACCCCCGAGTCGATCCGGGAGCGCTACGGGGTCGACCCCATCCAGATGATCGAGGTCAAGGCCCTGATGGGGGACAGCTCCGACAACATCCCCGGGGTGGCGGGGATCGGGGAGAAGACCGCCCTGAGCCTGATCGCCCAGTTCGGCACCCTGGACGGGGTGTACGAGCACCTGGACGACCCGGCCATCAAACCGGGGGTGCGGGCCAAGCTGGAAAAGGGGCGGGAGACGGCCTACCTCTCCCGCCAGCTGGCGGAGATCCGCACCGACGTCCCCATCGACGGGGACCTGAGCCACTACAAGACCGCCCCGGCGGACGAGGGCTGGCTCTACCAGACCCTCTCCCGGCTGGAGATGCAGTCGCTCATCGGCCGCCTGGGGCTGCACCCCGACGGCGCGGCCCCCGCCCCCGAGGGCGAGAAAGAGGCCGCCCCCCTGCCCTCCGCCCGGGTGGCCGACGCCCTGCCCGCCGGCGAGGAGCCGGTGGGGGTGCTGGCGCTGGAGGACGGCCGCTGGGCGGCGGTGCGGGGGACGGACGTGGCCCTCTACCCCGGCCTCGCCGAAATCGCCCCCCTGTTGGAGGACGAAAAGATACCCAAGTGGGTGTTTGACAGCAAGGCCCTCTACCACCTGCTGCCCGAGGCGGCGGGGATCGCCTTTGACGGGATGTTGGCGGCCTACCTGCTCAACCCCACCGCCAGCGCCTACCAGCTGGAGGCGCTCATCGGCGAGTACGGGGCCGTCCCGTCCTTTTCATTGGAGGAAGAGCTGCCCCAGAAGGGGGAGCTCGCCGCCCTGATGCCCCTGCTCGCGGTGCTAAAAGAGAAGCTGGAGGCAGCGGGGGAGACCGAGCTGTTGGAGCGCATCGAACTGCCCCTGGCCCAGGTCCTCTGCGACATGGAGGAGACCGGCGTCGCGGTGGACTGCGAGGGGATTCGCCAGTACGGGGAGATGCTTGACCTGGACATCGCCCAGGTGCAGCAGCGCATCTTCGACCGGGTGGGGCGGTCGTTCAACATCAACAGCCCCCAGCAGTTGGGCGTGGCCCTGTTTGAGGACCTGGGGCTGCCCCACGGCAAAAAGACCAAGACCGGCTGGTCCACCAACGCCGACGTCCTGAACGGCCTGTTGGGCAAGGACCCGGTGATCCAGGACATCCTCGATTACCGCAGCTACGCCAAGCTCAAATCCACCTATGTGGAGGGGCTGTTGAAGGTGGTGCGGGAGGACGGGCGGATCCACTCCCGCTTCAACCAGACCGAGACCCGCACCGGGCGCATCTCCTCCACCGAGCCCAACATGCAAAACATCCCGGTGCGCACCCCCCTGGGCAGCGAGCTGCGCAAGTTCTTTGTGGCCCGGCCGGGCTACACCCTGGTAGACGCCGACTACTCCCAGATCGAGCTGCGGGTGCTGGCCCACATGGCGGATGACGAGCGGATGATCGAGGCCTTTCGCGGTGGGCAGGACATCCACACCATCACCGCCTCCCAGGTGTTTGGGATGCCGCTGGACTTCGTGACCCCCCAGATGCGCCGCCGGGCCAAGGCGGTCAACTTCGGCATCGTCTACGGCATCGGCGCCTACTCCCTGGCGCAGGACATCGAGGTATCGGTGGCCGAGGCGGACGCCTACATCAAGGGCTACCTGGAGACCTACCAGGGGGTGCGCGCCTTTATGGAGAGAACGGTGGAGGACGCCCGGGACTGCGGGTACGTCACCACCCTCTACGGCCGCCGCCGGTACATCCGGGAGCTGGCCAGCAAGAACAAGGTGTTGCAGGCGCTGGGCAAGCGGATGGCCATGAACTCCCCCATCCAGGGGACGGCGGCGGACATCATCAAGATCGCCATGTGCCGGGTCTGGGAGCGGCTGCGCGACGAGGGGCTGGACGCCAAACTGATTTTGCAGGTGCACGACGAGCTGATCGTGGAGGCGCGGGAGGAAGACGCCCAGCGGGTGGCCGACCTGGTGACCGAGGAGATGCAGGGCGCGGCCGCGCTGGCGGTGCCCCTGGTGGTGGACGCCCACACCGGCGTCAACTGGTACCTGGCCAAGGGATGACAGAGACAACGAGAGTGACGGAGGGAAGTGCGAAATGAAAATCCTGTTCGCCTGTACCGGCAACACCTGCCGCAGCCCCATGGCGGAGCTGGTGTTTCGCGCCCGGTGCAGGGATGAGAGCATCACCTGCGCAAGCTGCGGGTTCTCCGCCTTTCCGGGGGACACCATCACCTCCGAAGCGGCCGCCGCCCTGGCGGAGATCGGGATCGACAGCGGGGACTTTCGCTCGAGCACCCTGACCATGCGGGCGGTGGAGGACGCCGACGAGATCTACGTGATGACCGAGCAGCACCGGGAGATCTTGGAGGCGGTGCTCGACAGCGGCAGCATGAAGAAGGTGCACCTGCTGGGGGGCGGCGTCTCCGACCCCTACGGCCAGGGGATCGAGGCCTACCGGGCCTGTCTGTCGCAGATCTCGGCGGCGGTCAACGGCATCTTGCAGGAGCTGGGCGCCGATGGCCGCTAGCTGGACGGTGCTCCCCGCCGAGGGAGCGCTGCTGGAAGAGGTGGCGGCCATCGAGGCGGCGACCTTCGGCCCCAGCGCCTGGGGCCGGGGCGACGTGCTGGCCGCGCCGGGGGCGCCGGGGGCCCTCTGCCTCTGCGTCCTGGACCGGGGGCAGCGGGTGGCGGGCTACCTCTTTGCCACCCTGGTGGCCGACGACCTGCACATCAACACCCTGGCGGTACGGCCCGACTGCCGCCGCCGCGGGGTGGCCGAGGCCCTGGCGCTCGCCCTGCTGGAGAGGGGCCGGGCGGCGGGGGCCGCCCTCTGCTCGCTGGAGGTGCGGGCCTCCAACCGGGGGGCGGTGGCCCTCTACCGCAAGCTGGGGTTTGCGGCGGCGGGGCGGCGGCCCCGGTTTTACCGGGCGCCGGACGAGGACGCCCTGATTTTGAACCTGCGACTAGAGAGTGACGGAAGGAGCGCGGCAGAGGATGCTGGTACTGGGAATTGAGTCGTCCTGCGACGAGACCGCCTGCGCGGTGGTGAGAGACGGGAGAGAGGTGCTCTCCAATGTGGTGGCCTCGCAGATCGAGGAGCACCGCCTCTACGGCGGGGTGGTGCCGGAAATCGCCTCCCGCCGGCACGCCGAGGCCATCTCGCAGATTTACCGCCAGGCCCTGGAAGAGGCGGGGGTCCCCCTGGAGGAGATTGGCGCGGTGGCAGTGACCTACGCCCCAGGGCTGATCGGCTGCCTGCTGGTGGGGCTCAACTTCGCCAAGGGGCTGGCCTACGCGGCGGGGAAACCCCTGGTGCCGGTACACCACCTGCGGGGGCACATCGCCGCCAACTACATCGCCCACCCCGACTTGCAGCCGCCCTTTCTCTGCCTGGTGGTGTCGGGGGGGCACAGCCACATCATCGAGGTGCTCTCCTACACCGCATTTCGGGTGGTGGGCCGCACCCTGGACGACGCCGCGGGCGAGGCCTTTGACAAGGCCGCCCGCACCCTGGGCTTCCCCTACCCGGGGGGGATCGCCCTGGACAGGGCCGCCCAGCGGGGGGACAAGGGGGCCTTCTCCTTCCCCACCCCCAAGGTGGCGGGGAAGTACGACTTCAGCTTTTCCGGCCTCAAGACAGCGGTCATCAACACCGCCCACAACGCTGCCCAGCGGGGCGCCGAACTGCCGGTGGACGACATCTGCGCCAGCTTTCAGGAAAAGGTGGCCGACATCCTCTGCCACAACCTGCTGGCGGCGGCCCGGGACCTGGGCTACAAGACCCTGGCGGTGGCCGGGGGGGTCAGCGCCAACTCGGGGCTGCGGGGGAAGTTGAGCGAGCGCTGCCGGGAGGAGGGGTTGGCCCTCTACCTGCCGCCCCTCTCCCTCTGCGGGGACAACGGGGCGATGATCGCCTCCCAGGGGTACTACGAGTACTGCGCCGGCAACCTGGCCGGGCTGGGCTGGAACGCGGTGGCCAGCCTGCCCATCGACCTGGTGGGGTAAAAAAGAGAGAGAAAAGGCGGTCTGCCCCCTGCGGGGGCGGGTCGCCTTTTTGGCCGGATGCAGGAGCCACAACCTGCTGGCGGCGGCCCGGGACCTGGGCTACAAGACCCTGGCGGTGGCCGGGGGGGTCAGCGCCAACTCGGGGCTGCGGGGGAAGTTGAGCGAGCGCTGTCGGGAGAAGGGGTTGGCCCTCTACCTGCCGCCCCTCTCCCTCTGCGGGGACAACGGGGCGATGATTGCCTCCCAGGGGTACTGCGAGTACTGCGCCGGCAACCTGGCCGGACTGGGCTGGAACGCGGTGGCCAGCCTGCCCATCGACCTGGTGGGGTAAAAAAGAGAGAGAAAAGGCGATCTGCCCCCTGCGGGGGCGGGTCGCCTTTTTGGCCCGAAAGGAATTTTTTTCTGCCGGGTGCAGACAGCCGGCGGCGGATGTGGTAGAGTGAGGGCAGTGAGGGATCCCACTGGGGCAGGCGAGCCCTGCCGGAGAAAGGAAGGCTTTTCATGCGCTATCACAGTTTGCTGGAAGAGTTTATGGACATCCACTACGACCACCCGGCCCCGGCCCACGACATCCCGCCGGAATTCATCGTGAGCCGGCTCAAAAAGCCCGCCGGGCGGGTGAGCGCGGTGCTGGACACCGACCCCTTCAACGAGGTGGACGACCAGTTCGCCCTGGCCTACATCCTCCGCTCTCCCGAGCGGATCGACCTGCAGGCCATCTACGCGGCCCCCTTTCACAACGAGAAGGTGGCCAGCGCCGCCGAGGGGATGGAGCGCAGCTATCAGGAGACCCACCGCATCCTGGAGCTGATGGGGCGGGAAGGGGACTGTGGACAGACGGTCTACCGCGGTTCCGACCGCTTTTTGGCCGACGAGGAGACCCCGGTGGACTCGCCGGCCGCCCGCGACCTGGTGGCCCGGGCCATGGCCCGCCCCGACGGCGACCCCCTCTACGTCATCGCCATCGGCGCCATCACCAACGTGGCCTCGGCCCTGCTAATGGAGCCGGCCATCGCCCGCAAGGTGGTGGTGCTCTGGCTGGGGGGCCACGCGCTGGAGTGGTTCAACACCAAGGAGTTCAACATGCTGCAGGACGTGGCCGCCGCCCGCGTCCTTCTGGGGTGCGGGGTGCCGGTGGTGCTCTTCCCCTGCAACGGGGTGGTCTCGGCCCTGACCACCACCGGCCCCGAAATCGAGCACTGGCTGCGGGGGAAAAACCAGCTCTGCGACTATCTCTGCGACATCACCAGGGAGGAGGCGGAGCGAAACCGCCAGGGCCCCTTCTGGAGCCGCACCATCTGGGACGTGGCCCCGGTGGCCTGGCTGCTGGAGATGGACTGCACCGAGACCCGGCTGGAACCCGCCCCCATCCCCTCCTACGACGGGTATTACAGCATCTGCCCCTGCAACCACCCCATCCTCTACGTCTACAGCATCCGCCGCGACCGCATCATCGGCGACCTGTACACCAAGCTGGCCCGGTAGAGACCCAAACGCCGAGAGCGGCCCGCCCCAGGGAGGGCGGGCCGCCTTTTTGCGCCCACTTTGCCCCGGCGCAAAAAGGGAGTTGACAGGGCGGGGGCGAAGGGGTATACTAAATTTATTAAATAAATATTCAATGAATGGAGATTCAATAAAATGAACAAGCGGGAGGAACAGCGGGCGCGCCGCCGCCGGGAGATTTTGGAGGTGAGTTTGGACCTCTTTGTCCGCCGGGGATATGCGGCCACCAAGGTGGGAGACATTGCCGCCGCCGCGGGGATGAGCGCGGGGCTCCTCTTTCACTACTTCCCCTCCAAAGAGGCGGTGCTCGAGGAGCTCATCGACCTGGGGCGGCGGGGCCCGGCGCAGATGATGGAGCTGCCCCAGGCCGACCCGGAGCAGTTTTTCCTGCGGGCGGCGGAGGGCATCTTCGGGGCCATCGCCCAAAACCCGGCGGTGGCCAAGGTCTTTGTGCTGATGGGCCGCGCCCAGTATAGTGAGGAGTTTCCCCCCGCTGTGCGGGAGCGGGCCCAGGGGGTGGACAACATCCGCCGTTCGGTGCCGCTGGTGGCGGCGGGGCAGGCCATGGGGGTGTTTAAAGAGGGGGACCCCCTGGCCCTGTCGCTGGCCTTCTGGACGGCGGTGCAGGGGGCGGCGGAGGAGCTGGCCCGCTGCCCAGAGGAGCCCTGCCCCGAACCGGGGTGGCTGGTGGACATCCTGCGGCGGTAGCGGGGAAGAGAGGGGCGTCCCGCCTTTGGCGGGCCTGTGGGCGGCCGGACGGCCGCCGGGAGAGGAGCGCAAGCGGTGAAAAAGATCGCCATCGTCGGGGCGGGGGTGGCCGGAATGGCCGCCGGCATCTACGCCCAAAAGAGCGGGTTTCAGACGATCGTCTGCGAGAAAAATCCCCTGCCGGGGGGCGAGTGCACCGGCTGGGACCGGCAGGGCTACCACATCGACGGCTGTATCCACTGGCTGACCGGCACCCGGGAGGGCACCCCTCTGCGGCGGATGTGGGAGGAGGTGGGGGCCCTGGACGGGGTGGCGGTTCACCAGCCCGATTCCTTCTGGCGGTTTTATCACCCGGACGGCGACCTGACCTTCTGGCGGGATTTGGAGCGGACCGAGGAAGAGCTCTGCCGCGCCGCCCCCGAGGACGAAGCCCGCGTCCGCGAGATGTGCGCGGCCATCCGCACCCTGAAGGGGATGGAGATCCCCTCCGGCAAGCCCATGGACATGATGAACCCCCTGGAACTCTGCCGGCTGATGGCCTCGATGGCGAGGTCGGCGGCGCCGATGCAGAAATACGGCAAGCTGTCGGTGGCGGCGTTTGCCGGGCGGTTTCAAAACCCGGCCCTGCGGGCGATGATGGGGCACTTTCTGCCGCCCGGATACGCCGCCAGCGCCCTGCTCTTCTCCCTGGCGACCTTCACCGGCGGCAATGGGGACGTGCCCGCCGGGGGCTCGCGGGCCCTGGCCCTGCGGATGGCGGAGCGCTACCGGGCGCTGGGGGGCGAACTGCGCCTTTCCTGCCCGGTGGAAGAGGTCTGGGAGGAGGGCGGCCGGGCCCGGGGGCTGGTGCTCGCCGGCGGCGAGCGGCTGGCGGCGGACTGGACGGTGGCGGCCTGCGACGCTCACTTTGCCCTGCACCGGCTGCTGGGGGGCAGGCACCCGGCCCCTGCCTGGGACAGGCGGTTTGCCGCCGAGGGGAAGAACCCCCGCCCCACCTCGGTGCGGGCGGCGTTTGGGGTGGCGGCGGACCTGCGGGGCTGGCCCCGCACCCTGGGCTTTTTGGTGGAGCCCCTTTCGGTGGGGACCCAGCGGGTAGAGCACCTGGGCATCACCCAGTACAGCGACGAGCCGACCTTCGCCCCCGCGGGGCAGACGGTGATGGTCTGCAACCTGGACCAGTCGGCGGCCGAGGACTACCCCTACTGGCAGTCCCTTGCCCGGGACCGGACGGCCTATCGGGCCGAGAAGGCGCGGCTGCTGGAGGGGGTGCGCCGCCGCGTCGAGGGGCAATTCCCGGAATTGGCGGGGAAGCTTTTGCCCCTTGACCTGGCGACCCCGGTGACCTACCACCGGTGGTGCAGCGCCTATCAGGGGGCCTGGATGTCCTTTGTGCTGACGCCGGGCGCGGGGCAGATGGCGGCCGACGGCCGGGTCAAGGGGCTGAAAAACGCCCTGCTCGCCAGCCAGTGGTGCCAGACCACCGGCGGGCTGCCCATCGCCCTCATCTGCGGCAGCCAGGCGGTGCGCCGCATCTGTCGGGCCGAAAGGGTACCCTTTGCCGGCGGGGCGAAGTGAGGGCAAACTAGCCAAAAAAAGAGGGCGATTCCCGTAGGAACGCTGAAAAAAAGGGGCCGTATTGTCTGTGCGGCCCCTTTGCTGATACAATGAAACAGTACGAAAAAAGGTTAGGCAAAGGGAGGATGAAAGATGAACCGAATTCCGCTTTTGATGGACTGCGACCCCGGGCACGACGACGCGGCCGCCCTCTTCATGGCGCTGGGCAGCGGGGTGTTTGACCTGCAGGGGATCACCACCGTCCCCGGCAACGGGCTGCTGCCAAATGTCACCGAAAACGCCCTGCGGCTGGTGGCCTTTCTGGGGGAGGAGATCCCGGTGGTCCCCGGCTGTGTCAAACCCCTGGCGGGGGAGTGCCGGCCGGCCCTCTCCTACCACGGCGCCACGGCGCTGGACGGGGTGATCCTGCCCCTGTCGGAGCGGGGGCCCCTGGGGGAAAACGCCGTTGACTTCATGGCGGCCAAGATCAGGGAGGCCGAGGGGGAGATGGTGATCGCCGCCCTGGGCCCCCTGACCAACATCGCCGCCCTGCTCCTCTCCTACCCCGAGTTGAAGGGGAAAATCAAGCGGCTGTGCCTGATGGGGGGCTCCACCTCGGGCGGGAACATCACCCCGGCGGCGGAGTTCAACATCTGGCACGACCCGGAGGCGGCGGCCATCGTCTTTGGCAGCGGGCTGCCCATCACCATGTGCGGGCTGGACGTGACCGAGAAGATGGCCCTGCGCCCCGAGGAGATCGAAGAGGTCCGCCACAGCGGGCGGGTAGGGGCTCTCTGTGCCCAGCTCTTTGACTACTGCCAGGACACCTTTGGCGGCAACGGCCGCGACCTGGTGGTTCACGACGCGGTGGCTAGCGCCTGGCTGATCAAAGAGGGGCTCTTCGACACCCGCCGGTTTTACGTGGAGGTGGACACCGGCAAGTCCTTGAGCCGGGGCTGCACCGCCACCTACATCCGCCCCTTTGGGGTGGGCTGCAAAGAGGCCAACATCGACGTGGTGGTGGGCGGCGACCGGGACGGATTTGCCCGGCTGTTCATCGACTGCATTGCCAAATTGGGTTAGAGGAGGGGACAAGAGATGGAAAAGCGCCCATTTATCATTGACTGCGACCCGGGGATCGACGACGCCGTCGCCCTGTTTCTGGCCGCCAGCCGGGAGGAGTTCGACATTCGCGCCGTCACCTCGGTGGCGGGGAATGTGAACATCGACCTGACCACCCAGAACGCCCTCGACCTCTGCCGGGAGGCGGGGCTGTCCACCATCGTCGCCCGGGGGGCGGCGGCGCCGATGCTCTACCCCGCGTCGGACGCCTCCTTTGCCCACGGGGTGCGGGGGCTGGGGACGGTGACCCTCCCCGCCTCCCCCCAGCAGGAGGATCCCCGCCACGCCTGGGATGTGATCTACGACGAGGCGGTCAAGGCCGGCGGCCGGCTGGAGATCATCGCCCTGGGGCCCCTGACCAACCTGGGCATCCTGCTGACCAAGTACCCTGACGCCGCCCGGCTGATCGCCAACCTGACCATCATGGGGGGCTCGCGCATCTACGGCAACCAGAATGCCTATGGAGAGTACAACCTCTGGGCCGACCCCACGGCGGCGGACATCGTCTTTCGCAGTGGGGTGCCGGTGGACATGGTGGAGCTGGAGACCATCTTCCGCGCCAAGCTCACCAGCGGCGACTGGGGCGACCTGCTGGCCTGTGACCACCGCATCGCCCGGCTCACCGGGGAAATCATGCGCTATAAGACCGAGCGGGGCGAGGGGATGCAGGACCTGATCACCGCCAAGTCCGACGATCCGTCCCCCTTCCTCTGCGACTGCATGACGGTGGCCTGCGTGGCCGACCCCTCCATCGTCACCTGGAAGCGGTGCCACGTGGACATCGAGACCGAGGACGGCCCCAGCCGGGGCCGCACCCTGGTGGACTTCTCCCCCCGGCCCAGCGGCTTTCGCAGCTGCCGGGTCTCGATGGAGGTCTCCCGCGAGGGCTTCAAGCGGGTGATGGAGGAGATGTTCCGCTTTTACGAGGGCAAATAAGAGGGCAAAATCAGAGCGCGCCGGCTGTCACAGCCGGCGCGCTCTTGTCTGTGCCGAGATGCTTTTTTGGGGGGACATGGTCTGTCCGCCACCCTTCCTAGGACAGCAGGGCGAGGAGGGCGGCCACCTCCTCCACCCAGCCCTGCACGATGCGGCTGTTTTCCGCCCGGCGAACGGGGTCGCGCTCGTAGCCCTGCAAAAGGGTGTACTGCCGCTCCCAGTAGCCCTGCAGCCGCTGGAGAAACGCCCGCTGGGCGCCCAGGGCGGCCGGCCCCGCCCGCAGCAGCTCCCGCAGGGTTTCGGCCGCCCCGTCGGCGGGCAGCCCCACCGACTTTTTAAAGTCCCGCAGCACCCACTGGCGCTCAAAGACGTTCATCCCCTTCCAGCCCCGATACTGGGCAAAGAAGGTGTCGGCCACCCGCTGTAAGGCCAGGGCGGCCGCCTGCCCGTCCACCGGGGCTTTGGCGGGCGGCTCCGGCGCCCCCTCGGGGGAGAGGCCGCAGTCCCCCAGCACCTGGATGGAGGCGATCTCCTGCCCCCGGTAGCGCTGGGCGAAGAGGGCTGAGAGGGCAAAGCCCCAGCCCGCCGCCTCGGCGCTGAGGAGGTGGCTTTCGTTTTGGCGGTAGAAGGCGGGCAGGCTCATCCCCATCCGCCCGGCCACGATTTCGATGGCCGCCTCGGCGGTGGCGGTGCGCACCAGCCCGGGGCCGATGGTGTAGGCGTGGATGCCGGTCTCCTCCAGCTCCATTGCGAGGGTGGAACCCAGCTCCGCCTGGGCGGTCTTAAAGACCTCGTAGGCCCCCATGTGGGGGGCCGCCCCGGAGGAGGAGACAAAGGCGATCACCCCGCTGTCCCGCTCCCGCATGGCGGGGAGGAAGGCCCGGGTCAATTGCACCGGGGCGAGGAGGTTGACGGCGTAACTTCGGTTCCAGGCGTCGAGGGGCAGTTCCTCCACCGCCCCCATCTGCGCCAGGGTGGCGTTGTGAAAGAGGACGTCGGGGCAGCCGAAACGGGCCGCCACCTCCCCGCAGAGGACCTCCACATCCCCCTTGTCGGCCAGATCGACGGGCAGAAAGACGCCGCTGCCCGGCCGCCGGTCGCACAGCCGCCGCTGGGCGGCAAGGCCCCGCTCCCGGTCGCACTCGGCGAGGAGGACGGTGGCCCCCATCTCGACAAAGGCCAGGCCGGCCTCGACGCCGATCCCCCCGCCGCCCCCGGTGAGGAGGACGACCTTCCCCGCCATCTGGCCGGCAAACCGCTCGCCGCCCCGCATCATCTCGCCCCCTCCTGGCGGGGGAGCATGTAGGAGGCGACCTTTTGCAGCAGCGCCGCCAACTGCCGCTGCTCCTCCGGGGCGAGGCCGCCGAGGATCCGCTCCCCCATCCCCCGCTGGTAGTCCAGGTAGCTGCGCAGAAAGGCCTGCCCCCGCTCCCCCAGTTCCAGTTGAAAGGAGCGCCGGTCCCGGGGGCTGATGACCCGGCGGAGGTAGCCCTGCCCCTCGAGCCGGTTGAGGGCGCTGGTGAGGGTGCTCTTGGGGACGTGGAGGGCCGCCAGGTAGTCCCGCAGCAGCAGGTGGGGGGCCGCGCCGGCCATCAGCAGCAGGCGCATTTCGAGGGGGGAGCGGCCCATCAGCTCGGGGTAGCGGGCCACCTCTTCGGGGGTGGAGCTGTACATGAGCACCTCGTGCCAGAGCTGCGCCACCTGGAGGGGATCGGGGTTTGCCATATTTATAACCTTCTTTCGTATTATACGATAATCGTATAAATAGAGTGTAAGGCAGGCCGCCCTCCCTGTCAAGGGGAAATTGCCCGTGGGGGAAAAAGGGGCAAAGTAGACAGATGCGGCGGCGGGGCGGGGCGAAATTTCTCCCGGCGATTTGCCGCTTTCCACTGGAAAAATGGCGGGGGAAAGAGTATACTGTTGGCAAATGCCATCGGACAGGCCGGGCGGTCTTCCCCCCGGCGCGGTGGCGCAATTTCAGAGAGAAAGAGGCGAATCCCCATGGAGTATGTGACCAAAGGATACGAGCCGGCCGACGCGCTGCGCTATTTTGAAGAGCTTTCTGCCATTCCCCGGGGCAGCCGCAACGAAAAAGCTGCCGCCGAGTTTGTGATGCAATTTGCCAAGGATCTGGGTCTCTGGTGCCGGATGGACGACGCCTACAACGTGGTGGTGAAGAAGCCCGCCTCCCCCGGCTGCGAGGGGCTGCCCACCGTCATGCTGCAGGGCCACCTGGACATGGTCTGCGAGAAAAACCAGGCCACCGAACACGACTTTGAAAAAGACCCCCTGAAGCTGCAGGTAAAAGACGGCATCCTCCGCGCCTCGGGCACCACCTTGGGGGCCGACAACGGGGTGGCGGTGGCCTACATGATGGCCGCCCTCGCCCGGGACGACTACCGCCACCCGGCGCTGGAGTGCGTCTTCACCTCGATGGAGGAGATCGGCCTGCTGGGGGCCATTGCCCTGGACTGCTCCGACTTGGAGGCCAAGTACCTGCTGAACATGGACTGCGGCCCCGAGGGGACGATGATCGTCTCCTCCGCCGGCGGGCTGCTCATCGACTTTGAGAAGTCGGCCGAGCTGGTGCCCTTTGCCGGAGAGGCCGTCTCCCTGGCGGTGCGGGGGCTGCTGGGCGGCCACTCGGCCATGATGATCGACCAGGAGATGGGCAACTCCATCAAGCTGATGGGGCGGGTGCTGCACAACATCAAAAAGGCGATGCCGGTGAACCTGGTGAGCCTCTCGGGCGGCTCGAAGATGAACGCCATCCCCCGGGAGTCCGACGCCCTGATCGCCGTGCCCGCCGGCAGGGCCGACGAGGCCATTGCCATCGCCCAGCGGGTGGCGGCGGAGATCTCCTCCGAGCTGGCGGCCAGCGACCCCGGCTTTGCGCTGCAGGCAGCCGCCGCCGAGCCCGCCGCCCAGATGATGGACAGCGCCTCCAGCGACGAGCTGATCCGCTTTGTCTACCTGCTCCCCAACGCCGTCTACACCATGAGCATGGAGATCCCCGGCCTGGTGGTCACCTCCGGCAACCTGGGGGTGGCGGTGAGCGAGGGGAACACCGTGAAGATGACCGAGTTCATCCGCTCCAGCGACCCCACCGTCCGCGACCACATGGCCGACGAGATGGCGACCCTGGCCGAGATGTGCCGGGTGAAGGCCGACATCAACGAGCCCATGGCCGGCTGGAAGTACGAGGCCAACTCCCCCCTGCGGGAACTCTGCATGAAGATCTATAAGGAGCAGACCGGCGAGGAGATGGAGATGAAGGCCGTTCACGGCGGCCTGGAGTGCGGCATTTTGAAGGACAAACTGCCCGCGCTGGACATCATCGCCTTCGGCCCTACCGCCGACGGGGCCCACACCCCCGACGAGTGCCTGGACCTGGCCTCCTTCCAGCGGACCTTTGAGATGGTGATGGCCGTGTTGGAAGCCCTAGCCAAGTAGCCCTTCCCCCGACTGATCGAACAAAAAAAGAGAGCAGCCCGACCAGCGGCAGATCGGTCGGGCTGCTCTTTTGTGTTGGGAGGGGGCGCCTGATGTTCGCCCCTTTACAGGAGCTCGTTTCCCGCGGCGTCGAAAAACTGGTATCGCGACGGCAGCGTCTCGCTGTACAGGATGTAGGGGTACTCCCCCTCCCCGATGGAAAAGAGGCGGGTCCCCTCCCCGTCGGAGAGGCGGACCGCGGTGCAGCGCGGGTCGTTGATCAAAAGGGCGAGCCCCCGCTTCCACTGCAGGGCGACAATGTCCCTGCCGCCGCGGGGGAGGGGGCGGTAGGTCTGCACAAAGACATACTCCTCCTCCCCGACCACGGTGCACTCCATGGGCAGGTAGCTGTGCGCCTGGTACTCGTTGCCCGAGATGAACCAGAGGAGGGCGTCATCCCCCTGCGCGCACTGCCCGGCGTACCGGATCTCGGTGTGTTCCGCATCGGCAATGGGGATTTCCGCCCGCGCCTTTTCAACCAGCGCGTCGGTCCCTTTGAGGGTCTTTTGGCAACCGGCGAGGGAGAGGGAAGAGACGAGGGCCAGGAGACGGACGGGGGAGAAAAAGGCGGCGGACAGGTGCTTGCTCATCGGCGGCACTCCCTTCTCTGCGGCCCCTTAGAGGGCTTTGCAGAAGGTCAGACAGTAGAGGCTGCCCCGGCGGACGTCGGCCAGGGCCACATCGGTGACGTTGGGGGGAAGGAGGTCCACCGGGGGGACGATCTCCTCCCGCCCCCGGAAGGGGGTGCCGAAGAAGGGCAGGCGCTGGTAGCGGCGGGCCACCCGCTCGGTCTCGTCGGCGATGAGGAGGGGGGCGCCGGGCCGGGCGACCCGCACCATCTCCCGGATGGCGGCCTCCCGGTCGGAGAAGAGGTTGATGCCCCCCACGTGAAAGACCGCGTCGAAGCTCTCGTCCCGAAAGGGGAGGGCCTCGGCGTTCGCCTGGCAGAGGTGAAGGGGGAGCCGGCGCCTCCGCTTTTGCAGAAAGCACTGTTCGAGCTGCCCCGCCGACAGGTCGATGCCGTAGTAGTCGGCCTCCGGGGGAAGGCAGCGGATGTTGGCCCCGGTGCCCACCGAAACCTCCAGCACCCGGTCGCCGGGGCGGATGTGCAGGTATTGCAGGTAGTCGTTTCGGGCCTTCCGCTCGCCGCCGTAGAGGCTGTAATAGAGCTTCTGCCCCCCCTCGTAAAAGGGGGCGAACCGATCGTAAAAGCGGGTGCTGGCGGCATCGGGGCCGACGGCATCCTCCGCCCCGCAGAAGTGGAGGATGCCCCGGCTGTCGGCGGGGTAGAGCCGGCCGGTGCGGGGGTTTTCAAAGCCGCGGCGGGCGCGGTTGAAGGAGAGGGGGTCCCCCGTCTCGGGGTCCTGCCAGATGGAAAAGTCGATCACGTCTTGAAGTGCCTCCTCTCTCGGCTGTCCTAGCGGTGGCGGCGGCGCTGCTTGAGGATCTCCTGCACCACCATGAAGGGGGAGTGGGCCGCGTTTACCTGCAGGTCGCAGCAGGCCTGGTAGATGGGGTAGCGGCTCTCAAAGAGGGCCCGTACCTCGGCCTCGCTCTTGTCTTGCACCAGGGGGCGGGAGGAGGCGCGGATGCGCTGGTAGCAGGTCTCAAAATCGCAGTCCAGAAAGACGGTGGTGAAGTGGCGGCTGAGCACCTCCCGGTTGCGGGGGAAGAGGGCCAGCCCCCCGCCACAGGAGAGGACCCCCCGCCGCCCGGCGGCCTGTTTTAGGTAGGCGTGTTCCAGCTCCCGAAAACCGGCCTCCCCCTGCTGGGCGAAGATCTCGGGGATGGTCCGGCGCTCCCCCTGGGCGATGGCGGCGTCCAGGTCCCAGAAGGGGCACTGCAGCCGCTTGGCCAGCTCCCGCCCCACGGTGGTCTTGCCGCAGCCCATAAAGCCCACCAGGGCGTAGTTATCCCGCATGGTTCGTCCCCTCCAGCGATCGGATCAGCTCGTCGGTCAGGTTGCCGTCCACCGGCCGACCCAGCCAGATTTCCTGGGCGGCGGCGGCCTGGAGCACCAGCATCCCCATCCCCCCCAGGGCAGGGACGCCCAGGGCGCGGGCGGCCTGCAGCAGCCGGGTCTCGGCGGGGTTGTAGATGGCGTCAAAGACAAAGCCGCAGCGGGCGATGACCGACTCGTCCACCGGGCAGCCCTCCACCTGGGGCCACATCCCCACCGGGGTGGCGTTGAGCAGGGCGTCGTATGGCCCCTCGATCTGTCCCAGGGGGACAAACCGCACCGCCGCCCCCGCCAGCTCCTGGCGCAGGGAGACGGCGTTTTCGCTGCCGGGGTCGCGCACCGCCACCGTCAGGGAGCGGCAGCGCCGCAGGGCCTCTTTGGCCATCATTCGCGCCGCGCCGCCGGCCCCCAGCAGCAGCACGTCGCCGGAGAGGGCCTCGATCCGCGCCCCCAGGGAGCGGAGGAAGCCGGTCACGTCTGTGTTGTGCCCGGTGCGGGCGGCGCAGTCGACGGTGTTGACCGCGCCGTAGTCGGCCGCCTCGGGGGAGAGGGCCTCCAGGTAGGGGAGGACCGCCCGCTTGTAGGGGATGGTGACGTTGAGGCCGTCGTACTCGACCAGCAGCCGGGGAAAGGTGTCGGCAAACACCTCCCGGGGGATCTCGATGAGGTCGTAGCGGGCCTCTGCGCCCAGCGCAGCGAAGAGACGGCTGTGGATCTGGCCGGAGAGGGAGTGGCCCAGCTTCTCCCCGATCAGGCCGAAGGTCTTGCCCTGTTTCATAAGCTCCTCCCAATGTCAGTCGTGTGCGGCGGGGGTCGGGCGGGCAGCGGGGGGACCCAGTGCCCCCTGACCGCCGTCTCGACACAATGGCCGCATTGCGGCCATTATACCACAAATTGAGCGGCGAGGAGGGCGGGGAAAGGTGAAATTTTTTTGAATTCTGGGCCAAAGGGGACGGCCCGGGGAGTTGTCGGCCGGCGGGGTGGAGAAAAGCAATGATTTTTCATCCTTTTTCCAAATACCCATTGACAGCCGCTGCCAAAACGTGTATACAAGTATGTAGGCAATCGCCACCCGCTTTGGCGGCGATGTTTTGCAATCTTGCAGACTGGTATTTTCTTATAGGAGGAAAATGATATGGTATTCGAGAAAGTCAAAGAGATCCTGTGCGATCAGCTGGACGTGGAGGAAGAGAAGGTCACCATGGAGGCCAACATCATGGAGGATTTGGAGGCTGACTCCCTGGACGTGGTCGACCTGGTGATGAGCCTGGAAGAGGAATTTGACATCGAGATCCCCGACGAAGAGGTGGAGAACATCAAGGAAGTCGGCGACATCGTGAAATACATCGAGTCCCACATCTAAGGACTCGCCAGAAACAGGGGGGGCGCCTGCCGCGGGGATGCGGCGGGCGCCCCCCTGCTTTTTTCAAGCGGCGGGCTGCCCCCGATTTGACGGCAGGGCCGCGGCACACTATAATGGGGACAGCGAAAAAGGGCAGCCGGACCGCGGGGCCCGGCAGAGAAGGGGGCGAGGGAGATGGCAATGGTGCGAACCGGCAAAAAGAGGGCGCTCTGGCAGCGGGCCCTCTCCCTTCTCATGGCCCTCTCCCTCTCTCTCTGCCTCCCCGCTCCGGCCCGGGCGGCGGACAAAGTGCAGGTCACCCCCTACACCTCCCCCGTCAACGGCGGGCGGGACTACCTGGTGGTGTTGGGGAGCGACAACACCCTCGCGGTCTCCTCCGGCTGTCCGGAGGAGCTGGCCGCCGCCCTCAAACGACAGAAAAATGTCACCCAGTTCGACCAGTTCCGCGACCGGGTGGGCCTCCTCTACGCCGACGGCTCGGTGGCCCTTTTCACCCCTGGCGGGGAGACCGCCTTCACCCCCCGGGGAAGGGTGGAGCAGATCGCCGTGGGGGGCACCTTTGTGGCGGCCCTCCTCAAGGACGGGACGGTGCAGCTGCTGCAGGTGAGCGAGGGGCTCTACGAGGACCAGCTCCTGCGGGCGGAGCAGTGGCAGGGGGTGGAGACCCTCTCGGCTGGGCGGGGCCACCTGCTGGCGGTCACCGGCGGCGGCAAGGTGCTGGCGGCCGGAGCCAACGAGTTCGGCCAGCGCAGCATCAGCGGGGAGACGGGGGTGGTGGCTGTCTCGGCGGCCTACAACCACTCCATCGCCCTGCGCAGAGACGGCACCCTGGTCAGCGCCGGGGACAACACCTTCGGCCAGTGCGAGGTGGGCTCCCTGCGCCAGATCATCTACGTGGCCACCGGGATGAAGAACACGGTGGCGGTGGACAGCGCCGGGAACGTCCACCTGCTGGGGGAGGAGTCCGCCGGGATGGAGGCCGCCGCCGGCTGGGAGAAAACGACCTTCTTATATATAGGAAGCAACTTTCTCTGCGGGATCGGGGCCGAGGGCGAGGTGCGGGGCGCCGGCGAGCAGGGACAGGCCATCGCCGCGGAGCTGAGCGGGGCCCGGGCCAGCTATCGCTATGTGGGCGAGTTCATCCGCCGGGCCAAGCGGGATCGGCAGCGGGTGCTGGCCGGCGGGGTGCAGCCGGGGGGCTTTTGGCGCACGGTGATGAAGGCCTGGCACATCCTGGCCCTCTTTGGCCTGTTTTGGGCGGTGGTCTTCATCGACATCCGCTGGAAGCGCCGCCACGGCGGCTGAGGGGCGCCAAAGAGGACACGCCGGACGAAGGTTGGAGAAAATTCTCCAACCGGGGCAAAAGGAAGGGTGAAAAATCTCTTTTTTGCCCAAAAAACTTTGAAAAAAGCCTTGCAATGGGCCCGGCGCTGGTGTATTATAATAAAGCGTGACTGCACAAGATATGCGTTGAAGCGGGAGGTTGCCACACATCCGTGTGGGTTTTTCCGTGGAGTATGTCCGATTTTAAACCGGGCGACAGTAAATACTGAACACAGCGAGAAGGGGACAGCTATGCCCATTCCCCGTCGCTGAAAGGGCGTTTCATGCCCATTCCCGGATATGCTTGCACACGTCAAGTGTATTCGTTTTTTTATGGCCCAACATGAAACACCCGGGTCAGTGTTTAGTTTTTGAAACCGCCCCAAAAACATGTATTCTAATAGGAGGCGATTTAAAGTGGCAGTCAAGGAGAAAATTCGCATCAGACTCAAGGGGTACGATCACAATTTGGTCGACAAATCGGCGGAGAAGATCATCGAGACCGCAAAGCGCACCGGCGCTCGGGTCTCCGGTCCCATCCCCCTGCCCACCAAAAAAGAGGTCGTGACCATCCTGCGGGCCGTCCACAAGTACAAGGACAGCCGCGAGCAGTTTGAGCGGAGGACCCACAAGCGGCTCATCGACATCCTGCGGCCTTCCAACAAGACCGTCGACAGCCTGATGAACCTGCAGCTCCCTGCTGGTGTGGACATCGAGATCAAGCTGTAAGCGCGATTTCCTGCCCAGCAAGCAGGTCATGTCGGCGCAAGCCGACCAATAACCGAAGGAGGGAAAAACATGAACAAAGCGATTCTCGGAAAAAAAGTTGGCATGACACAGCTTTTCGACGAAGCGGGAAAGGTCATCCCGGTGACTGTTGTCGAGGCGGGCCCCTGTGTGGTCGTGCAGAAGAAGACCGCCGAAAACGACGGCTACTGCGCCCTGCAGATCGGGTTTGGCGACGCCTCTGTCAAGAGCACGAACAAGCCGATGAAGGGCCATTTTGACAAAACTGACGTGGCTCCCAAAAAGCACCTGAGAGAGTTTGCCCTGGAGGGCAGCGATCTGGAGGTCGGCGCCATCATCAAGGCCGACGTCTTCCAGGTGGGCGACCACGTAGACGTAAAGGGGACAAGCAAGGGCAAAGGGTACGCCGGCACCATCAAGCGCTACGGCCACCACCGCCTGAAGGAGTCCCACGGCTCCGGCCCTGTGGTCCGCCACGCCGGTTCCAACGGTTCCACCTCCACCCCCTCGCGGGTGTTCAAGGGCAAAAAGCTGCCCGGGCACATGGGCGCCGAGACGGTCACTGTGCAGAACCTGGAGATTGTCAAGATCGATACAGAGAATAACCTCATTGCGCTCAAAGGTGCGATCCCCGGCCCCCGCGGCGGCCTGGTCGCCATCACCGACAGCGTCAAAGCCTAGTGGAAGGAGGAGAAGCACATGCCTAAAGTCAAAGTTTTGAATATGGCCGGCAAAGAGGTCTCCGAGATCACTCTGAGCGACGCCGTATTTGGTATTACCCCCAACGAAGCGGTCATGCACGCGGCTGTGGTCAACTACCTGGCCAATCAGCGCCAGGGCACCCACTCCACCCTGACTCGCACCGAGGTCAGCGGCGGCGGCCGCAAGCCCTGGAGACAGAAGGGCACCGGCCGGGCCCGCCAGGGCTCTACCCGGGCTCCCCAGTGGACCCACGGCGGCATCGTCTTTGGGCCCAAGCCCCGCGACTACAGCTACTCCCTGAACAAGAAGGTCAAGAGACTGGCCCTCAAGTCCGCCCTGTCGGCCAAGGCCGCCAGCGAGAGCGTCGTGGTCGTTGACAAGATCGAGCTGGAGGGCTTTAAGACCAAGGCCGTCAGCGAGATGCTGGGCGCTCTGGGCGCCGGCAAGAAGGCCATGATCGTCATGCCCGAGAAGTGCGACAAGCTCGTCAAGAGCGCCGCCAACATCCCCGGCGTGAAGACCGCCCTCATCAACACCCTGAATACCTACGACATCCTGAACTGCGATACCTTCATCATCGCGCAGGACGCCGTCTCCAAACTCGAGGAGGTGTACGCATAATGCGCCTGGCACAGGACATCGTCATCAAACCCGTCATCACCGAGGCCAGCATGGCCAATATGCAGCTGAAGAAATACACCTTCAAAGTTGCCAAAGACGCCGAGAAGGTGGAGATCGCCAGAGCGGTGGAAGAGCTCTTCGGCGTGAAGGTTGCGAAGGTCAACACCATCAGCGTGCGCGGCCGCGAAAAGAGAATGGGCCGCAACTCCGGTTACACCCCTTCCTGGAAAAAGGCCATCGTCACCCTGGCCGAGGATTCCAAGGGGATCGAGTTCTTCGACAACATGATGTAACCGCCCGCCCGGCCCGCCGAGGCCGGGGGCAACGTATGGGAGGGCAACCCCCTTCCGCTAAGCCTGATAATAGGAGAGTGAAACCCAATGGCGATTAAGAAATACAAACCGACTACGCCGGGCCGCCGCGGAATGACCGTCACCGATTATTCCGAGCTGTCCAAAGTAGAGCCGGAGAAGAGCCTGCTGGCCCCTCTGAAAAACCATTCGGGCCGCAACAGCTACGGCCGCATCACCGTCCGCCACCGCGGCGGGAAGCAGAGAAGAAAGTACCGCATCATCGACTTTAAGCGCAACAACTTCGGCGTGGAGGGGACCGTCAAGACCCTGGAGTACGACCCCAACCGCTCCGCCCACATCGCCCTTGTCGAGTTTGTCGACGGCGACAAGCGCTACATTCTGGCCCCGGTCGGTCTGAAAGTCGGCGACAAGGTGATCGCCGGCCCCGACGCCGACATCAAGCCGGGCAATGCTCTGCCCCTGCAGAACATCCCCGACGGCACCGTCATCCACAACATCGAGCTCTACCCCGGCAAGGGCGCCCAGCTGGTGCGCTCCGCCGGCAACTCCGCCCAGCTGATGGCCAAAGAGGGCAAATACGCCCTGATCCGCCTCCCCTCCGGAGAGCTGCGCAACGTGCCCGCCAGCTGCATGGCCACCATCGGCCAGGTCGGCAACGTGGATCACGAGAACGTGAACCTGGGCAAGGCCGGCCGCAAGCGCCACATGGGCATCCGCCCCGCTGTCCGCGGCTCGGTCATGAACCCCTGCGACCACCCCCACGGCGGCGGCGAGGGCAAATCCCCCATCGGCCGTCCTTCTCCTGTGACTCCTTGGGGCAAACCCACCATGGGCCACAAGACCCGCAAGAAGCACAAGCAGTCCGACAAGTTCATCGTCAAGCGCGCCAACTCCAAGTAGGCGTCTGTAATCGAAAGGAGGCAAATAGAAAATGGGCAGAAGCGTTAAAAAAGGACCTTTCGTACAGGCTTCCCTGCTGAAGAAGGTTTTGGCCATGAACGAGGCCGGCGAGAAGAAAGTCCTGAAGACCTGGAGCAGATCCTCCACCATCTTCCCTGATTTCGTTGGACATACCTTCGCCGTCTACGACGGCCGCAAGCACGTACCGGTCTATGTGACTGAGGACATGGTTGGGCACAAACTCGGTGAGTTTGCCCCCACCCGGACCTACAAAGGCCACGCCGGTTCCAAAACATCCAACAGAGGTTAAGGTCGAAAGGAGGATTCCAAATGGAAGCAAGAGCTTATCTTCGCCATTTGCGCATTGCGCCGAGAAAAGTGCAGATCGTTTTGGACCTGATTCGGAACCAGCCCGCCGACAAGGCGATGGCCATTCTGAAGCACACCCCGAAGTCTGCCAGCGAGCCCTTACAAAAGCTCCTCAAATCGGCCATGGCTAACGCTGAGAACAACCACAACATGGACAAAAACAGCCTCTACGTCGCAGAGTGCTTCGTTTGTCCTGGCCCCACGCTCAAGCGCATTCGCCCGAGAGCACAGGGCAGAGCATTCCACGTCCTGAAGAGGACCTCGCACGTGACGATGGTTCTCAAGGAAAAGGAATAAGCTGAAAGAGGAGGTAAACTATGGGCCAGAAAGTAAATCCCCACGGTCTTCGGGTGGGCATTATCAAAGACTGGGACTCCCGCTGGTTTGCTAAGGATAACGCTTTCGGCGATATCCTGGTAGAGGACTACAAACTCCGTAAATTCATCAAAAAAGAGATTTACGGCGCCGGCGTCCCCCGCATCGAGATCGAGAGAACTGCCAACAAGATCCGCATCCACATCCACTGCGCCAAGCCGGGCATGGTCATCGGCAAGGGCGGCAGCGAGATCGACAAGCTGCGCAAGAACATCGAGAAATTCATCGGCAAACCGGTGAACATCAATATCGTTGAGGTCAAGCAGCCCGACGTCAACGCCCAGCTGGTGGCCGAGAGTGTCGCCAAACAGCTGGAGAAGCGCACCTCGTTCCGCCGGGCCATGAAGATGGCCATCGGCCGGGCCATGCGCCTGGGCGCCAAGGGCATCAAGATCCAGGTCTCCGGCCGTCTGGGCGGCGCGGACATCGCCCGCACCGAGCAGTACCACGAGGGGACCATCCCCCTGCAGACCCTGCGCGCCGACATCGACTACGGCTTTGCCGAGGCGGACACCACCTACGGCAAGATTGGCGTCAAGACCTGGATTTACAGAGGCGAAGTGCTGCACGACGCCAAGAGAACCACCCGGAGGGAAGGAGGCAAACGGTAATGCTTTTGCCAAAGAGAGTCAAGTATCGCCGCGTGCACAGAGGTCGTCTGACCGGTAAAGCGTACCGCGGAAACAAGGTGACCTACGGCGAGTATGGCCTGGTTGCCCTGGAGCCCGCCTGGATCACTGCCAACCAGATCGAGGCCGCTCGTATCGCCATGACCCGTTACACCAAGCGCGGTGGTCAGGTCTGGATCAAGATTTTCCCCGACAAGCCCATCACCGAGAAACCCGCCGAGACCCGCATGGGCTCCGGTAAAGGGTCCCCCGAGTACTGGGCTGCCGTCGTGAAACCCGGCCGGGTCATGTTTGAGATCGCCGGTGTTTCCGAGGAGATCGCCCGCGAGGCCCTTCGCCTTGCCAGCCACAAACTGCCCATCAAGTGCAAGTTTGTCAAAAAAGAAGAATTGGAGGGTGAAGAGTAATGAAAGCGTCTGAGATCCGTGAGATGAGCGCCGACGAACTGAACGCGAAGTTGATTGACCTCAAAGCCGAGCTCTTCAACCTGCGCTTCCAGCACGCTGTGAACCAGCTTGAGAATCCCATGCGGATCAAGGCTGTGAAAAAGGACATCGCCCGCGTCAACACCCTGCTGCGCGAGCGGGAACTGAAAGACAGCGCGAACTAACGAGAAAGGGAGGCAAGAGCTGTGAGCGAAAGAAACCTGAGAAAATCGAGGGTCGGCAAGGTCGTCAGCGACAAGATGGATAAGACCATCGTCGTCGCCATCGAGGACAATGTCCAGCACCCCCTGTACAAAAAGATCATCAAGCGCACCAGCAAGTTCAAGGCCCACGACGAGAAGAACGAGTGCGGCATTGGCGACACTGTTGAGATTATGGAAACACGCCCCCTCTCGAAGGACAAACGGTGGAGGCTCGTCAGAATCATCAACAAGGCGAAATAGAACCTGTTAAAACCGAAAGGAGGAACGCACTGTGGTACAGATGCAAACTTACCTCAAGGTGGCCGACAACACCGGCGCCAAAGAGATTATGTGTATCCGCGTGCTGGGCGGTTCCCGCAGAAGATATGCCAACATCGGCGATGTGATCGTCGCTTCTGTGAAGAAGGCCGCCCCCGGCAGCGCCGTGAAAAAAGGCGACGTTGTCAAAGCTGTGATTGTTCGTTCTGCCAAGGGTGTTCGCCGCGAGGACGGCACCTACATCCGGTTCGATGAGAACGCGGCAGTTCTGATAAAGGAAGACCAGAACCCCAGAGGCACCCGTATTTTTGGGCCCGTGGCCAGAGAGCTGCGCGAGAAGAACTACCTGAAAATACTCAGCCTCGCACCCGAAGTTCTGTAAGGAGGAGGAAATCTCATGGAAAAATTGCATGTCAAGACCGGCGATACCGTGGTGATCCTCTCCGGCAAGGACAAGGGCAAGCAGGGCAAAGTCCTGCAGGTCAGCCCCAAAGAGGGCAAAGTCATCGTGGAAGGCTGCAACATGGTCACCAAGCACGTCAAACCCCGCCAGATGGGCGAGGCCGGCGGCATTGTGAAGGCCGAGGGCGCCCTGTACGCCAGCAAGGTGATGCTGGTCTGCCCCAAGTGCGGCAAGCCCACCCGGCTGGCCCACAAGGTGCTGGAAGACGGCAAAATGCGGCTGTGCAAACACTGCGGCGAGACTTTCTAGAGTAAGGAGGAAACAACATGGCTAGAATTAAAGACCTTTACGAAAAAGAAGTCGCGCCGGCTCTGATGAACAAATTCTCCTACAAGAGCGTCATGCAGATCCCCAAGCTGGACAAAGTCGTCATCAACGTGGGCTGCGGGGAAGCGCGCGACAACCCGAAGGTCATCGACTCCATCATCAGCGATTTGATGCAGATCACCGGCCAGCGGCCCATCGTCTGCAAGGCCAAGAAATCGGTGGCCAACTTCAAACTGCGCGAGGGGATGAACATCGGCGTGAAGGTGACCCTGCGGGGCGACCGGATGTACGAGTTCGTCGACCGCCTCTTCAATGTGGCGCTGCCCCGCGTGCGCGACTTCCGCGGAATCAACCCCAACTCCTTTGACGGCCACGGCAACTACTCCCTGGGCATCACCGAGCAGCTGATTTTCCCGGAGATCGACTACGACAAGATCGACGCGATCCGCGGCATGGACATTGCGTTCGTGACCACTGCGAAGACCGATGAGGAGGCCCGCGAGCTGTTGAGCGCACTGGGCGCTCCCTATGCGAAGTAAAGGAGGAATCTGTTGTGGCAAAGAAATCGATGATCAATAAACAGCAAGGGCCCCAGAAGTATTCCAGCAGAGAATACAACCGGTGCAAGATCTGCGGCAGACCTCATTCATATCTTCGCAAATTCGGCATCTGCCGCATCTGCTTCCGGGAGCTGGCCTACAAAGGCGAGATCCCCGGTGTGAAGAAGGCCAGCTGGTAAAAAACAGCCAAAGGAGGTTCACGGTATGCAAATCACCGACGCGATTGCAGATTTCCTGACCCGGATCCGGAACGCGAACTCTGCAAAACACGACACGGTCGACATCCCCGCTTCCAACATCAAAAAGGCCATGGCCCAGATTTTGGTGGACGAGGGATATATCAAGAAATTCACCGTCATCGATGACAACAAGCAGGGGGTCATCCGCATCACCCTGAAGTACGGTGAGAACAAATCGCAAGTCATCACAGGGCTGCGCAGAGTCTCGAAACCCGGCCTGCGCATCTACGCCAACTGCGAGGAGATGCCGAAGGTCATGGGTGGCCTGGGCATTGCCATCGTCTCCACTTCCAAGGGCATCATGACCGACAAGGCCGCCCGGAAGGCAAACGTGGGCGGCGAAGTCCTGGCATTTGTCTGGTAAGGGGGTGCAGTAGAGATGTCTCGTATTGGTAGAAAACCCATCGCAGTCCCCGCCGGCGTGGAGGTCAAGATCGAGGGCAACACCGTGACGGTGAAGGGCCCCAAGGGCACCCTGACCAAGTCCTTCCACCCCGACATGAAGATTGCCATGGAGAACGGTGAGATCACCGTGACCCGCCCCTCTGACAACAAGGAGCACCGCTCCCTCCACGGCCTGACCCGCACGCTGGTCAGCAACATGGTCGTGGGCGTCACCGAGGGCTTCCAGAAAGAGCTGGAAATCAACGGCGTCGGTTACCGCGCCGCCAAACAGGGCACCAGTGCCAACCTGACCCTGGGCTTTTCCCACCCGGTCATCATCGAGGAGACCGAGGACATCAAGATCGACGTCCCCGCCCCCAACAAGATCGTGATCTCCGGCCCCGACAAGCAGAAGGTCGGCCAGTTCGCCGCCGAAGTGCGGGAGAAACGCCCGCCCGAGCCCTACAAAGGCAAAGGCATCAAGTATGTGGACGAAGTGATCATCCGCAAAGAGGGCAAGGCCGGTAAGGGCAAATAGAGGAAAGGAGTGACCAAATAATGGTGAAGAAGCCAGACAGCAACAAAGCTCGGCTTAGAAGACATCGCCGGGTGCGCGGCCAGATTGCCGGCACTCCCGAGCGTCCCCGCCTGAATGTGTTTCGCTCCGCAAAGCACATTTACGCGCAGATCATTGACGACAAGAACGGCGTGACGTTAGCCGCTGCCTCTTCCATGGACAAGGACTTCGAGGGCCAGGGTGGCAACAGAGAAGCCGCACAGAAGGTCGGCGCTGCCATCGCTAAGAAGGCCATCGAAAAGGGCATCACCGAAGTGGTGTTCGACCGCGGTGGTTACATCTACCACGGCCGCGTCCAGGCGCTGGCCGAAGGTGCCCGCGAGGGCGGCCTGAAATTTTAGTGAGGGGGTATACTTTTGGCTAAAATCGACGCAACAGCTCTTGATTTGCAGGAGAAAGTTGTTTCCATCAACCGCGTGTCCAAGACCGTAAAGGGCGGCCGGATCTTCAAGTTCTCCGCTCTGGTCGTCGTGGGCGACGGCAAAGGTTCCGTCGGCTACGGGCTGGGCAAAGCTTCTGAGGTTCCCGACGCCATCCGCAAGGGCATCGAAGAGGCCAAGAAAAACATGATCAAGGTCTCCCTGTACGGCACCACCATCCCCCACGAGGTCGTGGGCGAGTTCGGCGCCGGCAGAGTGCTGCTCAAGCCCGCTGGAAAAGGTACCGGCGTTATCGCCGGCGGCGCTGTCCGCGCAGTCGTGGAAGCGGCTGGCATCAAAGACATCCGCACCAAATGCCTGCGCTCGAACAACCCGTGCAACGTGGTGACCGCCACCATCAACGGGCTGAAGTCCCTGCGGGATGCCAAGCAGGTCGCCGCCATCCGCGGCAAGAGCGTCCGGGAAGTATTGGATTAAGGAGGGTCACGCTCCATGGCTGATTACAGAATCAAGTTGATCAAAGGCTTCCAGGGCCGGAAAGACGACCAGATTGCCACCGCTCACTCGCTGGGCCTGCGCAAGATCGGCGACGTCACCATCCAGCCCGACAACGAGGCCACCAAGGGAAAAATCGCCAAGATCGCACATCTGATCGAGGTTACCGAAGCGTAAAAAGGAGGTGCAAGCAAAATGAAACTGCATGAACTGTCTCCGGCTCCCGGCAGCACCAAAGAGCCCAAGCGCAAGGGCAGAGGCGCCGGTTCCGGCAACGGCAAGACCGCAGGCAAGGGCCACAAGGGCCAGAAGGCCCGCTCCGGCGGCGGTGTCCGCCCCGGGTTTGAAGGCGGCCAGATGCCCCTGCAGCGCCGACTGCCCAAGCGCGGCTTCCACAACCACTTCGCCACCGTTTACGCCAACGTGAACGTTGCCGACCTGGAAAAGAAGTTTGAAGACGGCGCGGTCGTCGACACCGAAGCCATCCTGGCTGCCGGCCTGGTCAAGAAAGAACTGGACGGCATCAAGGTCCTGGGCGACGGCGAACTCACCAAGAAACTGACCGTGAAAGCGGCCAAATTCTCCTCCTCCGCGAAGGAAAAAATTGAAAAGGCAGGCGGGAAGGCTGAGGTGATGTAAGGTGTTTGAAACCTTTAAGAATGCGTGGAAGATCGCGGATTTAAGGAAGAAAATCCTTTACACCATCATGATCATCGCCGTGGTCCGTCTGGGCTCTGTGGCTCTGCCCGTGCCCTTCCTGGACCCCTCCTCCCTGCAGTCGATGGTCAGCCAGACCGGCAGCATGCTGGGCTACATCGACATCCTGACCGGCGGCGCCTTTGCCAACGCCACCATCTTTGCCCTCTCCATCACCCCCTACATCAACGCCTCCATCATCATCAACCTGCTCACCGTGGCGATCCCGCCGCTGGAGCGGTTGTCCAAGGAGGGGGAAGAGGGGAGACGCAAGCTCAACAGGATCACCCGCTACACTGCCCTGGGGTTGGCGGTGGCCCTCTCTGTGGCCTACTACTTCCTCCTCAAGCGGCAGGGCGCTCTGCTCTACACCGGCGGCTTCGCCGGCATCTTCTCGGCCATCGTCATCATCACCGCCTTTACGGCTGGCGCCATGCTGATCATCTGGCTGGGTGAGCAGATCGACAAAAAGGGCATCGGCAACGGCATCTCCCTCATCATCTTCGCCGGCATCGTCTCCCGCGGCAAGCAGCTGGTCTCCGCCATCATCGCCTACTTCAAGCTGGCGGCACAGGGCGAGTGGAAGTTCTACATCTACATCCCCCTGATCCTGGTGCTGGCCGTCGTCATCATCGGCTTTGTGGTCATGATGACCGAGGCGGAGCGGAGGGTCCCCGTCCAGTACGCCAAGCGCGTGGTCGGGCGGAAGATGTACGGCGGGCAGAGCTCGTTCATCCCCATCAAGGTGAACATGTCTGGCGTGCTGCCCATCATCTTCGCCAGCTCGATCATCTCGATCCCTGGCACCATCAAGGCGTTTTTCGACACCGACGCCTCCACCTGGTGGGGCAAGTTCCTGTCGATCTTCGACTACAACTCCCTGGCGTATGCCATCATCTATTTCTTGCTCATCATGGCATTTAACTACTTCTACGTGGCGGTCCAGTACAATCCCCTCGAGATCGCCAACAATCTCAGAAAGAACAACGGCACCATCCCCGGCATTCGCGCGGGCAAACCGACTGTGGATTTCATCACCCGGATCCTGTCCAAGGTGACCCTCATCGGCGCCCTCTTCCTGGCGGTCATCGCTGTCTGCCCCATTGGCATCAGCGCGGCCACCGGAATGAACATCGCCCTGGGCGGCACCTCGATCCTCATCGTGGTGGGCGTTTCGCTGGAAGTGGTCCGGTCGCTGGAGGCGCAGATGATGATGCGCCATCACAAGGGCTTTTTAGAGTAAACGGGCAAGAGTAGAGGAGGCAGCTATGAATCTCATCTTTTTGGGCGCTCCCGGCGCGGGCAAAGGCACCCAGGCCGAAAAGGTCTGTGACCTGCTGAAGATCCCCGCCATCAGCACCGGCAACATCCTCCGCGAGGCTGTGAAGAACGGCACCGAGATGGGCCAGAAGGCCAAGTCCTACATGGACGCGGGCAACCTGGTCCCCGACGACGTGATCATCGGCATCGTGAAGGAGCGGCTCGCACAGAGCGATTGTGAAAACGGATTCGTTCTAGACGGCGTCCCCCGCACAGTGGCGCAGGCCGAGGCCCTGGACGAGGCGGGCGTGAGAATCGACCGGGTGGTCAACATCCAGGTCGAGGATGACGCCATCGTCCGGCGGATGTCCGGCCGGCGCGTCTGCAGCGACTGCGGCGCGTCCTACCACACCGACTACAAGCCGTCCAAAATCGACGGCGTCTGTGACAAGTGTGGCGGAAAATTGGTGATCCGGAAGGATGACCAGGAAAGCATCGTGAAGGACCGCCTGCAGGTCTATCACGATTTGACCGAGCCCCTCATCGCCTACTACGAGAAGAAGGGTGTTTTGAAAACAGTCATCGGTCAGGAGCGCGTAGAGGATACCAGCGAGCTGGTCCGCCGCGCCCTGGGGGTCTAGGGAATGATCATTCTCAAGAACTCCCGGGAACTCACCGCCATGCAGAAGGCCTGCCGCCTCTCGGCGCAGGTGCTGAAGCTGGCCGGCGAGATGGTCGAACCCGGTGTGAGCACCGGTGAAATCGACCGGGCGGTGAAGAAATTCATCCTCTCCCACGGGGCCAAGCCGTCCTTTTTGGGGTACGGCGGGTTCCCCGGCAGCGCTTGCATCTCGATCAACGACCAAGTCATTCACGGCATTCCCGGCGGGCGGGTCATCCAGGCGGGCGACATCGTCAGCGTGGATGTGGGGGCCTTCATTGGGGGCTTTCACGGCGACAACGCCGCCACCTTTGCCGCGGGGGAGGTCTCCCCAGAGGCCCAGCGCCTGATGGACGCCACCCGGCGTTCGCTGGAACTGGGCATCGAGGCCGCCGTGCCGGGCAACCGGATCGGCGACATCGGCTTTGCGGTGCAGTCGTATATCGAGAGTCAGGGCTTTTCGGTGGTGCGGGAATTTGTGGGTCACGGCGTCGGCCGGGACCTGCACGAGGAACCGGAGGTGCCCAACTACGGCCGTCCGGGCCACGGGGCCCGGCTGGTTCCCGGCATGACCATCGCCATCGAGCCCATGGTCAACCAGAAGGGCTATCAGGTGGAAGTTCTGGGGGACGGATGGACCACCGTCACCAAAGACGGCGGGCTGTCTGCCCACTTTGAAAACACGATTGCGATCACCGAGAGCGGTCCGGTGATTCTGACCCGCCCTTAGGAGGTGCACCAGATGGTGACGATCCGAGAGGGAAGTGTGGTCAAGAGCATTGCCGGCCGCGACAAAGAGCGGTACTACGTGGTCGTGTCCCCTGCGAACGGATACGTTTTTATAGCCGACGGAAAAGTGCGAAAGCTCGAACACCCAAAGAAGAAGAATATACGACACGTCTGGCCGACAGAGGAGGTCATCCCCCTCGGCCCGGAGACGACCAACCGGCAGATCCGGACCATTTTGTCCGGGTACAACGATGGAACATCCATCTGTCACGAAGATTAGGGAGGTATTCGCTTGTCCAAGGAAGACGTCATTGAAGTCGAAGGCATTGTCGTGGACGCACTGCCCAACGCCACCTTTCAGGTGGAACTGGAAAACGGGCATAAGATACTGGCTCACATCTCCGGAAAGCTGCGGATGAACTTTATCCGCATCCTGCCTGGGGACAAGGTGACGGTGGAGATGTCTCCGTACGACCTCACCAAAGGGCGCATTACCTGGCGCTCGAAATAAGCAACCGAAACGTCTAGGGTACTAGGAGGTAATAATCGTGAAAGTAAGACCTTCCGTAAAACCCATTTGCGAGAAATGCAAAGTCATTAAACGCAAGGGCCGCGTAATGGTAATCTGCAAGAACCCGAAGCACAAACAGCGTCAGGGCTAAGTGCTTGGCATACCGAGATAATGGAGGTGCAACGAACACATGGCGCGTATAGCTGGTGTTGACTTGCCGAAAGAGAAGCGAGTCGAAATTGGTCTGACCTATATCTACGGCATCGGCCGTAAATCCGCAGAGAAGATTCTCGCCGCCACGGGCATCAGCCCGGACACCCGTGTCAAGGACTTGACCGAGGACGACGAGATCAAGCTGCGCGAATACATCGACAAGAACTTTGACGTGGAGGGCGATCTGCGCCGCGACGTGGCGCTCAACGTCAAGAGACTGGTGGAGATCGGCTGCTACCGCGGCGTCCGCCACAGAAAAGGGCTGCCCTGCAGAGGGCAGAGAACCAAGACGAACGCCCGGACCTGCAAGGGCCCCAAGAAGACGATCGCCAACAAGAAGAAATAAGGGAGGGGTGTAACAGATGGCACAGAAGAAACCCGTCATTCGCAAGCGCCGTGAGCGCAAGAACATCGAGCGCGGCGCTGCACATATCCAGTCCACCTTCAACAACACCATTATCACCATCACCGACGTTCAGGGCAACGCGATCTCCTGGGCTTCCGCCGGCGGACTGGGCTTTAAGGGCTCTCGTAAGTCCACCCCCTTCGCCGCGCAGATGGCCGCTGAAACCGCTGCCAAAGCCGCTATGGAGCATGGCCTGAAGACCGTTGAGGTCTTCGTCAAAGGCCCCGGCTCCGGCCGTGAAGCCGCGATCCGGGCCCTGCAGTCCGCCGGGCTGGAGGTCAACATGATCAAAGACGTGACCCCCATCCCCCACAACGGCTGCCGCCCGCCCAAACGCCGTCGGGTCTAATCAAACATCAGGAGGTGTCATAATGGCTAGATATACTGGTGCGGTGTGCCGTCAGTGCCGCCGTGAAGGTCAGAAGCTGTTCCTGAAAGGGGAACGCTGCTATTCCGATAAATGCGCCATCTCCCGTCGGGCTTACGCCCCGGGCGAGCACGGCCAGAACAGCAGAAGAAAGGTGTCCGAGTACGGCCTGCAGATGCGCGAGAAGCAGAAGGCCCGCCGCTACTACGGCGTTCTGGAGAAGCAGTTCGCCGGCTACTACGAGGAGGCCGCCCGCAAAGAGGGCGTGACCGGCAGCATCCTGCTGCAGATCCTCGAGAGCCGTCTGGACAACGTGGCCTACCGCTGCGGCTTCGCCTCTTCCCGCAAAGAGGCCCGTCAGCTGGTGCTGCACAACCACTTCACCATCAACGGCAAGAAGGTCAATATCCCCTCTTACCGGGTGAAGGCCGGCGACGTCATCGCTGTGAGAGATTCCAGCAAGGACAGCGTCAAAGTCAAAGAGCTGGCGGAGGCCAACGCCTCCCGCCCGACCCCCATCTGGCTGGATGTGGACAGAGAGAACCTGAAAGCCACCGTCACAAAGCTGCCCGCCCGCGAGGACATCGACTTTGAAGTCGACGAGCAGCTGATCGTCGAGTACTACTCCAAATAAGTGAGGGTTCGGCGAGAAACGGCGATGGCCCATGGGCACATCGACACAATCTGTCTGAAGGAGGGTCATAAATGATTGAGATCGAAAAGCCGAGAATCGAGACGGAAGAACTGGCTTCTGACGGTTCTTATGGAAGATTTGTGGTAGAACCCCTCGAGCGCGGCTATGGGATCACCCTGGGCAACAGCCTGCGGCGGGTCCTGCTCTCCTCGCTGCCCGGAGTTGCCGTCACCTCTGTCAAGATCGACGGCATTCAGCACGAGTTCTCAACCATTCCCGGTGTGAAGGAAGATGTCACCGAAATCATCCTGAACATCAAAGGCCTCACTGCCAAACTGCACTGCGACGAGCCGAAAGTGGTCTACATTGAGGCCAGCGGCGAGTGCGAGGTGACTGCCGGCAGCATCCAGGCCGACAGCGAAGTGGAGATCCTGGACCCTGACATGCACATTGCATGGCTGGGCGCAGGCGCCACCCTGAGCATGGAACTGGTGCTGGAGAAGGGCCGCGGTTATGTGCCGGCTGACAAGAACAAGCAGAGCCAGCATGTGACCATCGGCGTCATCCCGGTGGACAGCATCTACACCCCGGTGTTGAAGGTCAACTACAAGGTGGAGAACACCCGCGTAGGCCAGATCACCGACTACGACAAGCTGACCCTCGAGGTCTGGACCGACGGCACCATCTCCGCCAAGGAGGCCGTCTCTCTGGGCGCCAAGGTGATCATTGAGCACCTGAACCTGTTCGTCGACCTGTCGGGCGAGGCCTACAGCGCGGAGATCATGGTGGAGAAGGACGACAAGGGCAAAGAGAAGGTCCTGGAGATGACCATCGAGGAACTGGATCTGTCCGTCCGCTCGTCCAACTGCCTGCGCCGCGCGGGGATCAACACCGTAGAGGACCTCATCAACAAGACCGAGGATGAGCTGCTGAAGGTCCGCAACCTGGGCCGCAAGTCCTTTGAAGAAGTTATCAACAAGCTGGACTCGCTGGGAGTCAGCCTGAAGGAGAGCGAGGAGTAAACCTCCCTCCTCCTTTCAAATCCCGCAAAAGGAGTGAATTTCTATGCCTAGAAAATTGGGCAGGGCAAGCGACCACAGAAAGGCGATGCTGCGTGCCATGGTCACCTATCTGCTGGAAAACGGCAAGATCGAGACCACCGTCACCCGCGCCAAAGAGGTCCGCTCGGCTGCTGAGAAGATCATCACCACCGGCAAGGAGAACACCCTTCACGCCAAGCGCCAGGTCTACTCTTACGTGACCAAAGAGGGCGTTGCCAAGAAGGTGTTCGACGAGATCGCCCCCAAGTACGCCGAGACCAAGGGCGGCTACACCCGCATCGTCAAGATCGGCCCCCGCCGCGGCGACGCCGCCGAGATGGCCATCATCGAGCTGGTCTAAGAAGCGAGCTTTTTACAGATGCGCAGTCCTGTGAGCAGGGCTTTAAAAGAGGGACAGGCAGAGATGCCGGTCCCTCTTTTTTTGTGTCTATATCAACGACAGGGAAGGGCACACTGTCAAACTATAAGATACAAATGGAATCAGCGGAGAGACTGGAGCGCTCTCTGCTATTGAAAGAGGCTCATTTCGACAAGCATGGACGCCTTTTCGCCAAATTTAAATTTTATCGAATATAGAAGGTCATTGTCGAAAAATCTACGCTTTATATGATAAAATTTAAAGAAACGAGGCGAAATGGAGAAAAATAATGCACATATTTACAAAAAATAAAAAATATGCTATTTTATAACTAAAGAAAGGCCTTCCCCCAAAAATAAACGAGAGGGTATGATGGCGAAAAAAGTGTTGGCAGGTATTGCCGCGGTTTGTTGTCTGCTTGCTGTAGCTTTACCAGTGGGCGCGCAAACGGTGACGGCAAATATCACAGGTACGGGGAAGTGTTATTCCAGCAGAACATCTTCTACGGCGACCTCTGCATCTGGGAAGCTCGAGACCTATTACAACACCGGTACAGTTAAAGGCGAAGGAGCTTATCAGAACGGTACCTATTACGTTGCTATCTCGCTTCAATGTGGCGGTGGCGATGTCCGTGAGGGCAGTGGCCGTGCCGATGGCACTAGTCGCTATTGGCGGGCGGGCGCAAGGTGGATCGACTTACGGCCACCCGGTAACCGCTGCCATGCATGTGACCATCTAGGCTTTTTCAGAATACGGGAAAAGAAAGGGGAGAGCGTTTGCTTTCCCTTTTCTTCTCTATCGGACAGGCGGGGTGTACAGTGAACCTTTTTAAGAGCAGTTGGAAAGTTTTCTGGAGAAATCCCATTACCATGGTGGCCGCCATTGCCCTGTTTGTCGTGTGCAACGGCATTGGAATCTACCTCGCTTTGCAGTTTGACCACGTCCTGGTGTTTACGAGCTGTTTGCTTCGCTGCCAGCTCATCTGGTTCATTGGCTTTGGCATTCTCGGCCAGATTTTTATCGGCAGCGCCAAAGACAAACGGCTGTGGGAGGCCCTGGGAGTGATTCACGGGGGGAGAGGAAAACAGCTGTTTTCGCAGGGGTTGGTGCTGGGCGCGATCTCCCTCATTTTATTTGTCAACCTGTTTTTGTACGCCTGCGTCATCATGGCGCGACAGGGGGATGGCAGTATTGCGGTATTTTTTCATTTCTTCAAGGTCTATCTCCTCGATGTGTGGCTTTTGTCGATGATGGGGATTGCCCTGGGCGGGGCAATTGCCGTGGCCTTTGGCAGGGGGATCGTGTCGTATGGAGTGCTGATTGGCGCATTTTTGCTCTTCAGCCCCTTGTTTCAGCAGTTTCTTGTTCAGGTCGGCTATCAAAACAGCGTTGTGCAGTACGGGTCTGTTCTGGATCTCTTTCCCTACCGAGCAGGCAGCAGTTTTGTTATTGACAATTTTTATGGCTACCCCAATGAGGCAGTTCGTTGGAACCGGATTTTGTTTTGGGTGTTTTTCTTCATTGCCGTGCTGTGCTGGTTATTAAAGGGAAAAAGAAAGACCGGGTGGGCGGTTACGGCTCTGTGCACTGTTGTTGCGGTTGGGCAGTTGGCCGGTTTTTTTCTCGGTGGAAGTCAGCACTACTGGGGATACGACTCGAGCAAAGATATATGGCTAGCAGATCAGGACTACTTTCAAAGGCGGTCGGACAAAGAGCGGCCGGGAAATGTTTCGATTGCAGCATACGACATGGAACTGTCCATCAAGCGAGAGCTGAAAGCCGCTGTCACGGTAGAGCTGGCGGACGTGCGGGAGACAGAGCTGCCCTTTACCCTTTACCACGGCTATCGACTGCGATCCATCAAGGACAATCGCGGGGAAGAGGTCCCCTTTGAGCGGGATGGAGATTACGTTTTGGTCTCTGTTGCCGCCGCCGATCCATCGGCGCTGACCTTTCTCTACGAGGGGAACGGCGCGGGGTATTACAGCAATTCCCAGGGAATCCTGCTGTTGGCCAACTTTCCGTACTACCCCATGGCCGGTTATCTGCCGATGGCTCAATTTCAAAAAAGGGCGAACGGATTGGGAGACACCTCTTTTCTGACGGCGGAAAAGGAGTTTCAAGTTGACATTGAGAGCGATGTCCACTCCCTCTTTTGCAATCTGCCGGGGGAAAACGGCCACTATGAGGGGCGGGCCAGAGGGCTCACCCTGGTCGGCGGATTGGGGAAAGCTGTGCGCCTTGGTGAAACGGAAATCTATATGCCCCTTATGAACGAGGACGAAAGTCAGAGTTGGATGAATGCGGAAGAGGCGTTCCGCCTTTCCGAAGAAGAGAGGGAGCAGCTTTGCCAAAAACTCGGCCTATCCGCTGAACAGCTGCACAGCCCCAAAATCATTGTTGGCGGCGGAAACCTGCCCGTCAGCCCCTTTATCCAATTGCCGGACCACATCTACACATCCCTAAATATGCGCGGCCTGAACCAACTTGCCCTGGAAAGCAGCCTGCCAGATTACTCCGCCAAGAAGTCCTATTCGGCGCTGGAGGTGCTCAAGGGGGAGGCCGGCAATCCGATGGTCGATGAAAAGAGAGAGGTGTTGGAGGCGTTTTTAAGCTTCTCGCTCTACGGAAAGCGGGCGGTTGTGGAGAGATTGGGACGGGAGAGCGACGGGATCGCCTATCAAATTGGCCGGTCGATCGTGGAGGACGGCGAGGCAGCCGTCCTGCAAAAGCTCTATCCATATTTAATGGACGAAGAAGATATGCGGCCTCTGCAAGAGGTGTTGGAGGTGCAGGGATGATTCGGGTAGATCACCTGGAGAAGCGCTTTGGCAAAAAAGTTGCCGTACAGGACATCACCCTGACATTGGAACAGGGGGTATACGGCCTGTTGGGCCCCAACGGGGCGGGGAAAACGACCCTGATGCGGACGATTCTGGGCCTCTACAAGCCGGACGGAGGCCAGGTGCAGTGGGACGAGGCAGATGCTCGCGGCAGTGGCTTTTCTTTCGGCTACCTGCCGCAGCAATTCATGTCCTTTGAAGAGCTCACGGTACAGGAGACGCTCGCCTATTTTGCCACCCTGAAAAAAATCCCCAAATTGGAGCGGGACGACGAGATTGCCCGCTGTCTAAAGCTCGTGAGGCTGACGGGGGAGGCAAAAAAGAAGATGGGCGCCCTTTCGGGGGGAATGATTCGGCGCATTGGGATTGCCCAGGCTCTTCTGGGCAACCCATCCGTTGTCTTTTTTGACGAGCCCACTGCCGGTCTGGACCCAGAGGAGAGAATGAACTTTAAAATGTGCATTGCGGAGATCAAAAAGCGAGCGACGGTGTTGATCTCCACGCACATTGTATCCGATGTGGAGGGAATCTGCGATCACATCCTCATCCTCAATAGCGGCCGGCTGGTGGCCGCAGGCACCAGAAAAGAGATTGAAGAGATCGCCCGTGGAAAGGTGTGGGTGGTGCCGGCGGAGGCCAGGGGGAAAAACGAAGACGGACACTGGCACCTGATCAACGTTTACGAGCAAGACGGACAGGAGTGGATGCGGGTGTTGTCCGACGAAAAATTGGTTGAAAGTGAGCCGGCGCAACCCCATGTGGAGGACGGATACTTTTGCTGTATCAAGGGGATCGGAGGGGAGAGAAAATGAGAGACCGGCTGCGGATTCTCTATTCGGGGTTTCGCAATATGGGAAAGGTGTACTGGGCCCCGTATTTGCTGCTGTTTCTTTTTCTCCCCTATATTGCCTATCAACCGGTGGCGGTGGCGCAATTCAGCGACAAATTTATTCCGCTCATTTCAAAAGACATGCTGCACTCATTTTCTGCCTACATTTCCCTGATCCCCATCTGGTATTTGACATTTTACTTTAGGGGGCAGTTTGAGCCGGGGGCGGCAGAATTGTTGCTGGCCTACCGTCGAATACCCTATGCCAAGTCATTTGACGTGCTGTTGATCTGGGGGCATGCGGTCTTTTTGCTGCTCCCCTTTACCCTTCTTTTAAAGATATGGCTGCACTTTACGGATCTGTTGCTCTATTCGCTGCAATATGCGACGATCATGTTTGTCTACTGCACGGCATTTTTTGCCATTATGACGTTTTTTCGCTCAGTCCTGTTGGCGGCGGTGGTTCCAGTCATTTTCCATCTGCTGACTTCCATTGGAGGAGAAGAAAATCTTTTGTTTCTCGGAAATCAACCTTTGGACAGCAAAATCCTGCTCACCAAATATCTGCCGCTTTTTTTCCTGTCGTTGGCGGTGGGCATTGGCGTTGCGCAGCTTGACCAAAACAGGAAAACCTTGGATCGAACAGTTGCCCCACAGGTAAAAAAGTTGAGATATGGAAAGTACAAAGCGTTCTTTTTCGCTGGGATGGCAGTGCTGGCAGTTGGCGGGGGGGTGTTAGTTTACCAGACATTCAAGCCCGATAAAACGGGGCACAAAGTCTATGAGGGCGAAGCGTTGGTTGCCTCCCTGCTAAAACATTTTCAGGCTGAAATTCCCGCGGGAACGACGCCCTATCTTTATTTTGCCGAACGGTGCGCCGCGGGACTTGCTCCTATGATGGAGAAGGACGATTCTGTTGAGAGCTCCGCCGAAGCCGGATCGGCAGATTCCTATCTCTGCTTCTACTATTTTGACCAGATGTGGCAGCGATTTGCTCCGCAGCAAGAGGCGGAAAGTCTGCTGGAACAGAATCGTCAGGTGCTGTGTGTCGGAGCGCCCAGTATTTTGGAAAAGCAACCCTATGCAGATTATACGGTTGCAAGCTACCACTGGATGTACCGACAGCGTTTCTGCAGGGAGATGGTGGAGGAGGGCTATCAGGAACAGGGCGAATACTATCAAAAAGAAATTCAAGAATTGGGCTGGGAGAGTGTAGAGGCAGATGTCCGATCCCTCCTTCAGCAATCGAACCTAGGGGATAATACACCAGCATTTTGGGAACGGGCAACACTGGATCGGGACTGGGTCTACACCCAATTGTCCCTTTCGGCAAAAGACCAGACCAAGATCCTGTCCTACGCCAGGTTGGCCTATATCCGCCATCGCGCATCAGAGTTGGGGCTGGACTGCCCTGACTACCGGGGAAAGACAATTGGAAATTTAGAGGTGCAGACCTCTGAGTTGGTCGGCGAGATCAGCCGGGCCCCCTCGCAGACACAGAAAAATGAAAAATACGATTCCCCCTATTCACACTGCGGGATATGGCCCAAAGAGTGGATGAATTTTTGACCAATTGGGCATCTGCGGGGAAGAAACTGTGCTATACTGGTCAGAGAGTACGAGAAAAAGGAGCTGTGACCATGCACCCCGTTTTTACCCCGGTGACCCTGCGGACCATGACGGTGAAAAACCGGATCGTCCGTTCCGCCACCCACGACTATGTCGGCAACGAGACCGGCTATGTGAGCGACTTGCAGGCCGACATCTGGGAGGAGCTGGCCCAGAACGACCTGGGCCTCTTCATCACCGGCCACCTCTATGTGGATGTTCTGGGCCAGGCGTCAGCCAGCCAGAACGCCCTGGACCACGACCGCTACATCCCAGCGCTGGCGAGCGCGGTCAAACGGGTGCAGCGCCACGGCTGTAAAGTGGTGGCCCAGCTCAGCCATGCCGGGGCCAAGGCCACGCCGGAGGTGCCGCTGGCCCCCTCCGCCCTCACCCTGGAGCCGGGGGCGCCGGCCCGCGCCATGACCAAAGAGGAGATCGACCAGGCGGTCGCGGCCTTTGCCGCTGCCGCAGGGCGGGCCCAGGCGGCCGGCTGCGACGGGGTACAGATCCACTGCGCCCATCTCTACCTGCTCAGCCAGTTCATCACCCCCTGCTGCAACCACCGCAGCGACGAGTACGGCGGCAGCCCGGAGAACCGCTTTCGCATCGTGGAGGAGGTATTGGCTGCCGTGCGGGCCCGCTGCGGAGAGGACTACCCGATCTTTGTCAAGATCAACAGCAATGCCCCCGAGGGGGACGAGGAGTACGCCGCCGACCTGCCCTACATGATGGAGCGGTTTGCCGCCTGGAAGGTGGAGGCGGTGGAGTTCAGCGGCTGTGATTTCTACCAGCGCAAGGGGCAGCACAACTACTACCTGGAGCGGGCCGCCCAGCTGCGAAAGGTCGCCGATCAGCCGGTGATGCTGGTGGGGGGCGTGCGCACCCTGGAGGACATGGCGGCGGTACTCGACCGGGGCATTGAGATGGTCTCCCTCTGCCGCCCCTTTATCCGCCAGGCCGACCTGATCCCCCGCCTGCAGGCAGGGGAGGGGGCCGCCTGCGTCAGCTGTGGCCAGTGCAGCAGCAAGGGCAGTAAGCCCGGTCAGGCCCGCTGTATCTTCAACCGCAAGGTTCCCGGGGCGGTTTGAAAAATGAGGCCCTGAAAAGGCAAAAAATCGCTCCCAGCCGGAAGTTCGGCTGGGAGCGATTTTCTTGTGGTGGGAGCAAAAAGAGGGTGTCAGGCCAGACGGAGGGAGACCCCCGCCTCCACCAAGTCGGCTTGCCACTGGGGGGAGAGCTGGGTGTCGGTGACGATGGTGTCCAGCTGGGAGAGGTCGCAGAAGTGGGAGGAGCGCACCTGGCCGAACTTGCCCGAGTCCGCCACCAGGATTTTTTGGGAGGAGGACTGGAGGACCGCCTCCTTCACCGCCACCTCGTAGGGGTTGGCGCAGGTGACCCCCAGGGTCTGGTGGATCCCGGCAGCTGAGAGAAAGGCCTTGTTGACCCGGATGCGGCGGATGAAGGAAACCCCTTCGGCGGACTCCAGCATCTCGGTGTTGGGATGGTAAACCCCGCCGCACATCAACAGGCGGATGCCCGGCCGGTTGCGCAGGGCGAAGAGGACGTTGGCGTTGTAGCAGAGGACGGTCAGGTCGTAGTTGGTGGGGATGTGGGGCAGGATCTTGGCGGTGGTGCTGCCGGTGTCGATGGCGATGACGTCCCGCGGCTCAATGAGGGCGGCGGCGGCCCGGCCGATCTGCTCCTTCTGGGCGTTGGCCTTTTCCAGTTCCTGCAGCAGGGAGTAGCCCCCTTCCTCCCCGTCGGAGGGGTGGCCCAGCTCCAGCTCGGCCAAATCTCGGCGCACTGTCATCTCCGATACCGCCAACCGGGAGGCCAGGGTGCGGATGGGCAGCATCCCCTGGGCGGATATCATCTGCAGCAGAAGGCTCTGCCGCTGTTCCTTTTTTGTCATAAAAACACCCCATTTGTTTCCGATCTTCTCTCAATTTATCATGTCTGCCGCGCTATGTAAATAGAAAGTGGGTCAGCTTTTTGTGTGGCTTTCACAACTCTTTGTCAAACCGTTTCCCTTTTGTTGACGATTGTATTTTACCATGTTATGTTGTAAATAACAAATGTTATATATAAAATATCATTTGTTTTCAATATGGTCACGCCGATCGGGCAGCAGCCCGCTGTGCCGGCGGCAGAACAGAGGAGGATATGAATCATGTCAACGCCACACAACACAGCTGAAAAGGGGCAGATCGCCAGCACTGTTCTCATGCCGGGGGACCCCCTGCGCGCCAAGTACATTGCGGAGACCTACCTGGACAATGTGAGCGAGTTCAACCACGTGCGGGGGATGCTGGGCTTTACCGGCACCTACCAGGGCAAGCCGGTCTCGGTGATGGGCAGCGGGATGGGGATCCCCTCCATCGGCATCTACTCCTACGAGCTGTTTCACCACTACGGGGTGGACAATATCATCCGCCTGGGCTCTTCCGGCTCCTATGTGGAGGGGCTCAACCTCTTCGACGTGGTGATGGCCACCGCCGCCTGGAGCGCCTCCACCTATGCCCTGGCGCAGAGCGGGTACGACAAGGACCTCACCTATCCCAGCACCCAGCTCAACGCCCAGCTCAAAGAGAGCGCCCAGCGCCTGGGGAAGGAGCTGGTGGAGGGGGTCGTTCACTCCAGCGACGTCTTCTACTACCATGGCGTCGACAAGGCCGCCTACATTGAAAAACTCAACCGAGAGCACGGCTGCATCTGCATCGATATGGAGAGCTTTGCCCTCTTTCACAACGCCGCCCTCAACGGCAAGAGGGCAGCGACCCTGCTGACCATCTCCGACACCCTGAAGGGGGAGAAACAGTCCATCTCCTCGGCTGACCGGGAGCTGGCCCTCACCAATATGATGGAGATCGCCCTGGGCATTCTGTAGGGGATTGCCCCCGTTAAAGCGTTGCTGAGAGCCCTTTCCCCAAATGGGGCGAGGGCTCTCGGCGCATAAAAAAGGTCGCCGTCAGGGCCCTTTGCGGGGGTGGAGGAGTCTCTGGGGGGAAAGTCCCGAGCCGGGGGAAGACAGTCGCCGGGGCCTTTTGTGGGGCTGGCTGCCCGCTCATCTGCCCCGTCGGGACGAGAGGGGGGAGGCCTGTCTCTCTTGACGAGAAATCTCCTTTGGGGGCGCGCTGTCCTCTTCTTGTGATGGAGATGAAGGAGTCCCAGAGAGAGAAGTCCTTAAGTGGGGGCAACAGCCGCCGGGACCTTTTGCGGGGCTGCTCGGTTCGCGTGCGATTGCCCGCCTATCTGCCCTGTTGAGGTGAGAGGGGGCGGGTCTGCTTCTTCCCAGCACAGGATATCCCTTTTGTGGGCACACTGCCTTCCCATGCAGCGGGAGCGGAAGAATCCCAGAGAGAGAGAAGACTCCCATTAGGGACGAAGACAGCTGCCGGAGGCTTTTGCGGGGCTGCACGCCTATCTGTCTTGCTGATGTGAGAAGAGGCGGGCCTATTTCTTCTGGTGCAAAATCCCCTTTTGAGGGCGCGCCCGTCCTCCTCTTGCAGTGTAGATGGAGGGCCTCAGAGGATGAAAAGCTCCAAGAGAGGGGAAAGTCCTGAGCGGGGGTGGAGGCCACCGCTGGGGCCTATTTGCGGGGCTGCTCGGTTCGGGTACGACTGCCCACCCATCTGTCTTGCTGGTGCGAGAAGATGCGGGCCTATTTCTTCTGGAGCAAAATTCCCTTTTGAGGGCGTGCCGTCCTCCTCTTGCAGTGGAGATGGAGGACCCTAGAGGGGTGAGAAGTTCCAAGAGAGAGGAAAGTCCCCAAGCCGAGGTAGAGGCCACCGCCGGGGCCTATTTGCGGGGCTGCTCGCTCATCTGTCTTGCTGGTGCGAGAAGAGGCGGGCCTATTTCTTCTGGTGCAAAATTCTCTTTTGAGGGCGCGACCGTCCTCCTCTTGCAGTGTAGATGGAGGGCCTCAGAGAATGAGAAGCTCCAAGAGAGGGGAAAGTCCTGAGCGGGGGTGGAGGCCACCGCTGGGGCCTATTTGCGGGGCTGCTCGGTTCGGGTACGACTGCCCACCCATCTGTCTTGCTGGTGCGAGAAGAGGCGGGCCTATTTCTTCTGGTGCAAAATCCCCTTTTGAGGGCGTGCCGTCCTCCTCTTGCAGTGTAGATAGAGGGCCTCAGAGGATGAAAAGCTCCAAGAGAGGGGAAAGTCCCCAAGCCGAGGTAGAGGACACCGCCGGGGCCTATTTGCGGGGCTGCTCGCTCATCTGTCTTGTTGGTGCGAGAAGAGGCGAGCCCACTTCTCCCCGGCACAAAATCCCATTTTTAAGGGCGCGTCGCCCTCCTATGCGGCGGGAGAAAAGGGGCCTGTGATAAATGCACATCTGCCCAGCGAGAAATGGGGGCACAGGCTGTATGCCCTTTGCCTGTCATCCCCCCTCCTCTGTTTAGCAGCGGGGGTCTTCCGCCTGCGGCGAGCGGATTTGCACACAGAGAGAAGGGAGAGAAACAGCGTGAAAAAAGGAGAAAGAGTGATGGCTCTGGCCGCCGTAGCGGCCGGGCTCTGCTGCCTGATCGGCGGGTCGCTTCTGGCATCGCCCGGGAGTTTTGCCAAGGGCTTTTGGGAGGGGGCCGGCGGCACCCTGGCCATCGTCGGTGCGGGGGCGCTGGTCTGGCAATTTTTCAGGGCGCGAGGGAAATAGTACAAAAAGGGGCAGCGCCCCGGCGGATCGTTTTCCGTCGGGGCGCTGCTTTTCTCAATAGACGCTATTCCAAAAAGAGGGCGAGAAAGTCGACGAGGGGCTTCCAGGTGTGAGGGTACTCGTCTATAATCATTCGGCGCAGCAAATCAGGGGTACAGGTCGCGCGGCAGTACGCCAAGCTTCCCCGCGCCCGTTCACCGAGGGCGATGTGGCCGGAGGCAAACCCGCCGATGGCCACCCGGTCGGCCAGGGCTGCGCCTCCCACCGCGTAGACGCCGATGGAGAGGCCGCCCAGGGAGACCACCCCCATCGCCAGTCCGCCGATGGCCAGCAGCCCTATCGCGACGCCGCCCAGGGCCACCCCGCCCAGAGCGAGCCCACCGAGGGCCAACAGCCCCAGGGAGAGCCCGCCGAGGGAGAAGAGACCCGCCGAGAGGGCACCTAAGGTGAAGAGGCCGGTGGCCAGATTGCCGATGGCCAGTATCCCCTTGGCCCGACAGAGCCCCCACCCCAGGTGGATGTGCACTAGGGGCAACCCGAAGAGGGTCCGCTTGCTCTTGTACTCCCACTGGAAGCGGCGGGGGAAGGGGCCCACATCGTCGGCCGGAGGGGGCGACGGCTGGGGCTGTTTTCCCCCCTTGACCAGTTCGTCCAGGCTGACGCCGAAGTAGTCGCTTAAGGCGACCAGATTGCCCACGTCGGGAGTGGAAGCGCCGGATTCCCACTTCTGCACCGCCTGGCGGGAGACCCCCAGGATCTCGGCCGGCTCCTCCTGGGAGAGCTGGCGGGCCCTGCGCAGGGAGTACAGCTTTTCAGATATGTCCATCGATTTCATCCACCTTGTTCATTGTTTTGCCGGGCGCTGCCGCCGCGGCTGTCTCCACCATAGGGGAAAACCCCCTCTCCTTCCACCAACTGGGGGAGACAATTTTGACAACCGCTGGTTGCAACCGCATGGCGGCGCGGTTTTTTAGGAGGAGGTCCCGCCATTTCAGTATACCCCATCTGCGCGGGGAATCAAAGGGGGGAAGGGGAGGGCCCCCCTCTTTTGGCAGGGGGAAGGATGGGCTGCCCCTTGGCGGGAAGTCACCTGCAGAGGGGGCGGCAGCCGGACTGCCAAGGGGGGCGCCCTTGCTGGCAGCACTTTAACGGCAATGGGCGCCCAAAGGAAGGACAGAAAAAAGCCGCCCCTTTTTAGAGACGGCCTTTTGAAAAGTCGGGGAGGGGGATTCACCCCTCGATCTCCCGGCGGTGTTGCAGGTGGATGCCGATGTGCCCCACCCCCAAGACCAGGGCGGCCAGCACCATCCAGATCACCCGGCCGTAGATGCCCAGGGTGAGGAAGGCCAGCACCGGCAGGGTCGCCCCGGCCACCGGGACGCCCAGCAGCGGGCGGTAGAAGTCCCGCAGGGTGCGCCCGCTGCGAAAGTAGCGCACCCACCAGCACTCGTAGGCCATCATCAGGGCGAGGGAGAGGACCAGCCAGAGGCTGCGGGGGGAGAGGGGGCGCAGGTTGAAGTCGGAAAAGACCAGGGCGCAGCAGGTGACGCCGACCTCCCCTATCCGCTCCAGGGCAGCCAGCAGCCGGCTCTCCTCGGCGGAGGTGTAGCCGGTGGGCTGGCGTTTGACCCAGTACAAGTTGGGGACAAAGAGCATTGCCAGCCAGAGCAGGCCGATGTAGGAAAAGCCCAGGTGTCCCATGACGATCCCCCCTTTCTGCCGCCCAGGCGGCTATTTCTTGAGGACGGCCCGCCGGGTCAACAGCCAGCCGCAGAGGGTGAGGAGCAGCGCCACCGCCATGGCGGTGCCCATGGGGGGCCAGGCGCTGTGGGAGGTGATCCCCAGAATGGCAGCAAAGAAGCGGGTCAGGCCGCCAGTAAAGGACTGGGGCAGGGTCGGCCACAGAAGGGTGATGAGGACCACCAGCAGCCAGGGGATGATCCAGAGGGTCATCCGCAGGAGTTTGTTCATCCGGTAGAAGAGGGTGCTGATGAAAAAGCCGACCAGGTAGATGGAGAAGCCCAGCACCGCCAGGAAGAGGAAACTCATCAACAGGGTGAGGGCCTCTTTGCCCGCGCTCTGGGCAACGATGGCGACGCCATCCGGGCCAAACACCAGCCGCTCCCGCTCAAAGCAGAGGGTGTACAGGGTGGGCATGGGGTAGAAGAGGCTGATGAGGCGGTTGATGACGATCATCACCGCCGCCGAACCGATGGACGGCAGCAGCCCGCTGAGGGCGGTGCCCAGGAAGAAATCCCGGCGGGAGATGTTGTTGGCCATGGCGAAGAAGAAGTTGTAGCGAAAGCCCACCACCCCGCAGACAAAGAGGAAGATGAGGATGGCCAGGTCGCTGCCGACAGTGTTCCCCCCGGGGATCAGGTAGGAGAGCAGGGCGTTGAGGAGGACGAAGGCGGTATAGATGGAGAAAAAGATGGCCGTGGGCCGCAGGGAGTCGGACAGATTGTACCGCATGACGGTGAGGGTGTGTTTCATTACAGTGTACCTCCTTTGCCCTGGGTCAGGTGGATGAAGAGATCTTGCAGTTTGGGCCGCATCAGGGTCAGGTTCAGCCGGTCGGCCTGTTCCCGGTCGGCCGGGCCGGCCACCGTGGCCGAGAGGTAGGGGCCCATCCGCTCGGTGTGGACGACTTCTCGCCCGGAGAGGTAGCCCAGCACCTCGCCCTCGGCGCCGGAGACGCAGTGGTAGCGCTCCAGCAGTCCGTCCACGCTCTCGCTTGCCAGCACCCGGCAGTCCTCCAGAATGATCACCGACTCCAGCAGGTCGGAGATCTCCTCGATGATGTGGGTGGAGAGGACCACCGTGCAGCCCTTCTCCCCGTAGAGGGAGAGCACCTCTTTGTAAAACAGGCTGCGGTGTCCCGCGTCCAGCCCCAGCACCGGCTCGTCGAAGATGAGCACCTCGGCGCCGGAGGAGAGGGTGACGATCAGCTTGACGATGGAGGCGTAGCCGGTGGAGAGGGACTTGATCCGCTTTTTGGGGTCGAGGCCGAAGGCGGCGGTGAGCCGGTCGGCCCGGGCCCGGTCGAAGTGGGGGTAGAAGTCGGCCGTCCAGCGGTAGAGCTCGGCCACCCGCATGTTCTCGGGGTAGAGGACGGCCTCGCTCATGCAGTAGATTTTGCGCAGGGGGTCCCCGGGTCCGCCCACGGGGACCCCGTCCACCGCGATCTCCCCCCGGTCGGGGAAGATGCGCCGGGTGATCAGGTTGAGCAGGGTGGATTTGCCCACCCCGTTGCGCCCCAGCAGGCCGTAGATGCGGCCCTCCTCAAAGGTCAGATCGATGTCTCTGAGCACCTCGGTCTTGCCGTAGCTCTTGCAGAGGCTGCGAATTGCAATGGTTGCCATAATCAGACTCTCTCCTCTCTCTTTCAGCCGCGGTCGGCTTTGGCGCGCTGCAACAGGGCGATGACGTCGTCCACGCTGATTTGCAGCTTTTCGGCCTCCTTGAGCAGGGCGCTCACATAGGTGCCGTAAAAGTCCTCTCTCCTCTTGGCCAGGAGGATCTCCCTGGCCCCCTCTTTGACAAACATTCCCACGCCTCTTCTCTTGTACAAAATTCCCTGTTCCACAAGGAGGTTATACCCCTTGGCCACGGTGGCGGGATTGACCTTGTAGCCCACCGAGATCTCGGTGGTGGAGGGGATCTGTCCCTCTTCCGGCAACACCCCCAGGACGATGTCGTCCTCGATGGAGCGGGTGATCTGCTGATAGATGGGCAGGTCGCTGCCAAAGTCCAGGTGCACGGCGATCCCTCCCTCTCGTTATTTGGTTCATTACTTGTATAACTAACTATATAACTTTGCGCTCCCTTTGTCAACCGTTTTCTTCCTGAAATTTTGGTCGGGGGGTGGCAGACAAAAAAATCCCCCGCCCGGAAGGGCGGGGGAGAGGGGGCGAAAGGGGTCACAGCTTGACGAACTTGTCGGCCCCCTGGTGGCAGATGGGGCAGACAAAGTCGGGGGGAAGGGTCTCCGACTCGAGGATGTAGCCGCATACGGTGCAGCGCCAGCCCTTGACGGCGGGCTGGGCGGCTGCCTCTCCCTTGTAGGAGGGGGCGTTTTTGGGGGTGCCGCCCTTTTTGACGGTCTGGTAATAGGTATAGGTGAGCACCTCGTCCTGGCTCAGGGTCTCGGCCTCCTCCGCCTCGCCGATGAAGAGGATGTGGGTGCCCAGGTCCAGCTGGTCGATGACCTTGCAGCTGACAAAGGCGGCGGCGCTCTCGGTCACGTAGGGGATGCCCGCCCTGTCCCGGGCGTGGGGGGTGGCGGCAAACTTGTCCTCGTCGGCGCTGGAGCGAAAGCCAAAGCGCCCGATGAGGTCCATGCTGGCCTCCTGCAACAGCGAGGTGGCGGCAAACCGCCCTGACTTGGCGATGATCTGGGTGGTGAAGTTGTCCTTGCTCACCGCCACCGCCACCTTGACGGGCTCGGCCGTCACCTGGGTGAGGGTGTTGACGACGCAGCCGGCCGCCTTTCCCTCAAACTCGCTGGAGAGGATGTAGAGCCCATAGGTGAGTTTGTAAAATGCTTTTAAGTCCATACCTGCGCCTCCGTATTTTTAATAATAGGAATCATTCCTGTTTCTGGTATTAACTATACTATGTTTATCCAAGAAATGCAAGGGGTTTTGCAAAAAAGAGGGGAGAGACAGACATCCCCCCATTCCAGGATAGGCCGCCGGGGGGCAATTTATGAGGGGAGCGGACCGATCGGCGCAAAAAAACCGCCCAGCAGGTGCGGGCGGTCTTGGAAAATCAGCCCTTGCGGGCCTCTTTGAATTTGACGTAGCCGAAGAAGGGGTTGTACTCGATGTGTTCGGCCTTTTCCCCCTGCACAAAGAACTGCGCCTGGTAGTAGAGGGGGATGATGCAGCCGGTGTGGAGGACGAACTCCTCCAGCTGCTTGCAGAGGGCCTCCTTCTCGGCGGTGGAGGTGGCGTTGTTGATCTGCTCCAGCAGATTGTCCACCGCTGGGTCGGAGAGGCGGGGCAGGTTCCACTCGCTGCCGGTGGCAAAGTCGCCCAGGTAGGCCTCGACGCTGTTCTGGGTGGAGGTCACCGGCATCAGGGCGATGTCGAAGTTGCCGGCGTCCACCAGGGCCTCCACCTCCGACAGGGGCTGGGCTGCGGCCTGGACGGGGAAGAAGTTCAAATCCCGCTGCCAGAGCTGCATCAGCTCGCTGAGATAGCCCTCGCTCCCCTCGGGGCAGAGGACGGTGAGGGACTCGGGGCGGTCTTTCCCCAGGGCCGCCAGCCCCTGGGAGAAGAGCTGCTTGGCCGTCGCCGCGTTGGGGGCCTCGATGACGGTGGCCCCGGCGTACTCCCGGAAGGACTGGCCCATCATGGTGACACTGGGGGGCACCAGGCCGCCGGCGATCTTCAGGTAGTCGGGCAGCAGGTCCTTGATGGCGCTGGTGTCGGTGGCCAGCATCAGCCCGCGGCGGACGGACTGGTTTTGCAGCATCCCCCGCTGGGTGTTGAGCACCAGACACCAGGTGGTGTTGTCGTAGGTGAGGGCCCGCTCGGCCAGCTTGCCGCCCGGGTGTTCCCGGTACAGGAAGCAGTCGCTCTTGCCGCTCTCAAAGCGGGCCTTGCGCTCGCTGTAGCCCCCCTCCACCGAGAGCAGCACGCTCCCCGCCACCACCGGCGAGTCGGACTTGTAGGTGCTGTTGGCCTTTAGGAAGAGGTAGTTGGCGTCCTCGTTGTCGATCCAGGTGTCCAGCAGGAAGGGCCCGTTGGAGAGCAGATCTTTGCTGCTGAGGCCGTAGCCGCCCTTGGTCCCCTCGAAAAAGGCCTGGTTGCAGGGGAAGGCCGCCGGGGTGGTGAGCAGGTCGGTGAAAAAGGGGTCGCTGTGCCAGAGGTCGATGACCAGGGTGCGCTCGTCCACCGCCTTGACCCCCAGCCCCTCCAGCGGACCGGTGCCCTCGTAGTAGGCGCGGCTGCCGGAGATGGAGAAAAAATCCCCCGCGTAGGGCGAGCGGGTGGCCTTGTCGAAGAGGCGCTGGAAGGCAAAGGCGAAGTCGTAGGCGGTCACCGGGGTGCCGTCGGACCAGGTGGCGTCGGCGCGCAGGGTGAACCGGTAGCGCTTTTCGCTGTTTTCGGTGGTGTAGGACTCGGCCACCCCGGGCACGATCTCCCCGCTGGAGGTCTTGACCAACAGCCCCTCGAAGATGTTCCCCACCACCGTGAGGGAGGCGCTGTCGCTGGCCAGCTGGGGGTCGAGATTTTCGGGGTTTTGCTCCAGGTCGTAGACGATCTTTTTCCCCCCGCCCCGGTTGCCGCAGGCTGTCAGCGACAGACAGAGGGCGGCGGCCAGCAGGATGGCCGTCCACCGCTGCAGCCCCTTTTTGAGCGCCCTCACAGCAGGTGGATGCCGTGGCGCGCGCAGGCGGTCACGTCCTCCTCAGGCCAGACGCTGGCCTGCACCTCGCCGATGTGGGCCTTTTGCAGAAGCAGCATGCAGATGCGGGACTGGCCGATCCCCCCGCCGATGGTCAGGGGCAGGGTCTCGTCGATGAGCATCCGGTGGAAGGGGAACTTCACCCGGTCGGTGGCCTTTCGCTCGGCCAGCTGGTAGAGGAGGGCCTCCCTGTCCACCCGAATGCCCATGGAGGAGATCTCCAGCGCCCGCTCCAACAGCGGGTACCAGACCAGGATGTCCCCGTTGAGGGACCAGTCGTCGTAGTCGGGGGCGCGGCCGTCGTGGGGCTCGCCCCCCCGCAGCTTGCCGCCGATCTGCTGCAAAAAGACCAGCTTCTTCTCCCGGCAGATCAGGTCCTCCCGCTCCTTGGGGGTGCGATCGGGCCAGCGGTCCTCCAGCTCCTGGGTGGTGACAAAGGCGATTTCACTGGCGATCACCGGCTCCACCTGGGGAAAGGCCTCGCAGAGTTTTTGCTGGGTGGTGTAGAGGGCGTCCACGATTTGGTTGACCGTCTCCCGGAGGGTGTACTCGTTGCGGGTCTGGCGGGTGATGACCTTCTCCCAGTCCCACTGGTCGACGTAGACCGAGTGCAGGTTGTCCAGCACCTCGTCCCGGCGGATGGCGTTCATGTCGGTGTAGAGGCCGGCGTCCGGCCCAAAGCCGTATTTTTTGAGGGCCACCCGCTTCCACTTGGCCAGGGAGTGGACGATCTCCACGTCCGACCCGGTGTCGCGGATGTCAAAGGAGACGGGGCGCTCCACCCCGTTCAGGTTGTCGTTGAGGCCGCTGTCCTGGGTGACGAAGAGGGGGGCCGAGACCCGGGTCAGGTTGAGATTTTGCGCCAGCTCCCGCTCGAAAGTGTCTTTGATCAGCTTGATGGCCACCTGGGTCTCCATCACCGAGAGGGGGGCGCGGTACCCCTCGGGAAAGATGAGGGCTTGTACAGACATGGGCATTCTCCTTTTTATAGGGACAGAGGGCGGCTATCCGGCAAACAAGTTGCACAGGAACAGCCCTTGATATTTGTGACATTTATGGATGAAATCATCATACCATCCCCACCCGTCGATTTCAACCGCAACCGGCTCTCTTTTGCCCTTTTTCGGGGGATTTGGTTGCCTTTGGCAGGGGGAAAACGTATAATGAAAATATCTGTGGGCAGCGCGCCGCGGGTCTGGCCCCGCCGGCTGCCGAAAATCGCGCGCAAAGGGGCCGGGAGCCGGGGCGGATCGCCCGCCCCGGCGATTGCCGTGCGCCCGGACGGGCCAGAATAATGCAGGGGGGATTTGCCGATGAAGAGCAAAGCAGCGCTTTTTTTTGAAGAGATGAAGGGGAAGACCGTCTCCTTCGTGGGGGCCGGGGTCAGCCATTTTGACTGCATCCGCCTGTTTCGCGAGAAGGGGATCCGGGTGCTGGTGCGCGACCGCGCCGACCGCGAAAAGATGGGGGAGACCGCCGACCGGCTCGAGGCCATGGGGGTCTCCCTGATTTTGGGGGAGGACTATCTGAAAGACATCCGCGAGGACGTTCTCTTTCGCACCCCCGGCATGAAGTTTTACACCCCCGAACTCACCGAGGCCCGGGCCCGCGGGGTGGCGGTCACCTCTGAGATGGAGGTGTTCTTCGCCCTCTGCCCCTGCACGATCATCGGGGTCACCGGCAGCGACGGCAAGACCACCAGCACCACCATCCTCTCGGAGTTTTTGAAGGCCGAGGGGAAGACCGTCCACCTGGGGGGGAACATCGGCCGGGCCCTGCTGCCCATCGTCGAGGAGATCGCCCCCGAGGACTTCGCGGTGGTGGAGCTCTCCAGCTTCCAGCTGATCTCCATGCGCCAGAGCCCGGACATCGCCCTCATTACCAATGTGGCTCCCAACCACCTGGATATGCACAAGGACATGGCCGAGTACGTGGACGCCAAGCGCAACCTCTACCTCCACCAGGGGGCCTTCTCCAAGACGGTGCTCAATTTTCACAACGACATCACCCGCTCCTTCGCCGAGGGGGTGCGGGGGGACCTCTACTGGTTTGACCGCTTTGCCCCGGTGGCGCGGGGGGCCTTTTTAAACGAAGAGGGCGTGCTCTGCATGGCCGACGGGGCGGGGGTGCACCCCCTCTTCCACAAGTCGGAGATCCGCATCCCCGGGGAGCACAACGTGGAAAACTACCTGGGGGCCATCGCCGCCGCCTGGGGCCTTGTCTCCCCCGAGGCGATGCGGAAGGTGGCCGCGGCCTTCGGCGGGGTGGAGCACCGCATCGAATTTGTGCGGGAGCTGGACGGGGTCCGCTACTACAACGACTCTATCGCCAGCAGCCCCACCCGCTCCATCGCCGGGCTGCGCTCCTTTGATCGGCGGATCATCATGATCGCCGGGGGGTACGACAAGAAGATCCCCTACGAGCCCCTGGGGCCGGTGGTGGCCGAGCGGGTCAAGGTGCTGGTGCTGATGGGCGCCACCGCCGAAAAAATCGAGGCGGCGGTCACCGGCTGCTCCGCATACGACCCCCAAAAACTGCAGATCCTGCACGCCGCCGACATGGCGGAGGCGGTGGCCAAGGCGCGGGCAGCCGCCCAGCCGGGGGACATCGTCAGCCTCAGCCCGGCCTCGGCCAGCTTTGACCTCTACAAGAATTTCGAGGTGCGGGGCAACCACTACAAGGACATCGTCAACGCCCTCTAGGGCACCGGAAGGGAGAGAGAAGATGGACACGTTTGAACTGCTAAAGGCCCTCTGCGACGCCGACGGCCCCGCCGGGGACGAGGTGCGGGCGGCCGACTGGGCGGCGGGCTGGCTGGCCGACTGCTGCGGCCCGGTGGAGCGCAGCCCCCTGGGCAGCGTATGCTGCACTGTCGTGCCCCCGCAGGAGGGCAGGCCCCACCTGCTGCTGGACGCCCATCTCGACGAGGTGGGCTTCATCGTCACCCACATCGACGAGGACGGCTTTGTCAAGATCGCGCCGGTGGGGGGGATCGACCACCGGCTCCTCCTCTCGGCGCGGCTGAGCATCCTGGGACGGGAGGAGGTGCCGGCGGTGGTCAGCTGCCTGGCGCCCCACCTCTCCGCGATGGAGGGGTTCAAAAAGGCCCCCCCTGTGGACAAGCTCTACCTGGACACCGGCTTTGGGAAGGAGGAGCTGGAGCGGCTGGTCGCCCCCGGCGACCGGGTCTGCTACCGGGCCCCCCTGCGGCGGCTGCTGGGCGGCCGGGTCACCGGCAAGGCGCTGGACGACCGGGCTGGTTGCGCCGCCGTCTGCCTGGCGGCCAAGGCCATCAAGGAGGCGGGCTTTGCCGGCTGCGGGGTCACCGCCCTCCTCTCCACCCGGGAGGAGGTGGGCGGCCAGGGGGCGGCCACGGCGGCCTTCCTCGCCGCCCCCACCCACTGCGTGGCAGTGGATGTCTCCTTCGCCCTCTCCCCCGGCTGTGACGCCGCCGACTGCGGCGAGCTGGGGGCGGGGCCGATGATCGGCTATGCCCCCACCCTGGACAGGGGGATGTACCGGGCCCTCTGCCGCACGGCGGAGGGGGAGGGCATCCCCTTCCAGCGGGAGATCATGGCCGGGCGCACCGGCACCAATGCCGACGGGGTGTCGGTTGCCGGGGGCGGGGTGCGCTGCGTCACCCTCTCCATCCCCCAGCGGTACATGCACACCCCGGCCGAGGTCTGCGACCTGGCGGACATTGAGAACACCGCCGCCCTGCTGGCGGCCTATGTGAAAGGGGGCGAGTGGTCGTGCTGAACACCCTCAAACAGCTCTGCGCCCTGGACGGCGCGTCCGGCAGTGAAGAGCAGGTGCGCTATTTCGTCACCGACCGCTTGAGCGAGATGGGGCTTTCCTACCAGGTGGACGCCCTGGGCAGTGTGATCGTCGAGAAGAAGGGGGCCCGTACCCCCGCGCAAAAGCGGATGGTCTGCGCCCACATGGACGAGGTGGCGCTGATCGTCACCGACGTCGACGAGGAGGGCTATCTCCGCTTTGACTGCGTCGGCGGGATCGACGAGAAGGTGCTGCCCGGCAAGGCGGTGCGGGTGAACGGCCTCGCCGGGGTCATCGGCGCGGTGCCCATCCACCTGCAAAAGGCGGAGGAGCGGGAGGGGGAGATCCCCCTGCGCCAGCTGCGCATCGACATCGGCGCCGCCAGCCGCGAGGAGGCGGCCCAGCGGGTGCAGCTGGGGGACATCGCCTATTTCGACACCCCCTTTACCCCCCTGGGCGAGGGGCGGATCGCCGCCAAGGCCATTGACGACCGGGCGGGGGTCGCCATCCTGCTGGCGCTGCTCAAACAGCCCCTGCAAAACGACTGCACCTTTGTCTTTACCACCCAGGAGGAGGTGGGCTGTCGGGGCGCCCAGGCGGCGGCCTACACCGTGGCCCCCGACCTGGCCCTGGTGCTGGAGGCCACTACTGCGGCCGACAACCTGGGCCTGCCCGAGGGGCAGCGGGTCTGCGCCCTGGGCGGGGGCGCGGTGGTGGGCCCCATGGACCGGGGGACCATCTACGACCGGGAACTCCTGCAGCTGGCCCGCCGGATCGCAGAGGAGCGCGCGATCCCGATCCAGCAAAAGCAGGGGGTGTTCGGCGGCAACGACGCCGGGCAGATCCACCGCAGCCGGGGCGGGGTCAAGACCCTGGCCCTCTCGGTCCCCTGCCGCAACCTGCACACCGCCAGCTGCGTGGCCAGCGCCGCCGACATCCACGCCGTCTACGAACTGGCCAAGGGGCTCATCGATGCCGTCGATTGACCCCCTAACCCCCGGCGGCACCCTCCCCCTAAAGGGGCGGGAGGGCGCGTTGACCGCCGTCAAGCTGGCCGCCCTCTACCGGGTGTGGGAACCGGCCCTGGGGGCGCGATTTTACCGTTTTTCGGGCGGGGGGGCCCTCTGCACCCTGGGGGAACAGGCGACGGTCTGTCTGGCGGACGCCGGGCAGTGGCCCCAGGCAGAGGAGTTCCTCCGCTTTTGCGGGGTGCGCCGCTATCTGGTCAACCTGCCTGTCGGGGGGGAGGAGCGGCGGGTGCTCGCCTGCCGCTGCCCGGCGGAGGGGCGCCCCGCCGCCGAGGGCCCGCCGCTGGCCGAGGTATCGGCCCTGCTGGCCCGATGGGACGCGGCCTTTGGCGGCCCCGCTTTCTACGGCGAACTGTCCCACCGGCTGCGCCACGGGGCCGCCCTGCTGGCGGGGGTGCGGGTGGACGGGGCGCTGCGGGCCACCGCCGGGGTCTATGCCCTGGACCCCGTCTCCCACCAAGGGGTGATCGAGCAGGTCTACACCCAGCCGCAGTACCGGGGCCGGGGCTTGGCCGCCCGGGCGCTGGCCGATCTGCGGACCGCCCTGCCCTGCTGCCGGCTGCTCCTCTGCTGCGCGCCGGAGCGGATGTCGTTTTATCAATCCCAGGGCTTCACGCCCTGTCAAAGTACATGGGAGGGAATCATACAGTGACAGCATTTTTCCATTTTTCCGAGCGGGTCGAGGCCCTTGCAGAGGCCGCCGAAAGGCGGTGCCGGGGGGCCTTTGACCGCATTGAGGAGATACAGGCCTACAACCAGCAGAAGATCCTCCACGCCTTTCAGGAGCAGCGCATCGGCGGCTCCCACCTGACCGACACCACCGGCTACGGCTACGACGACCGGGGCCGGGACGCCCTGGACCAGGTCTTTGCCACCGCCGTGGGGGCGGAGGACGCCCTCTTTCGCGCCGGCTTTGCCTCGGGCACCCACGCCATCACCGTCGCCCTCTTCGGGGTGCTGCGCCCCGGCGACGTGATGCTCTCGGTCTCCGGCAAGCCCTACGACACCTTGGAAGAGGTCATCGGCCTGCGGGGGGAGGGTAACGGCTCCCTGAAGGACTTTGGGGTGGAGTACCGCCAGCTGGAACTGCGGGAGGACGGCCGCTTTGACCTGCCCGCCATCGCTGCGGCCTGCAAAGGGGTCAAGCTCTGCTACATACAGCGCTCCCGCGGGTACAGCCTGCGCCCCTCCTTCACGGTGGAGGAGATCGCGGAGGTCTGCCGCGCCGCCAAGGAGGCCAACCCCGACTGCATCGTCATGGTGGACAACTGCTACGGCGAGTTCTCCCAGAAGGTCGAACCGGTGCAGGTGGGGGCTGACATCATGATGGGCTCCCTCATCAAAAACGCCGGCGGGGGGATCGCCCAGTCGGGCGGCTACATCGCCGGCCGCCACGACTTGGTGGAGCTCTGCGCCTATCGTCTCACCTCCCCGGGGACGGGGCGGGAGTTAGGCTGCTCCCTGGGGCAAAACCGCGCCCTCTACATGGGGCTGTTTCACGCCCCCACTGTCACCGGCGAGGCCATGAAGGTCTCCTGCTTTGCAAACGCCCTCTTCGAGGAGCTGGGCTACCAGGTCTACCCGGCGGTGGACGACACCCGGGCCGACATCATCTCGGCCATCTGCCTGCAGGACAAAGAGCGGCTCTGCGCCTTCTGCCGGGGCATTCAGGCCGGAGCACCGGTGGACTCCTTTGTCACCCCTGAACCCTGCCCCATGCCCGGGTACGAGGACGAGGTGATCATGGCGGCGGGGGCCTTCACCATGGGCTCCTCCATCGAGCTGTCGGCTGACGCCCCCATCCGCGAGCCCTTTGCCGTCTGGTTCCAGGGCGGGCTCAACTACGCCACCGGGAAGATCGGCATCCTCAAGGCAGCGGAAGAGGTGCTGAAAGTCAATGGGCAAACCGCCTAAGGTTGCGGCCGATGTGGAAAGGGCTTTGGGCAGAATCTGAAAACGCACAAATTTCCTAAAAAAATTACAAAAACCCCTTGCCAAAGCCGGACGAGCGCGCTATAATAACAAACGTACTCGCGGATGTGGCGGAATTGGCAGACGCGCTAGATTCAGGTTCTAGTGGTAGCAATACTGTATGGGTTCAAGTCCCTTCATCCGCACCAATAGATTCTAAAACAGATGTTTTAGAATCTATTTTTTTTATATTTTAGTTTATTTCATTGCCAAAAATATAGAGGTGTTTGTGTGAACGGTTTGGTGTTGTTACTCGGTTTGTTTTTATTAGAAGCTGCACTATACCTTTTATGGTATTTTAAAATATTAAAATACGAACAAATTAATATGAAAACAACTCGAAAAATTATTCTCTTTTTAAAGTCAAAATTATTTTGGACTTTAAAAGTAATTTTTAGACATGAGACACCAATTGCCAAAAGTGAGAGAGAAAGAGAAATCTTAAAAAGGCAGGAGCTAATTGTTTCCGATTTAAAGTATACAGTACTGATGTTGGCAATGGCAGTAATAATGGTGCCTTTTATTGTGATGGCGGTGTATATGTATTCAAATGGGAATATTTATTCCTTTATTTTGAGCTTGTTTAGCTTAATAGCAGTTCATTATAACTTGTTAAAAGAACACACACCAACATTTACAAGAAAATATAAGCAGTTAATATCTATTATTGACTGTATTGATGCAAAATATCTTTTTGACTGCAGAGAAACACCCCCCAAAATAGCAGTTAATAAAAAGAAGATTGTAAATTGTATTTTAGCTGGTGCTTTTTTTGCCTTATTTTCCGGGATCCTTTTACTTGCACTAAATAGCGATTTATTCAAACGATTTGACTCAATCATTTTTGTGGTTTTTTTACTTCTTTCTTTGGCTAGATTTTTATTTCGTTCTTACAAAGAAAAGAGCGCATATTATAAAAAGAAAAAAGAAATTAGAATTGAGGATAATGATTTAAATTTTCTAATTGGTGAAAAGGTTAAAGAAATGTGTGCCAAGCTAAACATTTCGGATTTGCAGATAAAAGTTGAAGAGGGGAATGTTGTAAATGCGGGTGCACAGTGTTTTAGAAATAAGACACCAATAGTTTTTATTACCAATGCTCTATGGGCACGGCTATTTAGTTATGCACAAAAAACGTTTCAATATGAAAAAATGACAGATATGTTTGTTTTTACAATAGGCCATGAGTTAGTGCATATTGCATATAGAGATAATATCCGCATTAATTATAGAGTAAGGGTATTTTGTGCGGTGAGTCTTCTCATATATGGATTGCTTATTGGTTTAATGATGGCATTTGCATCAGTTTCATATGCAGCAATTCCTATCTTACTATTATTTGTGCTCAACTCATTAATAGTTAGAATTGTTGGAGATGGCAGGTATTGGGGAATGGCTAGTGAATTGAGAGCGGATCGCATTGGAAAACAAATAAGTGATATTTCTACAGACACATTAGCAGATTATTGGGAGATAATGGGCTTTTTGGAGCATGATCAAAGGGAGACACAGAGAGTAGACACAACCAATGTGGCTTATAAGCACTATAAAAGAAATATTGAAATAGAAACGCACCCTTCTATCTTGAAGAGAAAAGAATGTCTTGAGAAATTTAAGACGTGGTCCCTGCGAGATTATATTGATTTGTATTTTACTATTTGTAAGTGGAAAATAAAACGCAAAGGATGGAATGGAAGGTAATTGTACTTGCTGTTTTTCATTATCGTTATGAATAGCAAAAAAAGAGGCTTTCAATGGTTTTGGTAGAGGTTTTAGCAGTAAGATGGTGCGTTAGAAGTGCTTTCCTGTTAAAATTCCCAATGCTGTCTGATTTTACAATAGTTGAAATCTAAAAGGGGAATGCCATTATATAGGCACTCCCCTTTTACAATGTAAATACAGAATTCCGGAAAACTAGTTTTTCCCTTTGCGCCGGAAGAGCCCACCCAATTTTTTGGCCAGGGAGCCGCCGCCGGCTCCCTTTTTCAGCTCTTCAGCCGCCTGGCTGCTGCCGTTGTCGGCGGCTTTTTGCAGCCAGTGCTGGGCCTGCTGCTGGCTGTCCGGTTGAGACGACTCGTCCCGGTACCACAGCCCCAGCCAGAGCATGGCCTCCTCGTCGCCGTCCTCCGCTGCCCGGGTGTAGAGTTGGGCGGCCTTCTGCCGGTCCACCGGCACCCCGATGCCCTGGGTGTAGCAGCGGGCCAGGTCGGTCACCGCGGGGGAGAAGCCCATCTCCATCGAGCGGGTGTAGCAGGCCACCGCCTGCGCGGGGTCGCGCTCGACCCCCAGCCCGTCGCGGTAGCAGTCCCCCAGCAGGTCGATGGCGCGGGAACTGCCGTTGTCGGCGGCCTTTTGCAGCCAGGGAATGGCCTGGGCCGGGTCCCTGGCCACCCCGATGCCCCGCAGGTAGCAGTACCCCAGGTTGCACTGGGCGGCCACGCTCCCCAGGTCGGCGGCTTGGCGGTAGTACTCCGCCGCTTTGGCCTTGTCCATCCGCACGCCCCGCCCGTTTTCATAGCAGAGCCCCAGGTCGCAGACAGCGGTGGCATACCCCTGGTCGGCGGCCTGGCGGTAGAGCTCCACCGCCTTGGCTTTGTCCACGGCGACGCCGTCCCCGTTGAGGTAGCAGTCCCCCAGCAGGTCGAGGGCGCGGGGATAGCCGCGACCGGCCGCCCGCTCCAGCCAGAGGACGGCCTCAGCGGCGTTCGCCTCGCAGCCGATGCCCCGCAGGTAGCAAAAACCCGCGTTGGTCTGGGCGGCCAGGTTGCCCAGTTTCCCGCTCTGCAGGTAGAGCTGCAGGGCCCGGGCCTTGTCCATCTCCACCCCGGTTCCGTTTTCGTAGCAGAGGCCCAGGTCGCACAGGGCCACCGAGTAGTTTCGCTCTGCCGCCTGGCGGTAGTAGTCGGCGCCCCTCTGTTCGTCCTTTTCCACCCCGTCGCCGTAGAGGTAGCAGTCCCCCAACAAATCGAGGGCGCGGGGGTGGCCCTGCTCGGCCGCCCGCTCCAGCCAGGGAATGGCCTTGGCGGCGTCCGTTTCGCAGCCGATGCCCCGCAGGTAGCAGTATCCCAGGTTGCACTGGGCGGCGGCGTTGCCGAGTTCGGCCGAGCGGGTGTAGTACTCCACCGCCTTGGCCTCGTCCTTCTCCACCCCGTCGCCCATCTCGTAGCACAGCCCCAGATCGCAGAGGGCGGGGGCGTAGTTCATCTCCGCGGCCTGGGCGTAGCGGCTTGCCGCCTCGGCGGCGTCCTGTGCCACCCCTCTGCCATCGCGGTAGCAGCCGGCCAGCAGGGCGATGGCCCGGGGATAGCCGTCCTGGGCCGCCTTCTCCAGCCACTCGACGGCCTTTTGGTTGTCCACCTCGCAGCCGATGCCCTCCAGATAGCAGTAGCCCAGGTTGCACTGGGCGGGCACATAGCCCCGCTCGGCGGCCTGCAGGTAGTAGGAGACCGCCTGGGCCTTGTCCATCTCCACCCCGTCGCCGTTTTCATAGCACAGCCCCAGGTCGCACAGGGCAGTCAGGTAGCCCAGATCGGCGGCTTTGCGGTAGCAAGCCACCCCCTGCGCGGGATCCTTTTCCACCCCGTCGCCGTAGAGGTAGCAGTCCCCCAGCAGGTCGAGGGCGCGGGGGTAGTCCTGCTCGGCGGCCTTTTGCAGCCAGGGAATGGCCTTGGCGGCGTCCGCCTCACAGCCGATGCCCCGCAGGTAGCAGTATCCCAGGTTGCACTGGGACGGGGCGTGGCCCAGCTCGCCCGCCCTGGTGTAGAGCTCGACGGCCCGGGGCTGGTCCTGTTCCACCCCTTCGCCCATCTCGTAGCAGAGCCCCAGGTCGCAGAGGGAGGGGGGATAGTCCAGCGCACTGGCCTTTTCAAAGTAGCCGGCGGCCCGCGCAAGGTCCTGCTCGACGCCGTTCCCGTCCCGGTAACAGCTCCCCAGCAGGCCCAGGGCCCGGGGGTGCTCCTGCTCGGCGGCCTTTTCCAGCCAGGGGATGGCGGCCTGGGGGTCTGCCTCGCAGCCCACCCCCACCAGGTAGCAGAAAGCCAGGTTGCACTGGCCGGGGGCGTACCCCTGCTCGGCCGACTTCAAGTACTCGGCCACAGCAGCTTCGGCGTCCTTCTCCATCCCCAGGCCCAGCTCCAGGCAGAGCCCCAGGTTGTAGTTGGCGGGGGGATGCCCCTGCTGGGCGGCCTTGCGGTAGCACTCCGCCGCCTGGACCTCGTCCTCCTCCATCCCGATGCCGTGGAAGTGGCAGTCCCCCAGGATGTTCAGCGCCCGGGGAAAGCCCTGGTCGGCGGCCTTTTGCAGCCACTGCACCGCGGCGGCCTCGTCCTTTTCCACCCCGATCTCGTTGAGGTAGCAGACGGCCAGATTGCACTGGGCGGGGGCGTAGTCCTGGTCGGCGGCCCGCCGGTAGAGCTGGGCGGCGTGGACCTTGTCCATCTCCACCCCGGTGCCGAACTCGTAGCAGAGCCCCAGGTCGCAGACGGCGGGGGCGTACTCCTGCTCCGCCGCCATCTGGTAGAGGCGCACGGCCTGCTCCTCGTCCTTCTCCACCTGCCCGCCGGCCTCGTAAAAGCCGCCCAGGATGCTCTGGGCGCGGGGGTTTTCCTGGGCCACGGCCCGCTCCAGCCACTCCATCCCCAGGGCCTCGTCCTTTTCCACCCCGATGCCGTTGAAGTAGCAGACAGCCAGGTTGCACTGGGCGGGGGCGTAGTCCTGGTCGGCAGCCAGTTGGTAGAGGCGCACGGCCTGTCCCTCATCCTTTTCCACGTGGGCGCCGTTTTCAAAAAAGCTGCCCAGGATGGTCTGGGCCCGGGGGTGGTTTTGGGAGACCGACTTTTCCAGCCACTCCATCCCCAGGGCGTCGTCCTTCTCCACCCCGATGCCGTTGAAGTAGCAGACGGCCAGGTTGCACTGGGCGGGGGCGTAGTCCTGGTCGGCGGCCTGGCGGTACCACTCGGCCGCGGCCTTGGGGTCGCGCTCGGTGCCGTCGGCGTTTTCGTAGCAGAGCCCCAGCTCGCACTGGGCCGAGCAGCTGTCCTGCTCGGCGGCCTGGGTGAGGAGTTCCAGCCCCTTTTTCTCGTCCTTCTCCACGCCGCGACCTTCGAAATAGCAGCGGGCCAGGGCCTCGATGGCCCGCAGGTCCCCCACCTCGGCGGCCTGGCTAAACCAGTAGACCGCCTTTTCAAAGTCGGTCTCCACCCCGTCGCCGCTGGCGTAGTGCTCGCCCAGGTCGTATTGGACCGAGGTGTCGCCCAGCTCCGCCTGCTCGAGCAGGGACTGAAAGTCCTCTTTGGACTGTTTTAATTCCTTCGCTGCCCGCAACAGGTTCTGGGTGTCCACCAAGACGATGTTCTGGTCTTCAAACAGGTTGTCCCCGTTCTGTGTTGCCTCCATCTCTACCCATCCTCCTCTTTTTGTGCATTCGACAAACTTCTATTAAAGAATGGTACCAGCCGGGGCTGGTAAAGTCAATGCAATTGCCGCGATAAAGGGGGAATAAACAAAAAAGCAGGGCCTGCCCATCCAGAGCAAGCCCTGCTTGATTTTGCTATTTGGCCCAGAATTCCCGATAGGGCTTATGAAAGTCGAGTACGACGTCTGCCCGCTCACAGTGGTTTGCCCGCTCGGTGAGAGGGGGAGGGCTCATATAGTCCCCGTAAACTGTCTTGAGATACTCGTCATACCCGATGGGTGCGAGAAAGGGGACCCCTTCAAAAGGCAGTTCCACTGTGTCTCGAAAAATTTCTCCGGAAAGAACGGTGGGCGGTTGCCCATCGCTGTAATCGGCAAGGTATGCCCTCGCTTTTCCCTGGCGCGCAATCAGTTCTGAGAGGATTTTTTGCGAGCAGCGGAGGTTTAGCTGGTCGGGGAGGAGGGCGTGAGCCATCTTCTTGCACTTTCCCACCAGACTGGGCTCCCTTTTGAGGGTGTGTACGTGAAGGTATTTCTCGCTGAGAAGCTGATAGCGCTTCATCAGCTGATTGTAGGCAGGCCACTGCGCCTGGTTGTCGGGCAGGGCAAACAGGGGGAAGATATCGATGCAGATGCCGTTGTCTGCAGGCAGATCGAGAAAGTCCCGCTCGTTACAGGTTGTCCCCTTTAACCCGATGCGATGCCAGAAGATGTAGTTGTACTTGTTCTGGCTGCGGCTGAGGTAGTAAAACTCCTCTCCCAGATCCCGCCGGCAAGCTTCTTCAAAGCGGAGCATGTCCTCGATGCTCATGCAGACGTCCACGTCGTCGTCCCAGGGGATAAACCCCTGGTGGCGCACAGCCCCCAACAGCGAGCCCCAGGCTAGGTAGTAGGTGATGTCGTTCTTTTTGCAGATGCGGTCCAATTCTTTTAAAATTTGCAGCTGGGTCAGCTGCAACTCGCGAAATGTTTCCATACAATCCCCCGATGGCTTAAGTAAACCAATCCATTCTGCTGTAAAATGGACCGGTGCGGCGATTTTCCGCGGCCTGATTTCCCGTATTTCCCCCGAAAGAAAAGGTTTAGGTTTTCATTCAGAGAACAGATCGATTTACCCCAGTATAACAAGGATCTGCAGACGGAGCAAGACGGATGACTAAATTCGTCGAATAGGGGGTGCCTTTCCAGCTGACTCACTACCCTCGCAGTGTGCACAGGGCAGAAAAGCGGCGGCCCCCTTCCTCTTTTTCCACCTTTGCAGTATAATGAAAATACCTATAAAAAGGCGATCTCGCCAAAAAGAGGGGGACCACCGTGAAGAAAAATCGCTGGGTCGGCGCACTGCTGACCCTCTGTCTGCTGCTGGGCACCTTGCTGACCGGCTGCGGCAGGGACAAGGAGTACCAGTACAACTTTGACAACGGCTGTATCAAGGCCCAGTACGACGAGAGCTACTGGGAATATCTGGACGCCGGCAAAAGTGGGGACTACTACGGACTGCTATTTTACGAAAAGGGGCTGGACAAGGAGGACATCTACGAGGAGGGCAATCTCGTCGTTGTCCGCTACAGCGACCGCCGCTCTGTCGACGAGGAGGACTATATCGATGAAATCAAGGCGGACGAGAGGGGCGACGGCTATACCGTCAGCCGGGAGAGCCACCGCAGCGGCAGCGTGAACGGCGCCTCCACCAGCACCTACAAGTACCGCCTGAACGGCAGCGTCGAGCGCACCATCATCTTTCACAGCGATGAGGCGGGCAGTCTCATCATCGACGTCTGGATGGGCGCCCCCGACCGGGCGGTGGGGGACGAGGACCTGGTCAACAGCATCCGCAAATACGGCCCCCTGTCGGACTACGAGTGGAGCTTTGGGGGGCAGACCGCCCCCGGCGGGAACTCCTCTTCTGGGAGCAGCAGCCAGTCCTCCGGATCGGGAAGCAGCGTCCAGAAACCGGCGGACGGATTTACCTATCTCTCGCAAATCACCCTGCAGGCCGACGGCAAGTCTCTGGGCGTCTACTGCCTCAAGGACGAGGACATCTACCTCAACGGCGACTACGCCGCCACCTCCGCGGACGGCATCGAACTCACCACCTATCTCTTCACCAGCAGCGGCGCGGGGGCCGACACCCCCAAAGAACAGGTGGATTCGGATGTGAAGGGGACCCTGGCAGTCAAGGGCTCGCTTGACTTTTACAGCGATGTCGCCGCCGAGGAGCTGCTCACCGGCGATGGCTGGGCCCTGCAGCAGGTCAACTTCAACTACGTCGGGTTTGACGGGGAGAAGTACCCGGGCTTTGTCATCCACAAGGTGGACCAGGTGGGGACAGACACCTTTTTGAGCATCGAGGTGGAAATCAACAGCTACGATGCAGAGGCCACCACCCGCCCCGCCTTTGAGGAGGTCTGCAAGGCCTTTGGCATCCACTTTGACTTTGGCGACTAGGCGGGCCGATGTGTAAAATCGGTTGCAGAGAAAAAGAGAGAGGCCATTTGGCCTCTCTCTTTTTGTTGCGTCGGTCTCTACCCCAGCAGCTCCCACAGCGCCGCGGGCAGCGGCAGGTCCCCCTTGGGGATCTTGTCCCAGGAAAAGAGGGGGACGAGATCCTGAGCGCGCACCGGCTCCGGCCGTTCCAGCAGTCCGTAGAGCCAGCCCAGCAGCCCCAGCAGCGGTTCGGGGCCCGGCAGCCGGCGGCGGATGGCCCCCAGGTCCAGGTCCCCGTCCCGCTTGGAGAGGCGCCGCCCGTCCGGCGCGGTGAGGAGGGGGATGTGGGCAAAGGTGGGGGCGGGCAGCCCCAACAGCCGGTAGAGGTAGAGCTGCCGCGGGGTGGAGGAGAGCAGGTCCGCCCCCCGCACCACCTGGGTCACCCCCATGGCCGCGTCGTCCACCACCACCGCCAGCTGGTAGGCAAACACCCCGTCGGAGCGGCGGATCAAAAAGTCGCCGCACTCCCGCTGCAGGTTTTCCGAGTAGGGGCCCAGGTGCCGGTCGACAAAGGAGACCGTCTCGTCCGGCACCCGCAGACGCAGGGCAGGGGGGCGATGCTGTCGCCGCTGGGCGACCTCCTGGGCGGTCAAATTCCGGCAGGTGCCGGGGTAGAGCACCCGCCCGTCTGAGAGGTGGGGCGCCTGGGCCGCGTGGAGCTGGGCGCGGCTGCAAAAGCAGGGGTAGACGAGCCCCTGTTCCTCCAAATTGGCCAGGGCGGATTGGTATAAAGCGGTGCGCTCGCTCTGGTAATAGGGCCCATCCGGCCCGCCGGAGGAGCCGCCCTCATCCCAGAAAAGGCCCAGCCAGCGCAGGTCGTCCTCCAGCAAGTCGGCGTATGACCGGGGGCTGCGCATGGCGTCCAGATCCTCGATGCGCAGCACCACCCGGCCCCCCTCGGCCCTGGCCGACAGCCAGGCCAGCAGGGCGCACAGCAGGTTGCCCAGGTGCATCCGCCCGCTGGGGGTAGGGGCAAACCGCCCCTTGACCGCCCCTCTCTCCATCTGTCATCCCCCTTTTGCGCTGCGCGTCTCTGGGGGTATTGTACCACCGCTCAGGGCCGCTGAAAAGGGGGGACTTGCCGCAGGGCGCTCAGAGCCCCACCTGGCCGAGGGTGGCTTTGAGGTGGGCGGCGCACTGCTGCAACTGGTCTCGCTCCCCTGGCTGCAGGGGGACCTCGATGACCTGCTCCACCCCGTTTTTGCCCAGGATGCTGGGCAGGCTCAGAGCCACCCCCGAGAGGCCGCAGGCCCCGTTTTGCACGGTGGAGAGGGGGAGGATGCAGCGCTCGTCCAGCAGGATCCCCTTGACCACCCGGGCCACGCTGGCGGCGATCCCGGCGCTGGTGTAGCCCTTGCGGGTGATGATTTCAAACCCGGCCGCCTTGGTCTTTTCCAGCAGCTCTTCCCGGTTCAAGGGGGCGGGGAGGTCAAAGGCGGCGTGCAGCTTGTCCACCGGCACCCCGGCCACGTCCACCAGCCCCCAGGGCACAAAGGCCCCGCCGCCGTGTTCGCCCAGCACATAGCCGTGCACGTTCTTGCCGTCCACATGGCAGCTGGCGGCGATCATCTGCCGCAGGCGGGCGGTGTCCAGCAGGGTGCCGGTGCCGATCACCCGCTCCCGCGGGTAGTCGAACTCGGCCTGGGCGCAGTAGGTGACGATGTCCACCGGGTTGGTGACGGCGATGAGGATGGCCTCGCGGGTGTAGCGGGTGATCTGGGCCATCACCTCTCGGGTGATCTGGGTGTTCTGCCCGGCCAATTTCAGCCGGTCGGGGGTCTCGCCGGGCTTGATGCTGGGCCCGGCGGTCATCACCACGATGCCCGCATCGGCGCAGTCAGCGTAGTCGCCCGCGCGGACTTGGGCCCTGGCGGAATAGGCAAAGGCGGTGGTGTGGCTGGCGTCCAGGGCCTCGCCTGCAGCGCGGTCCCGATTTTGGTCGATGAGGACGATTTCCGAGAGCAGGTTGTCGCCCAGCAGGGCGCCCAGCACGGCGGCCCCCACCATCCCGGCCCCGACGATGACGGCCTTGTTTGGATTTTTCTCCACTTCGTTTTCCTCCTGTTTTTTTGATAGATCCCTGTCAGGGCCGGGAGGCGCGGCCTCCCGCGGCCTGCGCACCCGGGGGATTTTGTGACATCCTACAATCCGGCGCGCCATATTTGTGACAGGATATGAATAGTTATTTTCCCCAAAGGGTGGTAGTATATACTAAAATATGACTGGAATACGCTCTGCGATTCAGTAACATTCACAACATGGCCGGGGCTTCCGGCCAACGACTTGGAGGGAAGACAACCATGAAAAACTATCGACCGGAGCAGATCAAAAACGTCGCTGTACTGGGCCACGGCAACGCGGGCAAGACCACCTTGGTGGAGGCCCTGCTGTGGAAGGCCGGCGCCAGCGACCGGCTGGGCCGGGTGGACGACGGCACCTCCTTAAGCGACTATTCCGACGAGGAGTTGAGCCGCAAGACCTCGGTCTTTTCATCGGTTTTGCCCTTTTCCTGCGCCGTGGGGGAGGAGGAGTACAAGTTCAACCTCATCGATGCCCCGGGCCTCTTTGACTACGAGATGGGCCAGTACGAGGCGCTGATGGCCTGTGAGAGTGTCCTCATCGCCGTGTCCGGCAAGTCCGGCGTCTCGGTGGGCACCGAGAAGGCCTACAAGATGGCGGTGAAAAACCGGAAGTCCAGCATCTTCTTTGTCTCCAAGATGGACCGCCCCCACGCCGATTTCTACAAGGTGCTCGAGGAGCTCAAGACCCATTTTGGCCCCTCGGTCTGCCCGGTGGTGGTCCCCTACAAGGACGGCGAGAAAAACGGCTACATCGACCTGATTTCCGGCCAGGCCTACCAGTACGACGACAAGGGCGCCCCCTCCAAGGTGCCCATGCCCGACCTGGAGCACCGAATCGACGGCCTGCGGGAGGCCATGAGCGAGGCGGTGGCCGAGGCCGACGAGGAGCTGTTTGAGAAGTTCTTCTCCGGCGAGGAGTTCACCGAGAAGGAGCTCATCCGCGGCATCAAAAAGGGCGTCAAGGCCGGCAGCATCACCCCGGTGGTCTGCGGCAGCGCCCTGATGATGGAGGGGATCGACCTGACCCTTGAGATGATGGCCGAACTGCTCCCCACTGCCGCCGACGCGGCCCCCACCGCGGCCGAGACCGAGGTGGGCGACCTAACCGAACTGCCCTGTGACCCCGCCGGCGATCTGGCGGCCCTGGTCTTTAAGACGGTCAACGACCCCTTTGTGGGGCGGCTCTCCTTTGTCAAGGTGTTCAGCGGCACCCTGTTGCCCGAGACAAAGCTCTACAACGCCACCCAGCAAAAGGGCGAAAAGATGGGCAAGATGGTCTCCCTCTTCGGCAAAAAACAGAGTGAGATCAAGGCCATCGCCGCCGGGGACATCGGCGCGGTGACCAAGCTCTCGGGGGTCCTCACCGGCGACACCCTCTGCGCCGAGGGCAAGGTCTACAAGCTCGACCGGCCCGCCTTCCCTGTGCCCACCCTCTCGATGGCGGTACACCCCCTCGACAAGGGGGACGAGTCGAAGATCGGCCAGGGAATCCTCCGCCTCTGCGAGGAGGACCCGACCCTCCACTTCGCCACCAACCGGGAGACCAAGGAGCAGGTCCTCACCGGCCTGGGCGAGCAGCACCTGGACGTGGTGATCGCCCGCCTGAAGGCCCGCTACGGGGTGGACGCCAAGCTGGAGGTGCCGATGGTCGCCTACCGCGAGCGGATCAACAAGAAGGTCAAGGTAGAGGGAAAATACAAAAAGCAGACCGGCGGCCACGGCCAGTACGGCCACGTCTGGATCGAATTTGAGCCCTGCGACAGCGAAGAGCTGGTCTTTGAGGAGAACGTCTTTGGCGGCGCGGTGCCCAGAAACTACTTCCCCGCCGTGGAAAAGGGGTTGCAGGAAGCCGTTCGCCACGGCGTCATCGCCGGGTACCCGGTGGTGGGCCTCAAGGCCACCCTCCTCGACGGCTCCTACCACCCGGTGGACTCCTCTGAGTTGGCCTTTAAGACCGCCGCCTCCCTGGCCTACAAAGAGGGGATGAAGCAGGGCGCGCCCTCCCTGCTCGAGCCCATCGGCACCCTCAAGGCCTACCTGCCCGACAGCTATACCGGCGACATCATGGGTGAGATCAACAAGCGCCGCGGCCGGGTGCTGGGCATGAACCCGGCAGAGGACGGCCTGCAGGAGATCGTGGCCGACGTGCCCATGGCCCAGATGGCCGACTTCTCCACCGTCATGCGCTCCATGACCCAGGGCCGGGGCAGCTTTACCTATGCCTTTGCCCGCTACGAGCCCCTTCCCCCCCAGTTGGAGGAGAAGGTGGTGGAAGAGGCCAAGAAGTTCTTCCAAAAGGGCGAGTAGCCGTATCCATAAGACCCTAGTTTAGACCGTTTTAAAGAGAGCAGCCCGGCCATGCCGGTCTGCTCTCTTTTCAATGGAGTAGATGGCATTTAAATATATTGATAAATTTGATAAATATAATATAATTAAATTTGTAAAAAACAATTTGGAGGATAGAGAGATGGACAGAGCGCACTGGACGCCGGAGGACTTGGCCCGGGGGTACGCCAGAGAGGAGGGGGGCTACCGCTGCGCCGCCTGCGGTCGCCTGTTTGAAGAGGGGGAGGTCTACCCCTCTGGGGGCCGGTTTTACACCGCCAGCCGGGCGGTGGCCCTCCACCTGGAGAGGGAGCACCCCGACTATCTGCAGACCGGACTCATCGACAGCGACTCCAAGTACAACACCCTCACCAAAAACCAGCGGCGGCTTTACGCCCTCTTTGCCCAGGGACTGCCCGACAAAGAGGTTGCCGCCCGGTTGGGGGTGTCGGTCTCCACCGTCCGCCACCAGAAATTTGTCTTTCGCGAAAAGGCCAAGCAGGCCAGACACTATCTGGCAATCTACGAGGGGGTCTTTGGCTGCTGCTCGACCGACGGCGCCATTGTCGCCCTTTGTGAGCGCGCCGAGGAGGTGGACGGGCAGTAGGGAACTCGCTGGGGAGGAAAAGCGCCCATGTGCAGGGCGACCTTTTCCTTTTCATTTGCCCCTCTGACCTTTTTTCTCCGCGGCAGCAGGGCTTTCCCCGGGGAGAAAAAAGCGCTACTTCCTCCCGGTGCTCCGAGGGCTTGGAGAAGGACGGACGGTAAAGGAGAATAGCCGGAGAGCCTCCCCGCCATCCGCGGCGCTTTGGCTGTCCTGTGTCGCTGCTCAATCGGGGGTGGGTTTGCACAGCAAACAGGAGGCGGACTGGCCCACAGACAGGGGAGAACGGCTGGCGAGGACGGGGGAGGGAGAAGTGTTCATGCGCAAGGCGACTTTTCACCGTTTCTTTTTGCCTACTTGTCCCCTGCGGCAACAGGGCTTTTCCCCGGGGGAAAGAAAAAGGGTGGCCTTCGCTCCCTCGCACACCGAGGACTTGTGAGGAAGGATGGGCGGAGGAAGGCCGCAAGGGTCCTCCCCGCTATCCACGGCGCTTTGGCTGTCCTGTGTCGCTGCCCAATCGAAGGTGGGTTTGCACAGCAAGCAGGAGGCGGACCGGCTCACAGACAGGGGGGAACAGTCGACGAGGGGCGGGAAGGGGAAAGCGCCCTTGCACAGAGCAGTCTTTTTCTTTCAACCGTCCTGCCTCCTCGCCCCCTGCCTCCTCGCCCCCTGCCCTTCGCCCCCTGCTCCCTGCCCCTTGCCCCTTGCCCTTCTGCGACAGCAGGGCTTTCCCCTCGGGGGAAAAAGAGCGCCACCCTCTCCCTACGTGTCGAGGATTTGGGGAAGGGTAGGCGACGAGAGGGGGAGGATGGCTGGGAAACGACCCCGCTATCCGCAGCGGATTTCCTGCCCTATGCCCCTGCCCGATTGGATGGGGACTTTTGTACGGGTGAGTTGAAGGCAGGTCGGCCTACAGGCGGAGCAGGGAGTGGCAAGGGCCGGGGACAGGAAAGTCCCCGGCCCTTTTGTTGGTCGCGGCGGGCCGGACGGATGTCCTTGTAAACGGCCGGTTTCGCGCTATACTGAAAGACAGGAGACACCCCCACGCCAGCACGAGAAGGAGGTTTTCCCCCGTGGAGAAGAGAAAGGTCATTTTGGATGTGGACACCGGCTCTGACGACGCCATTGCCCTCATCTGTGCCCTGGCCAACCCCGATTTTGAGGTGCTGGGCATCACCACCGTCAACGGCAATCGGGCGGTCCCCATCACCACCGAGAACACCCTGCGCATCAGCGAGCTGATGGGGGGCAAGGTCCCGGTCTACCGGGGCTGCGCCCTGCCCTGGGTCAGTGTGATGATGGGGCTGCGCCCCTACATCCCCCAGTACGAGCCGGCCGACCCGGCCTATGCCGGCATCCACCGCACCTATATCGAGCAGTGCCCGCCCGCCACCATCCGCGAGGAGGAGACCCCGGCGGTGGTCTGGCTGATCCAGACCCTGATGGCCGCCGAGGACGGGGAGATCACCCTCATCCCCCTGGGGCCGATGACCAACATCGCCTATGCCCTGCGCATCGAGCCCCGCATCGCCCCCAAAATTGGGGAGATCGTCTACATGGGCGGCGGCTACAAAATCGGCAACGAGACGGCCGCCGCCGAGTTCAACGTCTGGGTCGACCCCGAGTCGCTGCAGGCGGTGCTGGATGAAAACATCCCCTTCACCTTCATCCCCCTGGACGCCACCCACCAGGCCTACCTCACCGAGGAGGATGCCCAGCGCCTGCGGCGGGTCGGCACCCGCCCCGCCCAGGTGGCGGCCGACCTGGTGAGCCAGCGCATCCGGGGGTACAGCACCTGGCAGAAGGTGGCCGAGGAGCCGGCTGCCCCCATCCACGACCCCCTCTGCGTGGCCTACCTGGTGGACCCGGCGGTCATCACCGAGCTGATACCCGCCCACTGTCAGGTGGACTGCGGCCGGGGCGCGGCCTACGGGCAGACCATCTTCGATATCAAAAACGGGCGGCTGGGGGCCAAGGCCCCCAACTGCAAGGTGGCCCTGGGGGCCGACCGCGTCCGCTTCGCCCAGATTTTGGAGGAGCTGTTGGAGCACACCCGCTGAACCCCCGCGCAGGCCCTGGCGGCCGCGCAGAAAAATAGAAACCGAGAGTAGCAAAGGAGAGATGAACTGTGGAAAAGAGAAAGGTCATTTTGGATGTAGACACCGGTTCGGACGACGCCATCGCCCTCATTTGTGCCATGGCCAACCCCGCGTTTGAGGTGCTGGGCATCACCACCGTCAACGGCAACCGGGCCGTCCCCATCACCACCGAAAACAGCCTGCGCATCAGCGAACTGATGGGGGGCAAGGTGCCGGTCTTCCAGGGCTGCGCCCTGCCCTGGACCTCCTGCATGCTGGGGCTGCGCAAGAACTACCCCCAGTACAAGGCGCCGGAAGAGGCCCTCTACAAAAACATCCACGGCACCTATATCGACCAGTGCCCCCCCACCACCCTCAAGGCCCAGCCCCAGAACGCCGTCAGCTGGCTGGTGGACACCCTGATGGCCGCCGAGGACGGGGAGATCACCCTCATCCCCCTGGGCCCCCTGACCAACATCGCCCACGCCGTGCGCATCGAGCCCCGCATCATCCCCAAAATTGGGGAGATCGTCTACATGGGCGGCGGCTTCCGGGTGGGCAACAAGTCGGCCCTGGCCGAGTTCAACGTCTGGCTCGACCCCGAGGCCGCCCAGGCGGTGATCGACGCCAACATCCCCTTCACCTTCGTCACCCTGGACGCCACCCACGCCGCCTACCTCAACATGGAGGATGTGGCCCGCATCCGCGCGATCGGCACCAAGCCGGCCGAGGTGGTGGCCTCCCTCTGCGAGCAGCGCATCAAGGGGTACAGCACCTGGCAGAAGGTGGCCGAGGAGCCGGCTGCCCCCATCCACGACCCCCTCTGCGTGGCCTATCTGGTGGACCCCACCGTCATCACCGAGCTGGTTGACGCCCCCTGCGAGGTGGACTGCGGCCGCGGCAGTGCCTATGGCGTGACCATGTTCGACATCAAAAACGGCCGGATGGAGGCCAAGGAGCCCAACTGCAAGGTGGCCCTGGCCGCCGACCGGCAGAAGTATGTAGACATCCTCTGCCAGCTGCTGGAATACACCAAGTAATCAGAGCACTCTGCGAGAAAAGGGCCGCCCCGCCTGCCGCTGGGGCGGCCCTTTTGCGGCCCCTTCCAAAAAGGGGAGGGCGGATTTGTGAAAAATCACCCTCTCCCAAGGTCGATTCCCCCCTTTTTTTGAAAAACCGTTTTTGCTATACTTGTTGTGAACGCTGATGCACAGCGCCGGCAGGACCGGCAGAGAGAGGGGGTTCCCGTTGGACAGCAGAGAGTTGGAGCGGCTTTTGGCCACCTGTCCCCAATCGGTGAAAAACCGGATGGAGCGCTGCCACTACGCCCAGGGGGAGTACATCATTCGCGCGGGCGAGACGGCCCGCTGGGTCTACCTTTTGGCCAAGGGGCGCATCCGGGTGTTCTATTACACCGGCGGCGGCGACCTGGTCATCAACTACCTGGGGCACAAAAACCGCACCATCTTCGGCGAGTCCGAGGTGCTGCAGGAGCTGCCCACCATCTTTTACAACGTCCAGGCAGAGACCGACTGCGACACCCTGCGCCTCTCGAAGGACGACTTCTGGCGCTGGTTGGAGAGGGACCACGCCTTCTGCATCTACCTCATCCGCTGGCAGAACCGCCGCAGCAGCGACGCCTCCCGCTTTGGGGTGATGGCGGCCCTGCTCCCCCTGCGGGTGCGCACCGCCGTCCTCATTCAGGAAAACCTGGCCCCCGACGGCCGGGTGAGGATCGACAAGACCACCCTGGCGGGGCTGCTGGCCACCAGCATGCGCAGCACCAACCGCATCGTCAAGACCCTGCGGGAAGAGGGGGTGCTGGCGGTGGACGGCGAAAACCTGCGGGTCCTCGACCCGGCGGCGCTGCAAGCCATCGTCGACATCCGGGCCGACTTCGAGCCTGACCAGGACTACACCGTCGGTCCCGACCCCGACGGGCTGGACGACTAGGGGCGTTTCACCGAAAAGACAGCCGAGCGCAGGAGGGAATCTTCCTCCTGCGCTCTTTATTTTCTCCCTCCTCTGCCCGCCCCGTGTTCCCCTTTGCCCGGCATACCCACCGCCCGGCGCGCATACACTTGATAACAGAAATGAGACAGTGGGGAAGGCGGGGAACGGCGATGTTCGTTTGCATGATCAAAGCCAAAAAGCTGGTGCTGGGGGCGGGCTGCTTTGCCCTGGCCCTGCTCTGTACGGCGGGGGCGTTTCGCTATGCCGCCGACCGCAAGCAGCTGGGGGAGGCCAGAGAGACCGCCACCCAGCAGGTGGGTTATTCGCTGGACGGCAAGACCGCCGAAAAGCGGCTGCAGTTTTTGGAGAGCGTGGACCTGCAGGTGGAGCCGGAGCCCCTGGAGGTGGTGGAGGTGAAGGTCCCCTCCGCCTTTGACGACACCTATACCGCTTACAACGAGCTGCAAAAGCAGGCGGGGTTCGACCTGAAGAAGTACGCGGGCAAGACCCTCAAGCGCTATCGCTACCAAAAGACTGCCGAGAAGGGGACCCCGGCGGAGTACGTCCACCTCCTTCTCTACAAAAACACCATCGTCGGGGGCGACGTGACCCCCGCCGAGGCGGGGAGCGCCAGCGCCCCCCTGGTGCAAAAATAGCGGGTGTGCAGGCAGGGCGCGGGGCCGGGCAGGCCGCCGCCCCTCGCTGCAAACGGGCGGGACAGCCGGAAAAGAGGGCTGTCCCGCCCGCTTTTTGCGCCCCCGCAGCAAAAAACCAAAAAAATTTTCAGAGGGGATAAATGCAGATTCAAAAAACAGATCGCCCAAAATAGAGCGCGTTTTTTTGGCGAAAAGGGAGAATGCGGGAGGCGGTGCAGGATGCAGGAAACCGGCTTTCAGCCGTCGCCCTCCCGGGGGAGAGAAACGGGCGGAAATGGCTTTGCAGCGGGGAGAATGGCGGTTGCAAAAGGATTTGGTTGTGGTATACTGATACCGCAAATTCGGGGCCGCGGCAGCGACGCCCCCGCAGCGGGAGGCAATTTTCATGAAGAAAAAAGCGACCGATTTTCTGTTGATGACCTTTGGCACCGTCCTGGTCTCGGTGGGGACCTACTTCTTTAAATTCCCCAACCACTTCTCCTTCGGCGGGGTCAGCGGCCTCTCGGTGGTGCTGGGGCAGGTCTTCTCCTTTCTCAGCCCCGGCGCCTGGAACACCATCTTCAACCTCCTCTTTCTGGTGCTGGGCTTTGTCTTTCTCGACCGGGGGTTTGGCTTCAAGACCGTCTATTGCAGCCTGCTCTTCGCCGGGCTCACCCAGGGGCTGGAGTACATCTTCCCCCTGGCCGGACCCCTGACGGACCAGAAGATGCTGGAGCTCATCTTCGCCGCAGCCCTGCCGGCGGTGGGGTCGGCCATCCTCTTCAACATCGATGCCAGCTCGGGGGGCACCGACATCCTGGCCATGATCATGCGCAAGTTCACCCGGTTGAACATCGGCAAGGCCCTCCTCCTCAGCGACGCGGTCATCGCCCTCTCGGCACTCTTTGTCTTCGACATTCAGACCGGGCTCTACTCCATCGTGGGCCTGGTGATGAAGTCCTTCCTGGTGGACATGGTGATCGAGAACATCAACATGAAAAAGAGCTTCACCATCGTCACCACCCACCCGGAGGAGGTCTGCGAGTTCATCAACAAAAACCTCCACCGGGGGGCCACCATCTGGCAGGCCAAGGGGGCCTTTACCGACAAGCCCCACTGGGTCATCCTCTCGGTGATGAGCCGGATGCAGGCGGCCGCCCTGCGCAACTACGTCAAAAACGCCGACGCCCACGCCTTTATGCTCATCTCCAACGCCACCACCATCGTCGGCAAGGGCTTTCGGGAGATGTAGAGTCGTCCTCCCTTGAAAAGAGCCCCCCTCCCCTGGTGCCAGGGGAGGGGGGCTCTTTTTTGTGCCGCTATTCGGCGAACTGGGAGTTATAGAGTTCGGCGTAGATGCCGCCCTGTTCCAGCAGCCGGCGGTGGTTGCCCTGTTCGGCGATGCCCTCGGGGGTGAGGACCACGATCTCGTCGGCGTTCTTGATGGTGGAGAGCCGGTGGGCCACCACCAGGGTGGTCCGCCCCTGGGACAGCTCGCCCAGCGACTCCTGGATCAGGTGCTCGGTGGCGTTGTCCAGGGCGGAGGTGGCCTCGTCCAGGATGAGGATGGGCGGGTTTTTCAAAAAGACCCGGGCGATGGAGATGCGCTGTTTCTGCCCGCCCGAGAGGCGGACTCCCCGCTCGCCCACATAGGTGTCGTAGCCGTCGTCCAGGGAGAGGATGAAGTCGTGCAGGTTGGCCCGCTTGGCCGCCTCCACGATCTCCTCGTCGGTGGCCCCCAGCTTGCCGTAGGCGATGTTGTCGCGGATGGTGCCGGTGAAGAGGAAGATGTCCTGCTGTACGATGCCGATGTGTTCGCGCAGCGAGTGGCGGGTGTACTGGCGGATGTCCCGCCCGCCGATTTGGATCGAGCCGTCGTCCAGCTCGTAGAAGCGGGGCAACAGGTGGCAGAGGGTGGTCTTGCCGCCGCCCGAGGGGCCCACCAGGGCCAGGGTTTTGCCGCTGCCGATGTGCAGGTCGATGTCCCGCAGGATCTGGGTGTTGTTGTCGTAGGAGAAGCGCACCCCCTCAAAGGAGATGTCGCCCCGGGCCTCCTCGTCGCCCATGGGGACGGCGCCGGGGTCGTCTCGCTCCTCGGGCTGGTCCATGATCTCGCAAAAGCGCTTGAAGCCGGTGATCCCCTCCTGGAACTGCTCGACAAAGGCCAGCAGCCGGCGGATGGGGTTTAGGAACATCGAGACGTAGAGCAGGTAGGCCACAAAGTCCCCCACGGTGATGGCCCCGGCGAAGAGGAAACAGGCCGCGGCGATGAGGACGGTGAAGTTGAGGGCGTCGGTGAAGAAGTTGGTGCTGGCCGAGAACTGGCCCATCACCTTGTAGGCGTTGGAGCGGGCCTCCACGAACTCCCCGTTGCGGTGCTCGAACTTGCGGATCTCCCCCTCCTTGTTGGTGAAGGCCTTGGCCACTCGGATGCCGGAGATGCTGTTTTCCAGCTCGGCGTTGACCTCGCCGGTCTTTTCCCGGGTGACGCGGAAGGCGTGGTTCATCCGGGTGCGGAGTTTGGCCACCAGAAAGACGCCGACGGGCAGCAGGGCAAAGACGATGAGGGTCAGGGGGACGTTGATGCCGCAGAGGATGATGAAGGAGCCCAGCAGCATGATCAGGGAGATGAACAGGTCCTCCGGCCCGTGGTGGGCCAGCTCGGTCACCTCCATCAAGTCGTTGAGGATGCGGGACATGATGACGCCGGTCTTGTTTTCGTCAAAGTAGGAGAAGGGCAGCTTTTGCAGGTGGGTGAAGACGTCCCTTCGCATGTGGGCCTGAATGCGCACCCCCATCACGTGGCCGTAGAACTGGATGAAGTAGTTGAGCCCGGCCTTGAGCAGGTAGATGCCCAGCAGCACCGAGGCCCAGACGACGATCAGCCGCAGGTTTTTGTTGGGCACGTAGTCCTGGATGATGCTGCGGGTGATCATGGGGTAGAAGAGGTCGCAAACCGCCACCACCAGGGCGCAGAGCATGTCCGCAAAAAAGAGCTTTTTTTGCGGTTTGTAATAGCCGATGAACTTCTTTAACATCTTGGCACTCCTCTTTTTAAAATGTCAATGCAAAATTCATTATAAAAGCCGGGATGGGGAAAAGCAACCGCTGCCGCGAGAACCGGCGATATGCCCCCGGATACCCAGCTTTTTCTGTGCCTTTTGCCGGTGCGGGCAAAAGGGAAGAGCCCGGCGCAAACTTTGCGCCGGGCTCTTGGGGTGCTGGGTGGCTACTTTAAGAAATAGTGGATGGGGTAGTCCTCCGGATTCTCTCTGGGCTCGTAGAAGGTGATGCCGTTGATTTTGGTCATGGGCCCAACGGCGATGGCCCGGATCTGGCTGGTGTCGATGGCCCAGTAGGGTCTGCCAAGGAAGACGGCATCATCGCCTCCTATACCAGCTGAAGAGCCGCGGGTGTTGAGAACGCGCACCGACCCATCATCCATGTAGTAGACAATTTCACTGGCCTCCCACGCCGTGAAGTCTTCATCGTCAAAGTCGATTCCCTCATTGGCAGGGTCAAAGATAGCGTTTTCAGAAGGGGGAAGCAACACAACTTTCGCCGATAGGGGGGAGATGGAGATTTGGTGGAGGGTCCAAGTATCACCTACTTTCACTGGTTTGTTGGGATAATAGGTATCAGTTTTGGTGAGCAGACTGTAATCTACCCGGAAAGAGGCCTGCCAGGTTTCGGCAATGTCGGGAGAGGCGGTTTGCCAGTCAATCCCCGCCCGCTGTAGAGTGTAGGAGTCTTCACGGAAAAAATCCTTTACCCGCACAGTGATGACCCGCCCGTCGATCGAGGTGACAGGGTTGATGAAGAGTGCGAAGTCCTGCACCGCCGCACCGCGCTGTTTGTCCCCCTGCGAGGTGTCGCCGACAGTCTGCCAGCCCCCCATCTGACATACTCTGTAGTCGGGGCTCACTCCGTCCAGGAAGAAATCGACGGTGCGAAAACCGCCTTTCCAGCCCTGCCCATCCAGACTTTCCACCTGAAAGAGCACTTGAATCTCATTCTCGTCCCCAATCACCTGCTGAAAGGTGACGGCTACCCCGTCGTGCTCCACCCGGTAGTTTAAATCTTTGCCGGTCTGGATCAGCCCCTCGCGGATGGTCTCGGGCGGGTTGTACTGCTCCACCAACGGCTGGTTCCAGCGAAAGATCGCCGCTGCCAGGGCGGTCCCCGCCGCCGCCACACAGATGGCTGCGGCGATGAGAAGGGTCCGCTTCCAGCGCTTGGCGGGTTTCTTTGCGGCTTTTCTCGCCCGCTCGGCCCGCCGCTGTGCCTTGGCCCAGATGGCGTCCAGGGGTGGCTCCTCTTCCTGCCGGATCAAGTGCACCATCTCCTCCGCCGGGAGGAGGTCCATCCAATCAGACAGCTTCAATGTGATCGATCCCCCTTTCTGCCAGCTTCTTTTGCAGGGCCTTGCGCCCCCGCAGCAGCCGGCTCTTGACGGTATTGGTGTTGAGCCCCAGCAGGCGGGCGATCTCGCTCACCCGCTGGTAGAAGTAGTAGTGGCGAACGAGGATCTCCCGGTCCAGCTCCTCCAGCTCGTCCAGGGCCTCCCGCAGCAATCGGGCCTGTTCTCTGGCCTCCAACTGGGCGGCTGGGGTGTCCAGCTCGGGGTCCTCCACCCCCTCTTCCAGGGGAAGGCCGGGGGTGAAGCGCCGCAGTTTATTCCTGGACAGGTTGCGGGCGGTGGCGGCCAGGTAGGCCTTCAGTCCCCCGGGGCGGCCGTCCAGCCGCTCGGCCACCCGCCAGAGGTTGGCGAAGGCGTCGGCGGCCACCTCTTCGATGTCCTCCTCGGCCATCCGCCCTCCCAGCACCGCCTTGACGACGGTGTAGACGTAGCCGCCGTACTGGTAGACCACCGCCTTTAGCGCCGTGGCGTCGCCCGCCTGCAGCCGGGCGATCAGTTCGTTCTCCTTCAAGACGACTCCCTCCTCTCCAAAAGCTCTTCACCCCTCAATACACCGCGTTCCCCCATTTGGGTGCACATTTTGCCGGGTGCGCAAAAAGAAAGGGCCAAACAGCACGCTGCTGTTTGGCCCCAACTCGAAGGGTGACGCCGCCCTCAATAGACCACTGCCGCCTGCAAGATCACATTGGGGTAGGGGGTGAACTCCCCGGTGCGCACGGCAAACTTGATCTGCTGGGACATCTCCTTTAAGTCCACATGGTCGATCATCTCGTGGCTGACCCCCGGCAATTTTTCCTGAATATAGGACCAGATCACCGGGTTGTGCTCGCCGATTTCTTTGGCCACGGTGTAGTGCTCCACCGCCACCTCGCCCAGGACCGCGTCCATCACCTGGCGGAAGGTGGGCACCCCGCCGCAGACCGCCAGGTCCACCACCGGCACCCCTTTGGGGATGGGCATCCCCGCATCGGTGATCATAAAGCACTCCTTGTGGGCCAGCCCGGCGATATACCCCGCCAGTTGGGCGTTGAGAACTCCCTTTTTCTTCATGCCATCGCACTCCTTTCAGCCCGGCGGCAGGGGGGCTTCCCCCTTTTTGTCGAACCGTTTTTTCACATCTCTGATTATAGCGCATTTGGCCGATTTGACAACTGTTTTCCCCCAACAAAGCCGGCGTTTCCAACGATTTTGGCGGCTTGGCCAAACCCAGCGGTCCCCACCTGGGCAGATTGGCGCAAAAAATGAAAAAACGGCCCGTTTTGACAGGGCCGTTTTGGGGCTGGAGGGGGGCCGCTCCCGGCGGGAGGATTTGGGGGAAACCGGGCGGAGTGCGAGCGGAGCCCGCCTTCCGGCAAAGGACCCGCTTCGCAGGGTGCCGCCCGCCCCTACCTGCCGGCCGAGGGGGCCTCCCCCTCTGCCAGGGGGATGGCGAACCAGAAGGTGGTGCCGGCGGAGCTGCTCTCCACCCCGTAGGGCAGCTGGTGCAGTTCCAGCACCCCCTTGACGATGGAGAGCCCCAGCCCGGTGCCCACGGTGGGCCGCTTGTGGCTGCCGGTCTGCTTGTAGTAGCGGTCCCAGATATAGGGGAGGTCGTCCGGGGCGATGCCCTTGCCGGTGTCCCGCACCTGCAGGTAGGCCATCCCCTCCCGCACCGTCTGGCTGACAAAGACGGCCTTGTCCGCCCCGGTGTAGGTGACGGCGTTGTTGACCAGGTTGTAGAGCACCTGGTAGATCTTGTTCTCGTCGGCCTGCACCTGTGCTTCCCGGTCGGCCGACCAGATGAGCCGGTAGCCCTGGGGGGCCAACAGGGCCCCCAACCGCTCCACCGTCTCCCGCCCCAGCTCGGTGAGGGAGAAGCGGGTGGGGGTCAGCTTCTGGGCCCCCGCCTCCAGCTGGGAGAGGTCGAGCACGTCGGTCACTAGGCTGCTCATCCGGTTGACCTCCTCTAAGATCACGTTGAGGTTTTCCGGGGTGTTCTCCCCGGGAAGGTCCCGCATCATCTCGGCGTAGCCGGCAATCAGGGTCAGGGGGGTGCGCAGGTCGTGGGAGATGTTGGCCACCAGCTCCCGCCGCAGGTGCTCCACCTTGGAGAGCTCCCCGGCGGCGTAGTTGAGGGTCTCGGCCAGTTCGCCCGCCTCCCGGTAACCGCTCTCGTGGAAGGTGACGCTGTAATTGCCCTCGGCCAGCTCCCTGGCCGTCTGGTTGATGCTGACGATGGGGGAGGTGATCCGCCGGGAGAGGAAGAGGGCCAGCACCGCCGAGAGGGCCACCAGCAGCAGGCTGATGTAGATGAGCTGCACCTGCAGCGTCTGGGTGGTGGTGCTCACCGGGGTCAGGGCGCTGCTCAAAAAGAGGTAGCCCTCCTCCCCGCCGGGGAGGGAGACCGCCGTCCCCAAAATCAGGGTCTGGATGTTGTCGATGGTGCTGTCGCGGGGCTGGATATTCAGTTCGGGCGGGGAGAGCTGGGTGGGGAACTTGCTCTTGCCGAAGAGGTAGCCCCCGCCGTCGTCCGCTGCCATCCAGCTCTTGTACTGCAGCCGGGGGGCGGAGACGAAGAGGATCTCCCCCGACGCCTCGATCTGGGCGGCCAGCTGGTCGATGGTGTTGCTCCCCAGCCGGGTGATGGTCTCGCCGGGGCTGGTGACCACGCTGTAGCGCAGCTGCCCCTGGGTGGTGTAGATGGCCGCGGCCACCCCCTCTTTCAGGGCCAGGGTGGCCAGAAAGTCCTCCGGGCTCTCCTGGCGGGCCAGCTGCCGCACCACCTGGGCCCGGCAGTCCTTCAGGTTTTGCTCCTTGATGGACTTGTAAAAGCTCTCCAAAAATACCACCTGAAACAACCAGAGGCAGCCCAGCATCACCGCCACGAAGCAGAGCAGGTAGACCAGCAGCTTCCACTTGATGCCCAGCCGCCGCCGGCCCCGGCGCCCGGGGCGGTCAGCGGTCTTCAAAGCGGTAGCCCACCCCGCGCAGGGTGGTGATCAGCCCGGCGCAGTCGCCCAGCTGGCGGCGCAGCAGCTTGATGTGGGTGTCCAGAGTCCGCTCGTCCCCAAAGAAGTCGTAGCCCCAGACGGTGGTGATCAGCCGCTCCCGGCTCAGGGCGATGCCCCGGTTTTTCACCATGTAAAAGAGCAGGTCGTACTCCTTGGGGGAGAGGTCCACCGGCTCCCCCTTGACGTAGACCAGGCGGCCGGTGAAGTCCACCGTCAGCTCGCCGCTGGTGTAGATGTCCTTCTTGGCTCCCTCGGCGCCACCGGCGGTCCGCTTGGCGATGGCGGCGATGCGCAGCATCAGCTCCTTGGGGGAGAAGGGCTTGCAGACGTAGTCGTCCACCCCCGCCTCGAAGCCGCGGATGCGGTCGAACTCCTCCCCCCGGGCCGAGAGCATCAGCACCGGGGTATCGGTGAAGGCGCGGATCTTCTGGCAGGCGGCAAACCCGTCCATCCCCGGCATCATCACGTCCAGCACGATCATGTCGAATGGCTCGCTCCGGCAGAGGGCCACCGCCGTCTCGCCGTCGGCCGCCTCCTTCACCTGGTGCCCCTCGTGCCGGGCGTACTTGGCCACCAGTTCGCGGATGCGCGCCTCGTCATCGACCACCAATAGGCGCATCAAAACCCCTCCTCCACCTGTTTTTCTGCTATTATACAGCATATCGGCACAATGTGAAACCCGTGTGAAGGGGTCCTCTTTTCGCCCGGGGAGGAGATTGACAAAGCGGGGGAATGTGGGGTATCATAAAGGGGCACAAGGCGGCCGCCGGCCGCCTTGTGCCCCTGTGTGCGGGAGTGGCGGAATGGCAGACGCGCTGGTCTTAGGAGCCAGTTCCTCGGAGTGTGGGTTCAAGTCCCATCTCCCGCACCATCCAAAAAGGGCCGGGAGCCAATGTGCGCTCCGGGCCCTTCCTTTGCCCCCGACCGCCCCTGTGCGGCTGCTCTAGCAGAAATAGGCCGCGGGGGCGTAGTAGGTGCAGGCGGTGGTCTTTCCCGCAAAGTGGAGGGAGAGGCGCACCGTCTCGGCCCAATCGGGGATGGGGAAGGTCGCCATCTGCCGGCAAAAGCAGTAGCAGACCCGGTGGGTGATGACCTCCTCCCGCCGCTCGGTTTGCCCGTTGGGGCCGCAAAACTCGGCCGCCAGGCGGATGTCCTGGGCCTCCACCGCCCGCAGCACATACCCCCAGGTGATGGCCTGCTGCCCCCACACCGGGATGGCGGGGTCATACTGGTCGCAGCCGCTGCCGCCCTCGGGCAGGGTGGTGGTGCAGGTGCGGTAGCCGCAGACGCAGAGGTTGTCGTAGGTCGCCCCGCTCCCCGAAAAGTAGAGGGGGCCGCCGTCGGGCCCGGGGCACCAGCGCGAATTGCAGATGATGTTTTTCATTGCCGCATCACTCCCACAGAATGTTGGGCGCCGCCCAGAGGGGGACGCCTTTTTTACAGGATATTGCAGAGGGGGCCCGGGGGTGTATCGCCCCGCCCCGGAAAGAGCGAAAGGAAGAGAGATCGTCATGACCGAACGGGAAATCGCCGAGATTCGCCGCCGCTACCGGCCGGAGAAGACCAACATCACCCACCTGCGGGGCTGCTATGTCAACGAGAAGCGGGAGATCGTCTCCCAGTTTGACCAGCCCCTCTCGATGATGAGCGAGGAGGAGGCGGAGAAGATCCTCGCCACCCTCAAGCGCACCCTCTCGGGGGCCCAGGGCCGCAACCTCTTTGATGTGGAGTTCGCCACCCAGCAGGTGGTGGACAGCGAGGAGCACCGGCTGCTCATGTCCCTGCGCAGTTCCGGTCTGGGGGACGAGGAGGCGGTGCAGGCCTTTTTGCAGAAGGTCATCGCCTCCCTGTCGATGGAGGGCAGCTACCTCATCCTCCTGGCCCACGAGACCTACGACGTCCCCTACCGCGCGGCCGACGGGGGGCGGCAGGACGACGCCTCCGACCAGGTCTACACCTATTTTCTCTGCAGCATCTGCCCGGTCAAGCTCACCACCCCCGCCCTGAGCTATTTCATCTACGAGAACAAGCTCTCCAACCGGCCGGCGGACTGGCTGGTCTCGCCCCCCGAACTGGGCTTTCTCTTCCCCGCCTTTGACAGCCGCAGCGCCAACATTTACAGCGCCCTCTACTACACCCGCAACCCCGCCGAAAACCACCAGGAGTTTGCCGACGCCGTCTTCAACCGGGAGATCCCCATGCCTGCCGCCGAGCAGAAGGAGACCTTTCAGTCCCTTTTGGGGGAGAGCCTGGGCGAGGACTGCAGCCTGGAGGTGGTGCAGGCGGTGGAGGGCCAGCTCACCGAGATGATCGAGGCGCACAAGGAGCGCAAAGAGGAGGAGCCCCTGGCCGTCTCCAAGTACGCCGTCAAGCGGGTGCTGGAGGGCTGCGGGGTGCCGGAGGAGCGGTTGAGCACCTTTACCCAGCGCTACGACGAGGCCTTTGGCCCCGATTTGGATTTGAGCCCCCGCAACCTGGTCAACGCCCGGGCGCTGGAGGTCGCCACCCCCGACGTCACCGTCAAGGTGAACCCCGAGCGGGGGGATCTGGTGGAGACCCGGGTCATCGACGGCGTCCGCTACATCCTCATCCGCGCCGAGGAGGGGGTACAGGTCAACGGGATCGACATCCACATCTCCTGATTTCTTGGCCCCGGCAGGGGGCGCGACGATTTGGTTTGCAGGGGAGCAATTTGCCTTGAAGGGCAGGTTGCTCCCCTTTTGTCGGCCGACGGGGGGAGGCGGTATTTCGCCACTGTTTCGCAGGGGAAAGGGGGGCCCTTTTGCCCCGCGGCCTTCTCCCCGGGCGGGGGCCGACGGGGTCCAGGGCGGCCAGCAGCCCCGACGTGGCGGGGTCCCCTGCCGCCCTGCCCCTCTGCCGCGCCCTTCACTGCCCGGCCCCACCGGCGCGGGGGAGACGGGGCGGCCGGTCGCGGCGCTGTGGGGAGATGCCGGCGGGAGCGGCCCTGGCCCGATGGGGCCGGGAGCTGTCACCGGCCGGTCCCCGCCCTGTTGCGGGCGGCAGGGAGCGACTGCCTTTATTCCCCTTGGGACCTGGCTGTTTTTGCCGGTTGTCCGCAGACAGCCGGAGGGGGCGGTTTCAACGGGACCGCCCTCTCTGAAATCGCGTCTCCTTCTCCCGGCCCCGCCTTGCCCCCTGGGCGGGCGGGGTTGACGTGCACCATGCAGTGCTTGACCTGGGGGAACCCCGCCTCGACGGCCCGGTGCACCCCCTCGGCGATTCGGTGGGCAGCCTCGAGGGAGAGGCGGCCGTCCACCGCGATCTCCATGTCCACATAGGCCCGGGCCCCAAACTGCCGGGTGCGCATCTCGTCCAGCCCTGCCACCCCCTCCTGGACGCGGACGGCCGCGGCGATGGCCTGCACTGTCTGGGCGTCGCAGGCTTTGTCCACCATCTTGTCCACCGCGTCGCGAAAGATGTCCAGGGCCGCTTTACAGATGAAGAGGCAGATGACGGCGCTGGCCAGGGGATCGAGGATCGGCCACCCCAGCCGGGCCCCCAAAATGCCCACAAAGGCCCCTACCGAGGAGAGGGCGTCGGAGCGGTGGTGCCAGGCGTCGGCCATCAGCGCCCCCGAGTGCACCCGCCGGGCCGCCTTTCGGGTGTAGCGAAACATCCACTCCTTCACCGCGATGGAGACCACCGCCGCCGTCAGGGCCAGCACCCCCGGTGTCGCCAGCTCTCCCCGTCCACCGCACATCTGGGCGATCCCCTGGGCGCCGATGGCCGCCCCGGTGGCCGCCAGGATCGCCGCCAGCAGGATGGCGGCCACGCACTCCAGCCGCTCGTGGCCGTAGGGGTGGTCCCGGTCGGGCTGCCGGGCGGCCAGGTTGATGCCCCCCATCACCACCAGGGTGCTGAAGACGTCTGAGGCGGAGTGGACCGCGTCGGACACCATCGCCCCCGAGCGGGCCAACAGCCCCGCCGCCAACTTGAAGGCCGTCAGCGCCAGGTTGACCGCAATGCTCACCCCCGACACCCGCATGGCCACCCGCCGACCCTCGTCCGCCTTTCTCACGGCGATCCCCTCCCTTGTCCTGCGGCACCGCCCCTCTTTGCCGGAAGGGCGGCGCCGTGCCCCCCAGCTTATGCGCCGCCCCCGCCGCGGTTGACAAAGGGGGAGGGGGGCGGTACGATAGAGGAAATTTTTTGAGAGAGGGGGCGCTGGCTTTGCGCCTTTGCATTGAGGGAGCTCCGCGCAAGGTCCGCTAGTCGGGCGGCGCTGTGCGGAGCAAATGATTAAGTAGTAAAGATACGCTTTTCGCCCGACAGAGGGACTTTGCGCGTTTGGAACAGCCATCCGGCCCGGCCGGAAATCCAAACAAAGGAGCAAAGTCCATCGTGTTTTCAAAAATCAAAGCCCGCTATCGCGGCTTGGGGCCTTTTTTCGTCCTCTGGTCCACCCAATCCCTCTCGGCCCTGGGCAGCGCCATGACCAGTTTTGCCCTGGTGGTCTGGTCCTACCAGCAGTGGGGCTCGGCCCTCTCTACCGGCCTGCTCTCAGTCTGCTCCTACGCCCCCTATGTGGCGCTGAGCATCTTCTCCGGCGCCCTGAGCGACCGCTGGGACAAGCGAAAGACCATGCTGCTGTGCGACAGCGCGGCGGCCCTCTGTACCCTCTGCGCCCTCGCCCTCCTCTGCACCGGGCAGCTGGCCATGGGGCACCTCTACCTCCTCAACGCCGTGAGCGGGTTGATGAACACCTTTCAGCAGCCCGCCTCCGACGTGGCCGTCAGCCTGCTGGTCCCCCGGGAGCAGTATCACCAGGTGAGTGGACTGCGGGCCCTCTCCAACTCCCTGGTCACCGTGCTCGCCCCCATCCTGGCCAGTGCGGTCTTCGCCTTTGGGGGGCTGGGGGCGGTGATCGCAGTCGACCTTGCCACCTTCGCCGTGGCCGCCGCTGCCCTCTGCCTGGCCGTCCGGCTCCCCCACACCGCCGCCGAGACAGGCCCGCGGGAGCCGATCTGGCAGGTGGCAAAGGCGGGGCTTGCCTTCCTCGCCCAAAATGAGGGGGTGCTCCACCTCATCCTCTTTCTGGCCGCCATCAACCTCACCGCCTCGATGTACAATGCGGCCCTGCCCGCCCTCCTCCTCCCCCGGGCCGGAGGAGGGGAGATGGTCCTGGGGCTGGTGAACACCTGCGCCGGCCTTGCCAACCTGGCGGGCAGCGCCGCGGTCTCCCTCGCCCCGGCCCCCAAAAGCCGGGTGCGGGTGATCGTGGGGGCCCTCCTCTTCTCCATGAGCACCGAAAACCTCCTCCTCTCCCTGGGGCGGGGGCTGCCGGTCTGGTGCCTGGGGGCGGTGCTGGGGTGGCTCTGCATCCCCGCCATGAACGCCAACCTGGACGTGCTGCTGCGGCTGCACATCCCGGTGGAGATGCAGGGCCGGGTCTACTCGGTGCGAAACGCCCTGCAGTTCTTCACCATCCCCCTGGGCTATCTGGCCGGGGGCGCCCTGGTGGACGGGGTCTGCGAGCCCCTGATGGCCGCCCAGCCCGCCGGCAGCCCCCTGCATATTCTCTTTGGCGAGGGGAAGGGCGCGGGGGCCGCCCTCCTCTTTTTCTTCCTGGCGGCGCTGGGGGTGGGCACCTGCCTCCTCTTTCGCCGCTCCCGGGCCATCTGGGCCCTGGAGGAACGGCCGCCCCGCCGATAAGCGCGCAGAAAAGAGCGCCCGCCCCCCTTTTACAGGGGGCGGGCGCTCTCGCTCTTGAAGCTGTTTTTAGCGGGCGGGGGGTTCGGCGGCCAGGAGGGCGGCGGCCTCCTCCCCGGGGAGGGGGCGGGCGTAGAGGAAGCCCTGGATCAGCTCGATGCCGCAGTCGAGGACAAAGCGGTTTTGCACCTCGTCCTCCACCCCTTCGGCCAACACCCGCATTCCCATGCGGTGAAAAATTTCAGTCAGGGCCCGGACCATGACGGCGGTGTTCTCCTGTTCCACTGCCGCCCAGACGAGACTCTTGTCCAGTTTGACGGTGTCGAAGGGGAGGGCCAGCACCGAGCTCAAGTTGGAGTAGCCGGTGCCAAAGTCATCCAGCCCCAGGCGGATGCCCATCTGCCGCATCTCCCGGGCGAATTCGCCCACCAGCTCCGGCGTTTCGGCCAGGGCGGTCTCGGTGAACTCGATCACGATCTGGGAGAAGGGGACGCCGCTGTCCCCGATGATCCGGCGCACCCGCTCCACCACCCCCGGCTGCCCGAACATCACCGCCGAGAAGTTGACGTGCACCCCCTCCACCGAGATGCCCCGCTCCCCGAGGGAGAGCAGGTAGCGGCAGACCCGCTCCAACACCTGGTAGGTCAGCTCCACAATGTCGCCGGTCTCCTCGGCCAGGGGGATGAACTCCGCCGGCGAGACCGGGTCGGCGGGGGTGCCCTCGATGCGCATCAGCGACTCGGCGTAGAGAAAGCGGCCGCTGGACACGTCGTAGATGGGCTGGTAGCGCAGGGAGAAAGCACCCTGGGAACAGGCCCGCTTCACCGCCTGCAACACCTGCTCCCGGCGGCGGATCTCCCCCAGCATGGCGGGCCCGCAGTAGCAGATGTTGCGGCCGGGCCGGCGCTTGGCCTGGGAGACGGCGTAGGCGATCCCGCCGGCCAACCCCTCGGCGGTGTCGGCGCTGTTGGGGTACTGCACCACCCCCATGGCCCAGGACAGGGGGCGCAGGTAGTTGCCCGCCCGCCAGGGCAGGGCCATCCGCTCCCGAATGGCCCCCAGCACCCGGCCCACCTCCTCCCGCCCGCCGTCGCGGATGAGGACGGCGAACTCGTCCCCGCCGAAGCGAAAGACGTTTTTCTCCCCCGCCAGCCGCTGCAGCCAGCCGCAGACTTCTTTTAAAAAGAGGTCCCCCACCGACTGGCCGAAGCGGCTGTTGATCTGTTTGAAGTCCCGCAGGGAGAGGACCGCCACCGTGAAGGTGGGCAGCCGCTTTTCAAAGAGGAGCAGGTCGATGAGGTTGACCAGCTCCTGCCGGTTGGGCGCGCCGGTGAGGGAGTCCAGAGACATCTGTTTGTTCTGCAGGTGCAGGTAGATGATGAGCAGGGCGCAGGCCGCCGCCGAGCCCGATAGGATGACGGTGGGGTAGAACTGCTGCACCAAAATGACGACGAAGGCCACCGCCGGGAAGGAGAGGAGGATGGTCCTCGTCGAGCGCTCCACCGCCCGGCGAAAGCGCAGCACCAGCAGGATGCTGGCGGCGCAGTAGGCGTAAAAGAGCAGGTAGGTCAGGGCGATCCACTCCCCCTGCCGGTAGCCGCCCTCGGGGGTGATGGAGAAGAGCTTGCCGGTGAGGGGGTCGGCCAGGGCCAGCAGGGCGTAGAGGGCGCCGGGGGCGATTCCCCCGGCAAAGACCCAGCGCAACATGGGCTGCCCCTTGCAGAGGATGGCGGCCGAGTAGAGGAAATAGGCCAGCCCCATCAAGGGGGTGCAGACAAAATAGAGGGTGGTCACCCCCCAGACCAGCCACTGGGGGACCAGGTCGGGGCGCATCAGCAGCAGGGTAGAGAGGATGTTGGTGGACACCGCCAAAAAGGTGACGATCAGGCAGCCCTGAAACACCCGGTTTTTTAAGCTGGGCAGCGGGCTGCCCCGGCGGGAATACCCCCAGATGATGAGCAGTATGACTGCCGAAACGCATTCCGGCGCGATGTCCCAGCGCATGTGATCCCTCCGCCGCCCCGCAGGGCAAAGAATAAAATCAAGAATCAAAAATCAAAGGATAAAATATGTCAAAACTGTAAAGATACGTTCATCATAGTCGAAAACTGCAAAAAAGGCAATGAAAATCCACTGCCGTCCTCCCCCCGCCGCCCCTCTGTTTGGAAAAGGGCGCCAAAAGGGGTATAATGAAAGGCAGAAAGCGCGCCCCGCGCCGGAGAGAGATGTGGCGTGGGGCGCGGGGAGGGTGGATACATTGGCCAACATCTTTGACTATCTGGAATGGCGGGGCGACCTGCGCTTTGACCAGGCGCCCTTTACCTGCGTGGACGACCTCATCCTCTGCCGGCTGTCCTACGTCCCCTTTGACGGGGTGGTCCCCCCGCTGGGGGAGGGGGGAGCGATTCCCCTGCGCCGGGCGGCGGAGCGGCTCCTCTCCCCGGCCTTTGCCCGCCAGACGGAGGCCATGTGGGCGCGCGACCGCGACCTGCTGCGGGCCCTGGCTGCCAGCGCCCGCTTTGGCGAGATGCCCCTTTGGGGCTATGTCAACGACGTGGACGCCGACGAGCAAAAGCAGTTTTCCGCCCTCTGCGCCCTGCCCGGCGACGGCACCGGATTCGCCGCCTTCCGGGGGACCGACAACACCCTGGTGGGCTGGAAAGAGGACTTTAACATGGGCTTTGCCACCCCGGTGCCCGCCCAGAGGGAGGCGGTCTCCTACCTCTGCCAAGCGGTGGAGCGGGGGCCGGCGACCTGGCGGGTGGGGGGCCACTCCAAGGGGGGCAACCTGGCCGTCTACGCCGCCGCCTTCGCCCCGGCCCCAGTGCAAGAGCGGCTGCTCTGGGTGCAGAACAACGACGGCCCCGGCTTTGACGGCGGGGTGCTGGAGGGCCCGGGCTACCGGGCGGTGCGGGAGCGGGTGCACACCTACCTGCCCCAGTCCTCGGTGGTGGGGATGTTGCTGGAACACGAGGAGGCCTACACGGTGGTCCACAGCGGCCAGGTGGGGCTGATGCAGCACGACCTCTACTCCTGGGAGGTGAAGGGCCCCGGCTTTGTCTGCCTCGACGAGGTGAGCGCCAGCAGCAAGTTCATCGACAAGACCCTCAAGGACTGGGTGGCCGGGATGAGCAGGGAGGAGCGGGCCACCTTCTTTGACACCCTCTACCAGCTGCTGGCGGGCACCCAGGCCAAGACGGTGGGCGAGCTCTCCGGCGACTGGCTGCACAGCGCCGGGGCGGTGCTGCAGTCCCTCAAAAATGTGGATGAGGACACCCGCCGCCTGATGGGCCAGGTGATGGGCGGCCTCTTTCGCTCGGCGCGGGAGAACCTGCGTACCGCCCACCCTCGGGGCGAGGGGCCGGAGCGGCGTCTGGAGTAGGGGACCCTCGCCCCGGGGCGGGGATCCCCTGCCACCGCCGGGGAGCAAAGGCCCTTGCAGTCGCCTCTGCGGCCGGCGGGGGCGGCGGACTTCTCTGTCAAGGGGGCCAGGGCGGAGGGGCGACAGCTCCTCCTGTCATCTGACGGCCCGCCCGGCCCCTGCACCCGTTTTCCCTTTTCTGCCGGGAGAACTTCCATACCATCCGCTCCGGGGCGTGGGCCGGAGCGGCGTCTGGAGTAGGGGACCCTCTTGCCCCGGGGCGGGGAGCGGGGTCGTCTGCGGCTCGGTCCCCTGTCGCCGCCGGGAAGGGGGGCTTGCTTCCCTGCAGGGGGCGTCGGTCTTCTCTTTCAAGAGGGCCGGCGGAGCGGAGGCGGGTGTCCGTCTCCTTTTGTGGGAGGCGCGAAGGGGAGATCGCACCCAAAGACCGGCGGGGCCTTTCGGCTCTTTGGGTTGCAGGCGGCGGATTCTCCTGTCATCTGGCGGCCCGCCCGGCCCCTGCACCCGTTTTCCCTTTTCCGCCGGGCGGGGGGTCCACCCGGCGCCCCTGTGGGAGGGAAGCGGCTGCCCCCTGGTTGGGGCGGGGTGAAATGGGCCTTTCCCCCCGACGCTCTGCCCAAACCCCGTCGAGGGCTTCTCCATGCGCCTCGGCGCTTCGGGCCCCCTCTCAAAACGCGCTTGTTGTGGCACTTTATCGCCGCAATATCGGCGAAATGACGGTTGACTGGGTGCACAAGATGTAGTATGATTTGACCAATCTGTTTCAGAATCAAACTAGATATGGAAACGAAAGCACGCGGGTGCCCGGCCTGTCATCGGGCCGGGCGGCAACAGGGAAGACGGGTGAAAAGCCCGCGCGGTCCCGCCGCCGTAAGGAGAGAGCGCGCCCCAACTGCCACTGGCTCCCCGGGAGCTGGGAAGGCGGGGCGCGCGTGGAATCCGAGCCGGAATACCTGCCCGCTGTGCGCGCGCTGCCACGGTGTATGGCGTCAAGCGGGCTCTGGTGAGTGACCTTTGTCGCGCCCCTGCCCTTTGGCCGGCAGGGGCTTTTCAGCGCTCTGGGCGTCTCCAGCGGTTTTCTGAAACCACTTTGATGGGAGGACACAATACGATGATCGAGTCGATTCGCAAGCGCAGCGGGGACATTGTCCCCTTTGATCCGGAGAAGATCACCTGGGCCATCTTCAAGGCGGCCGCCGCCGTAGGGGGAGACGACTGGCAGCGGGCGGAGGAGCTCTCCCGCCAGGTGGTGGAGATGGCCACGTCCCGCACCGGCGTGCTGGACGTGGAGGAGGTGCAGGACATGGTGGAAAAGGTCCTCATCGAAAACCGCCACGCCCGCACCGCCAAGGCCTACATCCTCTACCGGGAGAAGCGCCAGGGCGCGCGGGAGGCCAACGCCCTCATCGGCGCTACCATCGACATGTTCTCCCAGTACCTGGACGACATGGACTGGAAGATCCAGGAGAACGCCAACACCCAAAAGTCCATCAACGGGATGAACAACTACATCCGCGAGGCCTTTACCAAGCAGTACTGGCTCCACGAGATCTATCCCGAGGAGATCCGCCGCGCCCACACCTCGGGGGACCTGCACCTGCACGACCTGGGCTTTTTCGGCCCCTACTGCGCCGGATGGGACCTGCGCCAGCTGCTGATGCAGGGCTTTGGCGGGGTGCCCGGAAAGGTGGAGAGCGGCCCGGCCAAGCACCTGCGCTCCTTTTTGGGGCAGATCGTCAACTCCACCTTCACCACCCAGGGCGAGTCGGCCGGCGCCCAGGCCTGGTCCTCCTTTGACACCTACTGCGCCCCCTTTATCCGCTACGACCACATGGACTACGCCTCGGTGAAACAGGCGCTGCAGGAGTTCATCTTCAACCTCAACGTCCCCACCCGGGTGGGCTTTCAGTGCCCCTTCTCCAACCTGACCTTCGACATCGTGGTCCCCTCCACCCTCAAGGACGAGTGCGTGGTCATCGGCGGCCAGCCCATGGACGCCTGCTACGGCGACTTTCAGGCCGAGATGGACCTGCTCAACACCGCCTTCTGCGACGTGATGATGGAGGGGGACCGCCACGGCCGGGTCTTCACCTTCCCCATCCCCACCATCAACGTCACCAAGGAGTTTGACTGGCAGAGCCCGGTGGTGGACAAGTTCATGGAGATCACCTGCAAGTACGGCATCCCCTACTTCTCCAACTACATCAACTCCGACCTCTCCCCCGAGGACGCCCTCTCCATGTGCTGCCGGCTGCGCCTTGACACCAGCGAGCTGCGCAAGCGGGGCGGCGGCCTCTTCGGCTCCAACCCCATGACCGGCTCCATTGGGGTGGTCACCCTCAACCTGCCCCGGCTGTGCTACCTGGCCCAGGACGAGGAGGACCTGATGCAGCGGCTGGACGGGCTGCTGGAACTGGCCAAGAACAGCCTGGAGATCAAGCGCAAGACCATTGAAAAGCAGACCGAAAACGGGATGTACCCCTACTCGGCCCACTACCTCAAAGAGGTCAAGGCTCGCACCGGCTCCTACTGGTTCAACCACTTCAACACCATCGGCCTGGTGGGGATGAACGAGGCCTGTCGCAACTTCCTGGGCTGCGAGATCACCGCCCCCGAGGGCCAGCAGTTCGCCCTGCGGGTGCTGGGCCACATGCGGGAGGTCATCACCCGCTTCCAGGAGGAGACCGGCCACGTCTACAACCTGGAGGCCACCCCCGCCGAGGGGACCAGCTACCGCCTGGCCCAGCTCGACCGGGACCGCTACCCCGACATCCTCACCGCCGGGGAGGAGGTGCCCTACTACACCAATTCCACCCAGCTGCCGGTGGGCTACACCGACGACATCTTCGAGACCCTCGACCTGCAGGACGACCTGCAGTGCATGTACACCGGCGGCACGGTGCTCCACCTCTACCTGGGCGAGCAGATCCGGGACATCGAGGTGGCCAAGGCCCTGCTGCAAAAGGCCTTTACCAACTACAAGCTGCCCTACCTCTCCCTGACCCCCACCTTCTCGGTCTGCCCCGAGCACGGCTACATCAGCGGCGAGGTGTACAGCTGCCCCGACTGCGGCGCCGCCACCGAGGTGTGGAGCCGGGTGGTGGGCTACCTCCGCCCGGTGCAGAACTTCCACAAGGGCAAGAAGGAGGAGTACCGCCAGCGGGTCAAGTACGTCATCAAAGAGAGCGAGCTCTCCGGGGCGGCCGCCCAGTGAGGGTCGCCGGCATCCAGCGCACCAGCACCATCGACTTCCCCGGGGTGCTGGCCTGCGTCCTCTTCACCCGCGGCTGCGACACCGACTGCTTTTACTGCCACAACCGCGACCTGTTGGGCCCCGGCGACTGCCTGCCCGAAGGGGAGGTGGAGGCCTTTTTGAAAAAGCGCCAGGGGCTGCTGGACGGGGTGGTGGTCAGCGGCGGGGAACCGCTGCTCCAGCCCGATCTGGAGGAGTTTCTGGCCGCCCTCAAGGCCATGGGCTACCGGGTCAAGCTGGACACCAACGGCCGCCAGACCCAGCGGGTGCTGGCCCTGGCGGAGGCGGGGCTCTGCGACTACCTGGCCATCGACTGGAAGGCCCCCCGCCGACAGTACCTCCAGGTGTGCGGCGTCCCCCCCGAACAGGGGTACGACGCCACCCGCGAGACCCTCTGCCAACTGGCCGAGAAGGGGATCCCCTGCGAGGCGCGGACCACCCTCTACCCCGGGCTCACCGCCGGGGCGCTGGTGGAGTTGGCGGGGCAGCTGCCCCCGCTGCCCCGCTACCGGCTCAACTTCTTTCGCACCCCCGCCTGCGCCCGGCAGCGGCACCTCCCCCTGCTGGAGCGCCCCTTCCTCACCCACGAACAGGTGCGGGCGGTGGAGCCCCAGCTCCGGGCCGTCCAGCCCGGCCTCACCTTTTAGACAGGCCTGTTTGATATGCGGCCCCGGCGCGGGAGAGCGGCAACGCTCCCCCGCGCCTTTTTGCCGTCTCTTCCCGCCCGGCCGCAGCGGGATGGGGGTCGGCGGGAAGGGGGGGAAGGGGAGAAAGGGGAGAAAGGGGAGAAAGGGGAGGGCCCAACCCGTCCCCCCTGCCGCCCAAGCCGCCGCAGGGCGGAAAGGCGCCCCTGTTCCCCGGCGTCCGCCAGGGATCTGGGCGGGGCCGGCGGCAGCGGTCCGCCGTCTCCGCACGGGGGCGGTCGAGGGACAAAAAACGCCATATTTTTACAGCTCCTCTGACTATATTGGGAAGGAGACCCAGTTGGGCGTTCACAGCAAAAGGAGGAGATCGGGTGAACGAGAGGATGAGCGGCGAGGCGCTGTTGGCGGCGGCTGCCCGGGGGGTCAAGGGGGGGCTGGTCCGGCTGCAGCTGGGACAGGCCAGGGCCCACTGGTCGCCCGACGGCGGATTTCTGGCCCTGCTAGACTGCGCGCCGGAGACCTTTGCCCGCGCCCAGGGAGAGGACCCCTGGTTTTTCCTGGGGGCCCAGGGGCGGCGGTTGGCCGCCCGCAAACTGGCCCGGGCCCGGCGGGCGGGGCGGGTGCAGGCCGATTTTCCCTGCTACACCCCGGCGGGCCAGTTGCGCTGGCTGCGCTGGTGCGGGGTGCTGGAGGCCCCGCGCCGCTGGCGGTTTTTCTGCCTGGACGTCGGCCGCTGGCGGCAGATGCAGCGGGAGCTGGAGGGGGAGCGGGAGCGGCGGCAGGTGCTGCTGCGCTGCACCGACGGGCTGGCCTTCGAGTACGACGGGGCGGAGGACGTGATGACCTTCTGCGACCGCCGCCCCGGTCGGGCGGGGGGCGGCATCTGGCGGGCGGAGGGCTATCTGGCCGCCCTGAAAGAGAGCGGCTGCCCTGGGACCGCGGCCTTTGCCGCCATCTGCCGGGGGGAGAGCGCCGGCCCCGCCGAAGTGCAGCTGGAGGGACGGGCCTTCCCCGGCCACGAGGGGGGCTGGTTTTCGGCCTCCGGTGCACCGGTGGAGGGCCCGGGGGGCCGCACCTGCGTGCTGGGGGTGCTGCGGGACATCAGCGCCCACAAAAGGGAGACCCAGAAGCTGCGCTCCCGCTGCTGCCGCGACCCCATGACAAGGCTCTACAACAAGCTCTCCACCGCCGAGGCGGTGGACGGCTACCTGCAGAGCCCCTGCCGGGGCGGCTCCGGCGCCCTGCTGCTCATCGACCTGGACGACTTCAAGGGGGTCAACGACCGCTACGGCCACCAGTTTGGCGACGCGGTCCTCACCGAGGTCAGCGCCCGGCTGCAGGCCAACTTTCGCGCCACCGACATCGTGGGCCGGGTGGGGGGCGACGAGTTCGTGGTCTTTATGAAGGACGCCGCCGCGCCGGTGGTGGGGGAGACGGTGGAGCGCCTCTGCCAGCTGCTGGAGCGGGAACTGCCCTCCCGCCGGGGCCTCTCGGTGCGGGGGAGCATCGGCGTCGCCCTCTGGCCCAGGGACGGCGCCAGCTACGAGGCCCTCTTTGCCGCCGCCGACCGGGCCATGTACGAGGCCAAGCGGGCGGGGAAGGACCGCTACCGGATGGCCGCCGGGAACCCCGCCGCCCCCCTCGGCGGGGGCGCAAAGGGGGAGGTCGGCTGCCCCCTCTGCCTGGGGCGGCTGCTGGAGCGGGCGACGGCCGCCCCCACCCCGGAGGAGGGGGTGCGCCGGGTGCTGGCCGATCTGGGGGATGCCCTGGGCGCTCACCGCACCTACTTTGTCTGGAAGGGGGAGATCCCCCTGCACGTCTGGACGGCCCCCGGGGTGGCCGCCGATCTCCCCGAGGGGCCGGCGGCGCCCGCCCTTCTCGACCGGGAGGAGTTGCAGCCCTACTACGACCCGGCCGCCGGGCTGCTTTACTGCCCCGACGCGGCGGCCGCCGCGGAGAGTGCCCCCCGCTTTGCCGCCTTCTGCCGGGCGCGGGGGGCCCGGGCGGTGCTGCAGTGCCGCGTCAGCGGCGGCGAGCGCCTGGGCCTTTTGGGGGCCGAGGTCAACGGCGCCCGGCGCTACTGGAACAAGGAGGAGGTCGCCCTCCTCAAGGGGGCGGCCCGCATCTGCCAATTGCTGCTGTGCTAGGGGCGGTCCAAAACCGCCCGCTCGCCGGCCTTTGCGAACGCAAAGGCCGGCTTTTTTTGGTGGAAACACAACAAATTTTGTCTATAAATGGCCACTTCCAATTGTAAAGATTGGAAGATGATGATATGATAATAGAAAAATCGGCTGTCTCTGCCCGCTGGGCAGGGACGAGCGGAACCGGCGCTGTGTCCGGGTGGGAGCGCCCCGCCCCGCCGAGAGGAGAGAGTACTGTGTCAAAACAAGGAAATTGTCGTTCCCGACGCGGCCTGCGGGCAGTGGCTTTGGTGCTGAGCGTCGCCCTGGCCTCCCTGGGGCTCTTCACCGGCTGCAAGGACAAAAACCACGGCCTGAAAAAGGACAGCCCGGTCTCCATCTCCATCTCCATCTGGCACTACTACAACGGCGCCCAGAAGCAGATGTTTGACGAGATGGTCACCGAGTTCAACGAGTCGGTGGGGGCCGAAAAGGGGATCGTGGTCCAGGCCTACAGCCAGGGCAGCGTCAACGACCTCACCGCCAAGGTGATGGACGCCATCGACAAGAAAGTCGGCGCCGAAGAGGTGCCCGACGTCTTTGCCGCCTACGCCGACACCGCCTACGAGATCAACCGCCGGGGGATGGCCGCCGACTTGAGCCAGTACCTCACCGAGGAGGAGCGGGACAGCTATGTCTCCGCCTACCTGGACGAGGGGGCCTTCAGCGAGGAGGGGAGCGTCAAGCTCTTCCCCACCGCCAAGTCCACCGAGGTGCTCACCCTCAACAAGACAGACTGGGACAAATTCGCCGCCGCCACCGGCGCCAGCGAGGAGGACCTGCGGAGCTGGGAGGGGATCTGCAAGCTGGCCAAGAGCTACTACGAGTGGACCGACGGCCTCACCCCGGAGAAAAACGACGGCAAGGCCTTCTTCGGCCGGGACGTGATGGCCAACTACTTCATCATCGGCAGCATGCAGCTGGGGCAGGAGCTGTTCTCGGTCGAAAACGGCCAGGTCACCTACAACCTGGACAAGGCGGTGATGCGCCGCCTCTGGGACAACTACTACACCCCCTATGTCAGCGGCTACTTCGCCTCCATCGGGCGCTTTCGCAGCGATGACGCCAAGACCGGCGACATCATCGCCCTGGTGGGCTCCACCAGCGGCAACACCTACTTTCCCACCGCCGTCACCCTGTCTGACGGCAGCAGCTACCCCATCGACGCCAAGACCTACGCCCTTCCCAACTTTGAGGGGACCAAGCCCTATGCGGTGCAGCAGGGCGCGGGGATGATGGTCACCAAGAGCGACGAGACCCGCGAGTACGCCGCCACACTGTTTTTGAAGTGGTTCACCGAGAAGCAGCAGAACGTCCGCTTTGCCATCGGCTCGGGCTACCTGCCGGTGAAAAAGGACATCAACACCGCCGAGGCCATCGGCGAGGCGGTGGCGAGTTCCCCCGAGCCCATCTCCGAGCTGATGGAGGAGACCCTCCTCACCGGGGTGGAGATCACCCAGAACTACACCCTCTACACCAACGAGGCGTTTGAAAACGGGACCGAGGCCCGGGCCGTGGTGGAGAAGTCCCTCCAGCAGAAGGCCGTCGCCGACCGCGAGGCGGTAAAGGCCCTTTTGGACGGGGGCAGCACCCTGGCCGACGCGGTGGCCCAGTACGACACCGACGAGAACTTCGAGAGCTGGTATCAGGACTTTTCCGCCCAGCTTGCGGCGCTGTAAGCGGGGCGCAGCCACCTGAACGGGGAAGGAGGTGAGGAAATGAAGGCCGGTCGCAAAAGGGGCGGGCGCACCATCTTGCAGAAGATGCTGATCCCGGTCACCGCCATCGTGTTGGCCCAGGCGGCCCTCTACGCCGTGGTGTTTTTACAGGGCGGCGTCCTCTCCCACACCGACGCCAACGCCTACGACATTTTGGGGGAGCGCACCATCAACCGCCAGCTCTACCTGGAAAACGAGATGATCCACCGCTGGTCCAACGTCAAGGAGCACGAGACCGCCATCCTCTCCTCGGTGGAGGAGACCCTAAAGGATCGGGGCGCCACCCTGGACGACATCGCCACCGACGCCGCCCTCAACGCCCAGATCCTCGACGGCCTCTCCGACAGTTTGGTCTACATGCTGCGCAAAAACGGGGTCACCGGGGCCTTCGTCGTCCTGGACGGCGTGGGGGTGCAGGGAGATGAGAGCGGCCAGTCCAAGGCGGGCCTCTACCTGCGGGATTTGGACCCGGTCAACAACTCCTCCGGCGTCTCCGACATCCTCATGGAGCGGGGGATGCCCACCACCTCCCGGCGGATGGGGATCCCCCTGGACAGCTTCTGGCGGGCCGACTTCCTCTTCACCGGGGAGGAGGGGCGGGCCGACGAGCAGTTCTTCCTCGCCCCCCTGAACGCCGCCCGGGCCAGCACCAACCGCGAGAGCAGCAACTTCGGCTACTGGAGCCCGGCCTTCTCCCTCTCCGACCAGGACGGGCAGGTCATCACCTACTCCATCCCCCTCATCGCCTCCGACGGCACCGTCTTTGGGGTGATGGGGGTGGACATCACCCAGAGCTACCTCACCTCCCTCATGAACTACGAGGAGTTGGGGGTGGACCACAGCGGCGCCTACATCCTGGCGATTACCGACAGGGAGGGGCAGCAGTTTCAGACGGTCTTTGCCAGCGGCTCCCTCTACCAGGTGAAGTTCGGCGTCAGCCAAGAGATCGCCGGGAAGAAGAGCGAGCACAAAAACATCTCCACCTTCACCCGCGCAGGGGAGGGGGGGAAGAGCGACCTCTACGGCAGCGTGCAGCCCTTTTCCCTGTACAACACCAACACCCCCTTTGTCGGGCAGCAGTGGGTGCTCATCGGCCTCTGCGAGGGGAAGACCCTGCTGCAGTTTTCGCACCAGATCCGCCAGATCATCTACCTGTGCACGGTGGCGGCCCTTCTGCTGGGCATCCTGGGGGCGGTGCTTGCCTCGCGGATGGTGGCAAAGCCCATCACCGCCCTGGTGCAAGACCTCAAGCGCAGTGACCCCAACAAACCCATCAAGCTCAAAAAGCTGGGCATCGAGGAAATCGACCAGCTCACCATCTCCATCGAAAACCTCAGCAACGCCGCGGCCGAATCGGCCTCGAAGTTCGGGCAGATCATCTCCACCACCAACATCCCGGTGGGGGTGTTCGAGTACAGCGCCAAAGCGCCCTCGGTCTTTTGCAGCACCAACATCTTCCCCATCCTGGGCTGGCCCTCGGAGGAGCAGGTGGAGGGCCGGCTCCCCCGCGAGGTCTTTGAGCGGCGGATGAGGGAGCTGCAGGAGTGCCTGGTGGAGGACGGGGAAGAGGGGCTCCTCTACCGGTTGCCCTCCAGCCCGGAGGGGGAGCGCTGGGTGCGCCTGACCTTCCTCAGAGAAGAGGGGCAGATCCTGGGCGCCATCACCGACGTCAGCAAGGACATGGCCGAAAAGCGGAAGATCGAGTACGAGCGCGACTACGACATCCTCACCAACCTCTACAACCGGCGCGCCTTTGCCGCCAACATGGAGCGGCTCTTTGAGACCCCTGAGGTGCTGGGCACTGCCGCCCTTTTGATGTGGGACCTGGACAACCTGAAATTTGTCAACGACAACTACGGGCACGACAGCGGCGACCGCTATATCGAGGCCTTTGCCCGCTGCCTCTCGTCCTTCCTCTCGGAGCAGAGCCTGGTGGCCCGCCGCTCCGGCGACGAGTTCTACGTCTTCCTCTACGGCTACCAGAGCAAGGAGAAGATCCGCCAGATCATCCGCAAGGTCTGGACGCAGATCGGGCACACCACCTTCCCCCTGGCGGGAAAGGACTTCAAGATCCGGGTCTCCGGCGGGCTGGCCTGGTACCCCGACGACGCCTCTACCTATGAAGAGCTCATCCGCTACGCCGACTTTGCCATGTACAGCGTCAAGCACAGCGAAAAGGGCAGCATTCAGGAGTTCGAGCGCACCTCCTACCAGGCCGACTCCTTTTTGGTGCGCGGCCAGGAGGAGCTCAACCGCCTCATCGACCACCGGCTGGTGCGCTTTGCCTACCAGCCGGTGCTGGAGGTGGCCACCGGCAGCGTCTACGGCTACGAGCTGCTGATGCGCTCCCAGGTGGAGGCGCTGCGCAGCCCGGTGGACGTGCTGCGCATTGCCAGGGCCCAGTCCAAGCTCTACCAGATCGAGCGCCTCACCTGGTTTGAGGCCATGGCCTCCTTCACCCAGCAGGTCAAGGCCGGGCGGGTCGGCCCGGGCGAGCGGGCCTTTATCAACTCCATCGCCAGCCAGAGCCTCACCGGTTCGGACATCACCGCCCTGGAGGACCTCTACGGCCCCTACCTGGCGCGGGTGGTGCTGGAGATCACCGAGCAGGAGCCCTGGGACAACGAGCGCACCCGCTTCAAGATCCGCACCGCCAAGCGCTGGGGCGGCCAGCTGGCCATCGACGACTTCGGCTCGGGCTACAACAGCGAGTCGCTGCTCATCTTCCTCTCGCCGGACATCGTCAAGGTGGACATCACCATCGTCCACAACATCGACCGGGACGGCGACCGGCTGAGCTTGCTTGAAAACCTGCTCTCCTATGCCCACAGCCGGGGCATCAAGGTGTTGGCCGAGGGGGTGGAGACCCGCGCCGAGATGGAGACCCTGGTCTCCCACGGGGTCGACTACCTGCAGGGCTACTACATAGCCCGCCCCCAGCTGGAGGTGGCCCCCGTCGAGCCGGACATCCTCCGGGCGGTGCAGGCGGCCCGGGAGAAAATGCAGTAGATGACCCCTTTGCAAACGGGGCGGCTTTGGCCGCCCCGTTTGGTCACAGTCGGGCCCTCGCGGATGCAAAGTGGTGACAAAACCGCAGAGTGGCGCGGTTTTTGGGCAATATTTTCCACCCGCTTTTTTGCGCGAAAAGGGGCGAAATGGCAGCGCTTTCCTTGTAAAGAGGGGGGATCTGTGCTACAATTGGGAACCGTCTAGAGAAATCATTGCGGGGCCTTGCGCCCCTTTCCCCCGCGGGGGTCTGTGAAAAGAGGAGGAGAGCGGCGATGTTCAAAAAGATCGTGTCGGCGGCGGTGGCCTGTGCCATCCTGCTGGCCTTCAGCAGCTGCGGCGTCGACAAGAGCGCCGAGGGCAGTTCCGGCGGGCAGGAGGGCATTGCCCTGGCTGTGAACCGGATCGACACCAAGGAGTACATGGCCGCCCTCTCGGCCGACCTGGAAGAGGCGATGGCCGCCGAGGCCCAGGCAGCCGAAGAGGCCGAGGCCCAGAGGGCCGAGGAAGAGGCCGCCAAGCAGCGGGAAGAGGCTGCCGCCAAGGCCAAAAAGGCGGCGGAGGAGGCCCAGAAGGACACCAGCAAGTATAAAAACGACAGCGCCCACAGCTACGAGGACCCGGGCAAGCAGGACAACCAGAAGCAGGAGAGCGAGATCGAGGACTCGGTGGTGGTCCCCCCCACTCCTGCCCCCACGCCCACTCCTGAGCCCTCCCCTGCCCCCGACAATGGCGGGGAGGGGAGCAGTTCCGGCGGCAGCAGCGCGCCTGCGCCCGAACCGGCCCCCACCCCGGTGCTCAACGGCTGGCAGGTCATCGGCGGCAAGACCTACCTCTACATCAACGGCAACCCCCTCACCGGCTGGCAGACCCTCGAGGGCATCAAGTACAAGTTTGACAACAGCGGCGTCCTCAAGAGCCGCTGGGGGGTGGACGTCTCCAAGTACCAGGGCAATGTCAACTGGAGCGCGGTCAAGGCCGCGGGCTGCTCCTTTGTCATGATCCGGGTGGGTTACCGGGGCTACGGCACCGGCGCCATCGTCGAGGATCCCTATTTCCGCCAGAACATCGCCGGGGCCAAGGCCGCGGGGTTGAAGGTGGGCGCCTACTTCTACACCACCGCCATCAACGCCGAGGAGGCCGCCGAAGAGGCGGGCGTGGCCGCAGGCATCATCCGCTCCACCGGCTACAGCCTGGACTACCCCCTGGCCATCGACATCGAGTGCAGCCAGGGCCGGGTAGAGGGGATGACCAAGGCCCAGAACACCGAGGTGGTCAACGCCTTCTGCGCCGCCACCAAGAGCCTGGGGTACCAGACCATGGTCTACGCCAACAAGAGCTGGCTCTACAACAAGCTGGACACCAGCCAGTTCGGCAGCTATAAGATCTGGCTGGCCCACTACACCAACCAGACCGACTACTCCGGCCGCTACAACATCTGGCAGTACACCAGCGGCGGTTCGGTGCCGGGCATCCCCGGCAAGGTGGACATGAACGTGGAACTGCTGTAAAATTTGCCTACATAATCAAACACAGGGTGCGGCCTGCCGGCCGCAGGGAAAGAGCGCCAGGGGAGACCGCGGGGTTTCTCCTGGCGCTCCTCTCTGCACCGCCGCCCGCCCCCGGGAGAGGAGCGCCAAATGGATATGCCGATCTTTTAAGAGCCTGTCATCCCGCCATTCCCTTGAAAAAGGAGGTCGCCTTTTGATGCTGGCTCCCATCTGTCAGATTGCATAGCAGAGGCTATTGCAATCTACCAAAATTGCTGAAATAGCCTCTGCACCCCCGATTTTATCAAAATCAGGAGATGCAAGATGAGCTATTTTCCCCTTTCGGGGACCTTTCGGATGGTCCCCACCGATACCTACACCATTGTGCGCGGCTGCGCGGGCTGCGGCGGCAAGAGCACCTACCGCTGTGCGAACAGGTTTCGCGTCAACGCCAACGGCAAGCGGCTGGACGTCTGGCTGATCTACCGCTGCGAGCGCTGCAAGCACACCTACAACCTGCCGGTCTACTCCCGCGTCTTGCGGGAAGCCCTCTCCCCGGAGGAGTACCGCGCCCTGCTGGCAAACGACCCCGCGGCCGTGGCCCGCGTCGGGCGGGACCGCGCCCTCTTTCTCCGCTGCGGCGCCCAGCTGGGGGGCGAGCTGCCCTACCGGCTTTCGCGGCTGCCCGACCGGGCGGGGGAGGAGGGGCTGTGGGTGCAAAACCCCGGGCGGATACGGGTCCGCCCCGACAAGCTGCTGTCCCAGTGCCTGGAAATCCCCCGCGCCCGGGCCAAGGCGCTGCTGAAGGGCGGCGAAGTGGTCGCCGAGGCGACGGAGGACGGCTGGCGGTTCACACCCGCCCGCTGACCTGTTATATAGAGAGAGGTGTCCCGAGGGCCTGTGCCCCGGGACGCCTCTCTCTTTTCCGTCCGCCTCGCCGCCCCTCAGCCCTTGAGCCCGCGGGACTGGCGGTCCATGTCCTCGATGACGATGTCGAATATCTCCCCCAGGGAGGCGCAGTATTCCAGCACCTTCCAGGGCTCGTTGGTGTGAAAGTGGATTTTGACCAGGTCTTCGTCCCCCACCGCCAGCAGGCAGTCCCCCTGAAAGTGGTCGGTGAAGTAGTCGTTTATCTCGTCCTCGTCCAGGTTTTCCCCTTCCAGCAGCAGCTGGGTGTCGTATTTGAATGTGAGCACGGCAGGGCCCTCCCTCTTGTTTTTTTCTGTCTCTATTTTACCCGCTTTGACCACTTTTTGCAAAGGCCTTGACCGCCTTTCCCAAAGCGGGGAGGGCGGTTCGCCGGGCGGGAGGGGCGACCGGCTCTCTCCCCTTGCCGGACAGGCGGAGGGGAGGCGCCGGGCTCGTTCGCCTCCCCTCGCCCCGCCGATCGCGCGGTTTCCCTGGCCGCCGGCGGGGTCTTTTGTGCCGATTCGGCCCGTCGTTCGCGGGGGCGGGGCCGCCGCCTCCCCCCTTGCACTCTGTTGGGGAGCAGCTGCCCCGAGGGGTCAAAGCGGTCCCCGCCCCCGCCCTTTCCCCCTGAAAGGCGGGGCGCGCTGTCCGGCAAGGGCCTGAGAGCGGAAGGAAAAGGAGGATTTTTGTTGTTTTACTGATTTAAAATGGGAAAAGCATTTGCAAATGACAGCTGTTTTTGTTACACTGTAAAAAAATAACCCTTTTGAAAATTCGGTGAGAGTGACGTTCCCCTCAGCCGAAGGGTTTTTCGTGCCGTATGGCGATTGGGAGGACAGGAATTCGCAATGAAAAAAGAAAACAGGACCGTTTTTCGGAGGGAGCAGCTGGCCAAAGGGAGACGGATCAACGCGGTGTGCACCGTCTGCCTGGTTGCGATGATGCTCCTCTACCTGTTGATGACCATCGTCAGCTCCGCCCAGCTGGCGGCGCAGACCGACATCATCTCCGAGCACCCCTTCGAGGTGGTCATCTCCGCCGGCGACGTCAAGCTTTACCTCTCTGAGATGCAGGTGCGCACCGAGCGGCTGCTGCGCTATCACGGGGCGGCCGAGGTGGATGCCGTCCGCCAGGAGCTGGACGGGCTCTACACCACCCTGCAGCAGCCCCTGTCCCGGATAGAGGAACTCTATCTGGGCGGCGAGGAGGACACCCGCCGCCTGAAAGGCACCCTGGAAAAGGTGCGGGTGGAGCAGGAGGCGTTTTTGGAGTACGCCGCCCGCGACGACACCGAAGAGGGAGAGATCGCCGCCTACAGCGCCGAACACCTGACCCCCCTCTACCGGCAGGCCACCGACGAGGCGGAAAGGCTCATCGCCGTCGCCCAGGAAAAGAAGGTGGGCTATGGCGAAACGGCGACCCGGTTGCGCCGAACCACCCTGGTGGGGTCGGTGCTCCTTATTTCCGCCATCGTGGGGGTGTTCCTCTTCTCGCAGCGGCTTTTGCGGCGGCAGCGGGACGAGTTGGCCTACCGAGGCCGCCTCTTTGACGACCTCTCCCGCAGCATCGACGACGCCTTTGTCATCCGCGACGCCCGCACCGGCGCCGTCCAATACAGCTCCCTCAACCTCGAGCGGGTGCTGGGCCTCTCCTTTGAAGGGGGGGACGCCCCTCACCACGGCCTCACCGACCAGGACGTGGGGGAGATCCGCCAGGCCGTTCGGGCGGCGGACCAAAAACCGCCGCAGGGCGACATCCTCTTTGAAAAGATGCTGGACTACCGCAAGCCGGACGGGGAACACCGCTGGCTGCTGCTGCGCCTCTACCGGGTCGAAGGGGCCGACGCCCCCCAAATCATCTCGGTCCTCTCCGACCGCACCGAGGAGGTGCGCTCCCGCCAGGCATTGCGGGACGCCATGCTCACCGCCGAGCGGGCCAGCTCGGCCAAGAGCGACTTTCTCTCCCGCATGAGCCACGAGATCCGCACCCCCCTCAACGCCATCATCGGCATGACCACCATCGCCGCGGCCTCGGCGGGGGACGCCTCCCGGGTGGAGGACTGCCTGCAGAAGATCAATTTCTCCTCCAAGCACCTGCTGATGCTCATCAACGACGTGCTGGACATGTCCAAAATCGAGAGCGACAAGATGACCCTGCAGGAGGAGCCCTTTGACATCTTCCAGCTGGTCAACGGCTTTGTCTCCACCATTTACGCCCAGGCCAAGGGCCGGGGGTTGGAGTTTGGCGAGACCATGGAGGGGTTTGGCGACCAGGCCATCTACCTGGGCGACCCCCTGCGCCTCAACCAGATCCTCCTCAACCTGGGCTCCAACGCGGTCAAGTTCACCGAGCCGGGGGGCAGCGTCCGCCTCAAGGTCTCTCGGGTGGCCGCCAAGTCCGGAGCGGATGTGGTTCGCTTTGCCGTCACCGACACCGGTATCGGCATGTCCAAAGAGGCGGTGGAGCGCATCTTCCAGCCCTTTGAACAGGCCGACGCCACCATTGCCGGCCGCTTTGGCGGCACCGGGCTGGGGATGTCCATCACCAAAAACCTGGTCTCCCTCATGGGGGGCAAAATCCGCATCGACAGCGAGCCGGGGAAGGGCACCACCTGCGAGGTGGACATCCCCCTGCGCCGCGGAAAAGAGCGGTTGGAGGAGCCCGACTTCGGCGACCGGGGCCTCTGCGCCATGGTGGTGGACGACGAGCAGCAAGTCTGCGAGCAGACCTCCACCCTGTTGGAAAAAATCAGGATTCGGACCGAGTGGCGACAGTCCGGGGCCGAGGCGGTGGAGCGCATCGGGGAGGCCCACCGCAGCGGCTGCGACTTTGACCTCTGTCTGGTGGACTGGAAGATGCCGGGGATGGACGGCATCGAGGTGACCCGCCGCATCCGCCGTGAGGTGGGGGACGAGCTGCCCATTGTCATGATCTCCGCCTACGACATCTCCGAGGTGGAGTGGGAGGCGCGGGAGGCAGGGGTCAACGGCTTTTTGCCCAAGCCCCTCTACCGCTCTTCGGTCTACACCGCCATCCGCGAGGCGGTTTCCGGCCGCAGCGGCCCTGTCCGCCGCAAGCCCACCTCCGCGGAGAAACGGCCCCTGGCCGGCCTGCGCCTGCTGGTGGCCGAGGACAACTCCCTCAACCGGGAGATCGCCGAGGAGCTGCTGCGGATGAACGGGGCCGAGGTCGTGGGGGTGGAGAACGGCGAAGAGGCGGTGGAGGCGTTCCTGGCTTCCGACCCCGGCGCCTTTGACGCCATCCTGATGGACGTGCAGATGCCGGTGATGAACGGCCACGAGGCCGCCCGGCGCATCCGCCTATCCCAGCACCCGGCCGCCGGGAAGATCCCCATCATCGCCACCACGGCCAACGCTTTTGGCGACGATATCTCCGCGGCCCTGGCCGCCGGGATGAACGCCCACGTCAGCAAGCCGCTGGACATTGACCAGCTCTGCCGGGTGCTGCTGGAATGTGTGCAAAAAAATCGCTAAGATCTGGGTGGCCGTGTCTGTCGCCGGGTGAAGCCTAAAAAAACAGAGCCCTTGGGGCGGCCGTTTTGGCCGCCCTTTTTTGGTGGGGAAAGCGGTGGCGATGGGGCGGGGGGAAAATCGCTCCCCACAGCGCGGGAAACAGCCCTCGGGCTGCGCTTTCGAATTGCGGAGGGGGAGGGGCGGCGCGGCCACGGGGCGGGGGCAGCCAAACAAGGGGGTGCCCCTGTAGAGGAAAGGACTGGTCTGAGCTGGGGCTTTCAATAGCAAAGGGGGCCGAGACGGGGACGCGGCCGGCCATTGCCTGCTTAATGGAGATCGGCGGCATCCCGCAGCATTTGCCAATCAAGCGGCTGTGAAGGCGGGGGGAAAGCCGAAGAGATTGCAGGGACAAGGGAGGTTGAACAGAGTTGGTTTTTCTCTGATGCGGTGCCGCTGCCAAACGGCTGAAGGGGAAAGGGGAAGCCAACACAATTGCAAGACGAGCGACGGTGGGATGAGAAGTTGTCCCCATGCTGTGGGGAAATAGCCTATGGGCCGCGTTCTTAGAATGCGGAGGGGGAAACAGCAGAAGGGAGGCCAATGCCGATTTCCCCACTTGAACAAGCTTGGCGACGCCCATACCATTGCCGGTCAAACGGCCGGAGGGGGAGAGGGCGAATGTGATTGCGGGACAGGGGAGGTTGAACAGAATTGGTTTTTCTCTGGTGCGGTGCCGCTGCCAAACGGTTGAAGGGGGAAGGGGAAGCCAACACAATTGCAAGATGGGTGACGGTGGGGGGAGGAGTTGCCCCCATGCTGTGGGGAAACAGCCTATGGGCCGCGTTCTTAGAATGCGGAGGGGGAAACGACAGAAGGGAGGCCGATGCCGATTTCCCCAATTGAACAAGCTTGGCAACGCCCATACCATTGCCGGTCAAACGGCCGGAGGGGGAGAGGGCGAATGTGATTGCGGGACAGGGGAGGTTGAACAGAGTTGGTTTTTCTCTGGTGCGGTGCCGCTGCCAAACGGTTGAGGGGGGAAGGGGAAGCCAACGCAATTGCAAGATGGGCGACGGTGGGATGAGAAGTTGCCCCCATGCTGTGGGGAAATAGCCTATGGGCCGCATTTTTAGAATGCGGAGGGGGAAACAACAGAAGGGAGGCCGATGCCGATTTCCCACTTGAGAGGGCTTGGCGACGCCCATAATACCACTGCCAGTCAAACGGCCGGAGGGGGGAGAGGGCGGACGTGATCGTAGGACAGGGAAGGTGAACGCCGTGGCTTCAAAAATGCGGAGGGGGAAACAACAAGCGCTCGCCTCTAGCGCCGGCTGCCGACCTGGAGGGGACGATCTCTTTTGGCGCTACAGGCGGCCAAAGGGGGGAAGAGGCCACAGAGCAGGGGGGCGAATTGGCATCCCCCCTGCGCACGGCGCGCGCCAACCTGGCAGAGCAACGGTGCGCAAACCACTTTTAGCTGTGACAAGCGGGCAGCGCGGGCGATGGATGACCTGTGCTTCCCTTCGGTGGTCGGGAGATGACAGGGGAAAATCAGAGCGTGAGAAGGAGCGGGTGCCGGCGGCAAAAACTATGAGCCAAGGCAGCGGTGGGAGCCGCGAGGTGTTTTCCCGCTGCGGCCGCGGGGAGGGCCCCATCGAGAGGCAGTTATCCACAAGGCGACCTCTGTCCCCTCTGCCTGCGGAGCGGGGCTGCCGGACAGGCCGGAGAAAGGTCGAACAAAGCGGGGAAATTCCCCCTTGCAAATATTTTGACATCAAAGTATAATGGTAGAAAACGGAAGGGGAGAGCATGTGTGGAGAGGGAAGCGACGAATCGCGCCAGCTGGAGCCGGGACGACACCGTCAGCCGCATCAGCCGCACCCGGGCGGCGGCCAACGCCTTTTTGCAGGCCCGCCTGGCCCAGCTGGGGCTGGGGGGGCTGGCCACCTCCCACGGCGAGATCCTCACCGCCCTGTTGGCGCGGGGGGAGATGCAGATGGGCCAGCTGGCCGGCTGCATCGGCCGCGATCCCTCCACCGCCACCGCCCTGGTGAAGAAGCTGGTGGCCCTGGGCTACCTGCAGACCCGGACCGCCCCCCACAGCAGGCGGGCGGTGCTGGTCTCTCTCACCCCCCAGGGGCAGGCGCTGGAGGGGGCCTTTTCGTCCATTTCACAGCAGTTGCAGGAGCGCTACCGGGCGGGCATCGACGAGGGGGAGCTGGCGGTCTTTCGCCGGGTCCTCTCCCAAATCGAGGAGAACCTGCGCCGAGCAGTAGAGGAGGAGTAAGAGTTGAAAGAGTACACAGGAGAGAAACGACTGCAGGCCGCCGCCGGAAACGGGGAGGCGCGGGGCGTCTACAAGGTGGGGGAGCGGGTCTGGTTTATCGCCGGGTTCGGCGCCAGCAACGCCACCCTCATCGAGGGGGAGCACAGCTGCACCCTGGTGGACGGCCTCAACGACAGCAAGATGGCCGAGTTGGCCCTGGCCGAACTGGGGGAGCTGCTGGCGGCAAAGCCGGTGGAGACCCTCATCTACACCCACCAGCACCCCGACCACACCGGTGGCGCGGGGGTGTTGGCCGCCGGCGCCCGCCAGGTGATCGCCCGACGCCCCGACGTGCCGACCTACGGCCGCAGCGGGCAGCTGGGCCGGATCGGCGGGCTGCGGGGGGACCGCCAGTGGGGCTTCTCCCTCACCCCGGAGGAGGCCATCTCCATGGGGGCAGGGCCCCTGGGGGAGCGGGGCGGCAAGCCCTGCCCTCTGCCGGTGACCCGGTGGATGGAGGGGGCGGAGCTGGCCCTCGACCTGGACGGGGTGCCCGCCGTCCTCCTGGCCGCCCAGGGGGAGACCGACGACCAGACCTACCTCTGGCTGCCCGAGGACAGGGTGGTCTGCTGCGGCGACAACTACTACCAGTCCTGGCCCAACACCGCCCCCATCCGGGGCGGCCAGTACCGGGACGTGGCCGCCTGGGTGCGCTCGCTGGACAAACTGCTGACCCTCCCGGCCGAACACCTGCTGCCCGGCCACACCCGGGCGCTCCACGGGGCCATCGCCATCCGGGAGGAGATCGCCCTCTACCGCGACGCCCTCTCCTGGGTGCTGGACGAGACCCTGCGGCTGCTGGACGAGGGGCTCTCCTTTGACCAGGTGGCCGCCGCCGTCGCCCTGCCTGAGCGGTGGCGGGGCCAGCCGGCCCTGGACGAGTTCTACGGCTCGGTGGCCTGGACGGTGCGGGGCATCTGCGCGGGCTATCTGGGCTGGTTTGACGGCGACCCCGCCGGCCTTTTTCCCCTGGCCCCGGACGACCGGGCCCAGCGGGAGGTGGCGCTGATGGGCGGCGCTGAGCGGGTGGCCGCTGCCGCCGCCCAGGCGCTGGCGGAGGGGGAGTGCCAGTGGGCGCTGGAACTCTGCCAAACACTCCGCCTCGCGGGGGAGGAGAGGGGCGACGCCCTGGCCACCTGCCGCCAGGCCCTGACCGAGCTGGGCCGGCAGGCTGAAAACGCCTGCGCCCGCCACTACTTCCTCACCTGCGCCCAGGAGTTGGAGGGGTAGCGCGCACCCTCTGCATTTGCGCGAAATTTGTTGACATTCCACCCGACAGTTGCTATACTGGGTTCGATCAAAAAGAACTGTGTCCTGTCACGGCTTTCTTCGATCCCCCTTTGCTGCGGTGTCAACGAAAGGCTAAAAACGACCGCCACTTGTGGGGGTCGTTTTTTTGTGTGCAGGGCGCGAAAGAAAAGGAGTGTCTATATGGAGCAAACCAACCTCAAAGAGAACAAGATGGGCAGCATGCCCCTGCCCAAACTGATTTTCAGCATGTCCCTGCCGGCCATCTTCTCCATGCTGATCCAGTCGCTTTACAACATCGTCGACAGCATGTACGTGGCCCAGATCGGGGAGAACGCCCTCACCGCCGTCTCCCTGGCCTTCCCCATTCAAACCCTGCTCATCGCCGTGGCGGTGGGCACCGGCGTCGGCTGCAACTCGCTGATTTCCCGCCGGCTGGGCGAGCAGCGCCACGACGTGGCCTCCCAGGCCGCCAGCCACGGCCTGGTGCTGGCCCTTCTCTCCAGCGCGGTCTTTGCGCTGCTGGGCTTCCTCTTTGTGAAGCCCTTCTTTGCCGCCTTCACCGGCGACGCCGAGGTGCTGCAGATGGGCTGCGACTACGGCTCCATCGTCACTATCCTCTGCTTTGGCTCCTTCGTGCAGATCGCCTGTGAAAAGATTTTACAGGCCACCGGCAACATGATCTACCCCATGATCTTTCAGCTCATGGGCGCGGTAATCAACATCGTCCTCGACCCCATCCTCATCTTCGGCTACTTTGGGCTGCCGGCCATGGGGGTCAAGGGCGCGGCCATCGCCACCGTCGCCGGGCAGATCATCGCCATGTTCTTCAGCGTCTACATCCTCCTCACCAAGGACCACGAGATCCACATCACCTTCAAGGGCTTCAAGTTCCAGGGCAAGGTGGTGGGGGACATCTACAAGGTGGGCTTCCCCTCCATCATCATGCAGTCCATCGGCTCGGTGATGATGGTGGGTCTCAACGCCATCCTCACCAGCTTCTCGGGGGCGGCGGTCTCCATCATGGGGGTCTACAACAAGCTGCAGTCCTTTGTGTTCATGCCCATCTTCGGCCTCAACCAGGGGCTGATGCCCATCATGGGCTACAACTACGGCGCCCGCAACAAAAAGCGGCTGATGGGCACCCTGAAGATCGGCATGGGGGCGGCCTTTTCCATCATGGCCCTGGGCACCCTGCTCTTCAACTTCCTGCCCACCCAGCTGCTGGGGATGTTCAACCCCTCGGCCGAGATGAGCCGCATCGGCATCCCGGCCCTGCACATCCTCTCCATCTGCTTCCTGCCGGCGGCCTACTCGATGATCCTCTCCACCCTCTTTCAGGCCACCGGTCACGGCACCAGCAGCCTCTTCACCTCGGTTTTGCGGCAGTTGGTGGTCATCCTCCCCCTGGCTTTCCTCCTCAGTCGCGTCTGGGGGGTCACCGGGGTCTGGGCGGCCGTGCCCCTGGCGGAGATCGCCGCCATCATCGCCAGCACCGTCATCTTCCGCAGCATCTACAGCAGCGAGATCCGCAACCTCGACGCCGCCCCCCTCTCCGCCGAGCGGGAGCAGCCCCAGGGCTAGATCGGCCGCTCGCTTCCCCGCAAAAGGGCCCGTTTCCGGGCCCTTTTTTTGTTCTCTTTTTCTCGCCGCCAAAACTGGAAAAATGTTTCTGTGCCCCAGAACGCCCCTTTCAAGGGCGGGGAAAACGGCTTTTTGGCGGGTGAGCGCGCACGGTTTCCCCCCGCCTTTTTGCATCTTGCCCCCGGCAGGGCGCAGGTGACCCGCCCCCGCCTTGAGCCGCGGGGCCAAACATGGTAGGATGAAACCCGGAGCGAAAGGGGAGAACTGATTTTGAAACTCATCATCGAGCAGTCGCTGGAACTGGCCGAGCCGGAGATCACCATCCGCTGCGGCCTCATCGACGAGCCGCTGCGCCGCCTCATCGAACAGGTGCGGCTCTACTCCTTCTCCATCACCGGGAGGAGGGGGGAGAGCAGCCGCATTTTTCGCCTGGAAGAGGTGTTCTACTTTGAGTCGGTGGACGAGCGCACCTACCTCTACTGCGAAAAAGAGGTCTACGAGTGCGACCCCAAGCTCTACGAGTTGGAGCGGCAGCTGGAGAACACCGCCTTTGTGCGGGTCAGCAAGAGCTGTATCCTCAACACCGCCCGGCTCGAAAGCGTCCGCGCCCTGGCCGGGAGCCGGATGGAAGCCAAGTTGGAAAACGGCGAGTCGGTGGTGATCAGCCGCCACTACCTGCCGGCCTTTAAAGAGAAATTCGGCTTGTAAAGGAGGGAAGACGATGTCGACATTCAAGCAGTATTTCACCTACGACTGCATTTCCTACACCATCTTGATGATGATCGAGTGCACGCTGGCGAGCGTGCAGGGCCACCGAGAGGGGATCGACGCCAACGTTGCCATCCAGATGTTTTTGATGACCAGCCTCATCTCGGTGGTGATGTTCCTCACCGACAAGATCCAGGTCGCCAGCTTCCCCCTGCGCGCCCTCATCGACGTGGCCGACATTGCCCTGGTGGTCTACCCCCTGGGGCTCTGGTGGGGCTTTTTTGAGGCGGATGCCTTTACCCTGGTGGGGATCTTTCTGGTCATCCTGACGGTCTACGCCGGGGTGGTGGGGGTCTCCCTCATCCGCGCCAAGAGCGACGAGGGGAAAATCAACCGGGAGCTGCGGGCCCGCAGGGAGAGAGGAGAAAAGCGATGAGCGAGATCATCGAGGTACAGGGGCTGAAAAAGCACTACGGCCCCATCGAGGCGGTGCGGGGGATCGACTTTACGGTCCGCCGGGGCGAACTGTTTGCCTTTTTGGGGCAAAACGGGGCCGGCAAGTCCACCACCATCAGCATGCTGACCACCCAGATCGCCCCCGACGGGGGCCGGGCCGAGGTGGACGGCTGCCTGCTGGGGCGGGAGAACGGCGCCATCCGCCGCAAGATCGGGGTGGTCTTTCAGGAGAGCCTGCTGGACGGCCTGTTGAGTGTGGAGGAAAACCTCCTCGCCCGGGCGGCCCTCTACGGCCTGCGGGGGGAGCGGGGGAGAGAGGCGGCCCGGGCGGCCATGGCGGCGGTGGGGGCCCTCGATTTGAAGGACCGCCGCTACGGCCGGCTGTCGGGCGGCCAGCGCCGCCGGGCCGACATCGCCCGGGCCCTGGTGCACCGGCCGGAGATCCTCTTTTTGGACGAGCCCACCACCGGCCTTGACCCCCAGACCCGCAAGGCGGTCTGGGAGACGGTGCGCGCCCTGCAGCGGGAGGGGGGGATGACCGTCTTTCTCACCACCCACTACATGGAGGAGGCCGCCCAGGCCGACGCGGTGACGGTCATCGGCGACGGGGCGGTGCTGGAACAGGGCACCCCGGGGGAGCTGAAGGCCCGCTACGGGCGGGACAAACTCTACTTAAGTCCCCGGGACGCCGGCGCCCTGGAAGGGGTGCTCCGGCAGATGGGCCTTGCCTACACCAAGCCCCGCCGGCGCTATCACCTGGCGCTGGGGAGCACCCTGGAGGCCATCCCCATCCTCGAGCGGTGCCGGGACCTGCTCGACGGGGCCGAGCTCATCGGCGGCACCATGGACGACGTGTTTTTGCAGATCATCGAAGGGGGGGAGCGGCCGTGCTAGCCATTGCCAGAAGGAATGTGAAACTCTTTTTTAGGGACAAGGGGGGCGTCTTCTTCTCCCTGATGTCGGTCTTTATCGTCCTCGGCCTCTACGCCCTCTTTCTCAAGAGCACCATCCTCGGCGGGGATCTGGAGGCGCTGGAGGGGGCCGGGCGGCTGGTGGACAGCTGGCTCATCGCCGGGGTGCTGGCGGTGGCGGCGGTCACCACCACCCTCTCGGGCTACGGGGCGATGGTGGAGGACCGGGCCCGCGGGGTGGACCGGGACTTCGCCGTCTCCCCGGCCAGTTCGGGGGCCCTGTTGGGGGGCTATATCCTCAGCGCCCTGGCGGTGGGGCTGGTCCTCTGCGCGGTGACCTTTGTGGCCGGGCAGGTCTACCTGGTGGCCGCCGGGGGCGAGCTGCTCACCCCCTTGCAGATGGCCCAGGCCCTGGGGGTCACCGCCCTCTCGGTGGCCGCGTCGGCGGCCATGCTCTACTTTCTCACCCTCTTTATCAAGACCCAGAACGCCTTCACCGGGGCCTGCACGGTGGTGGGGACACTGGTGGGCTTCCTCACCGGCGTTTACATCCCCATCGGGACCCTGCCCAGCGCGGTGCAGGTGGTGGTGAAGTGCTTTCCCCCCACCCACGGCGCGGCCCTGCTGCGGCAGATCTTCACCGCCGGGCCGATGGAGACCACCTTTGCCGGGGTGCCGGCCGGGCTGGTCATCCAGTTTAAAGAGGAGATGGGCATCTGCTTTGCCTGGGACGGGGGGACCTTCCCCGTCTGGGGGCACCTGGCGGTGCTGGTGGGGAGTGCGGTGCTCTTTGCCGGGCTCTCCCTGCTGGTGAAAAAGTGCAGGAGAAGATAGAAAAAGGCGCCGGGCAGGGCCCCCCCCTGCCCGGCGCTCTGGGTGAAAAAGCCCCCCTTGCAGTGGGGGAGCGCCCTGCGAGCGGAGAAGCGGTGTGAAAAGCGCCCGGTGAGGAGACCCACCGGGTGCTTTTGGCGGGGCGGGGGGTCACCCCCAGATCCCCAGGTGGTCCAGCAGAATCTTGGTGCCCATGGCGATGAGGACGATGCCGCCGCAGAGCTCCGCCCGGGACTTGTACTTGGCGCCAAAGACGTTGCCCACCTTGACCCCGACAAAGGAGAGCAGGAAGGTGATGACGCCGATGAAGCTGACGGCGGGGACGATGTTCACCTGCAAAAAGGCGAAGGTGATCCCCACCGCCAGGGCGTCGATGCTGGTGGCCACCGCCAGGGGGAGCATGCTCTTGGGGCCAAAATCCCCTGCCGGGCACTCCTCCCGGCGGGACTCCCGCACCATGTTGAAGCCGATGAAGGCCAGCAGCACAAAGGCAATCCAGTGGTCGAACTGGGTGATGAGGGAGGCGAACTGCCGCCCCAGCAGGTAGCCCACAAGGGGCATCAGGGCCTGAAAGCCGCCAAAGTAGAGCCCGGCGATGAGGCAGTGCCTGGCCCCCGCCCGCTGCACCGAGAGCCCCTTGCAGATGGAGACGGCAAAGGCGTCCATCGACAGCCCGACGGCGATGACAAAAAGTTCCCACAAACTCATGTTTTCTCCTCCTCGCGCGGGGTCAGTTGAGACAAAAAAGACCCACGGCACCGCCCGGCCCCCCGGTTTTGGGCGGCCGCGCGATCCCGTGAGTCTCGTTTTTTAAGGCAGGCCAGGTCTGCGGGCGCAGACCAGCGTGTTGACATGCCAGCGCACCGGGTGCGCCCACTACTCCCCCACACAATCAATTGCCCTTCAAAAATAGCATCAATCCCCAGAATTGTCAACGATTTTGCCGATGTCCGGCAAAAAATCCCCCAGACCGCCCTTGACAGGAGGGATATCCGTGTTAAAATAGTTCTTGTTTGAACTGTTCTATACAGAACTTTTGAAAGGGGGAAGGGCCGTGTTCTCTTCGACAGATGCCCTCAAGGTGGGGCAGGCCTTTGCGCGGGGCTACAATCGGGCCCTCGGCGGAATGGCCGAGGAGTGGGGGCTGAGCCGGGCCGAGGTGGACGTGCTGCTCTTTTTGCAGAACAACCCCGGCTGCAACACCGCCAGGGAGGTGGTGGAGCTGCGGGGGATGGCCAAGTCGGGGGTCTCCAAGGCGGTGGACGCCCTGGTGCGGCGCGGCTACCTGGCCGCTGCGCCCGACGGCAGGGACCGGCGGGTGGTGCGGCTGGAGCTGCTGCCCGCCGCCCGCCCGGCGGTGGAGGCGGGGTGCGCCGCCCAGGCCGCCTTTTGGGAGAAACTCCGGCGGGGCATCTCCCCCCAGGAGGGGGCGGTCATGGCGGCCGTCTTCGCCAAGCTGATGGACAATTTGAATCGCTGCTGAAAGGGGCATACACTGTGTTTTGGAAACTGATCGTCTGTATCATTGCGGGGCTGGGGGCCGGGGTGGGCACCGGCTTTGCGGGGATGAGCGCGGCCGCGGTCATCTCCCCCATGCTGATCACCTTTTTGGGCTTTCCCGCCTATGAGGCGGTGGGCATCGCCCTGGCCTCCGACGTGCTGGCCTCGGCCGCCTCGGCCTACACCTACGGCAAGAACAAGAACATCGACATCAAAAACGGGCTGGTGATGCTGGCGGCGGTGCTGGTCTTCACCATGGCGGGCAGCTATGTGGCCTCGCTGGTGCCCAACGCCTCCATGGGCAGCTTTTCGGTCTTTATGACATTGCTTCTGGGCATCAAGTTCCTGGTGCGCCCGGTGATGAACACCAAGGAGAGCCAGGAGGGGAAGACCCTGCGGCAGAAGGTGGTGCAGTCCATCGTCTGCGGGGCCTTTATCGGCCTGATTTGCGGCTTTATCGGCGCCGGCGGCGGGATGATGATGCTCCTCATCCTCACCAGCGTGCTGGGGTATGAGCTGAAGACGGCGGTGGGCACCAGCGTCTTCATCATGACCTTTACCGCCCTCACCGGGGCCCTCTCCCACTTCGCCATCGGCGGCGCGCCCGACGTCTTTGCCCTGGTGGTCTGTGTGGCGGCCACCTTGCTGGGGGCCCAGGTGGCGGCCAAAATCGCCAACCGCGCCCAGGCAAAGACACTCAACCGGATCACCGGCGGGGTGCTCACCGGCCTGGGTGTGGTGATGATCGCCATGAAACTGCTCGGCAAATAGGGGCCGATGGGTGAGATGGGGGGCCGGCGCTCTGGAGGGAGCGCCGGCCCCCTCTGTCTGCCCTCAAACCGGGCGGGCGGGGCCCGCCCCCGCTTGCAGGTGCCGGGAACTCCCCCGTCGTCCGGTCTTGTGCGGCAATAGAGCGACTCTGTGGGCGCGCTCTAATGCATCAAAGCACCGGCTGCCGCCCGCTTTGGGGCGCAGCGGCAAAGTCCTCCGCTGCAAACCCGGGGCCGGCGCGGGGCTGCCGGCGGGACCTGTTTTCAGGAAGGCGGCTATTGGTGGAGGGTGCGCCGCACTTTTTTGGCGAGACCCTGTAGTTTTTGCCGGCAAAACCGTAGTATATAGGTGAGGCGGGAAAGGGCGGTGAGGCCGATGGAAGACGAACAGATTATCGCCTTGTTTTTTGCGCGTTCAGAGCAGGCCATAGTGGAATTGGACAGAAAGTACGGGGCGATTTGCCACGCCCTTTCAAACAACATCCTGAACAGCCGGCGGGACGCGGAGGAGTGTGTGAACGACGCCTATCTGGGCGCTTGGAACGCGATCCCCCCGGCGCGGCCCGCCCCCCTGCTGTCCTACATCGCAAAGATCGTCAGGAACTGCTCGCTAAAGGCCTATTGGAGAGGGGAGGCGGCCAAGCGAAACAGCAGGTTTGCGGTTGCCGTGCAGGAGATCGAGGCCTGCATCGCGGACCCCAAGACGGTGGAGGGGGAGATCGAGGCGGGGGAGTTGGCCCGGATGATAGAGGGATTTTTGGACACGCTGGGCAAAAGAGACCGGGTCATCTTCATGCGCCGCTACGGGTATTTGGACGCCTATTCCGACATAGCGGTGGGCGTTGGGCTGTCCGAAAAAAATGTGTCTGTCCGGCTGACCCGCATCCGCCGGAAGATGAGGCGATACCTGCAGGAGAGAGGGGTGGTTTTGTGAGCGCAAACCTGTTTTTTGAGGCGGTGGGGGAGCTCGGCAATCGGTACTACGAGGAGGCCGCCCGGTACCGGCGTGGGCGGGCCGCGCGGGGCTGGGGGAAATGGGCGGCAGCCGCCTGTCTCGCCGTCGCTGCCGCCGCTGCCCTCTCTGTTCTGCCCTCCTTTTTGAACCGGCAGGGCGCGCCGCCTCCCATCGGCCCCGGCGGGGATCTGTCGCCGGGAGTGCCCGAAATCCGCATCGGCGCAAACAGCGTCTTCCTCAACGACATTGCAGGCTTTTCAGACGCTGCCCGCAGGCGGTATGACCCGGCCCTCTACGACTGGGTCGAGTGGGGCAGGGAAGAGGTCACCGAGTACTACGGAGGGGAGCTGACCCCCGCTTACATTCCGGCCGGACTGATCGCCTCCCCCCAAAATGGGACGGCGGTGGTCATTGCCGACAAGAGCGGCAGCGTTGTGTTGGACACCGTGTGGCTTGCCTTTTACCAGGGGTACTACGAGGACGGCAGCCCCAAACAGACCGAAGGGATTGCCGCCTGCAAGGGCATTTCAGTCAGGGTTTCCAAGCTGGGGCTTTTCAGCGACTGCGCCTACCTTCTGCCCGAAAGCGAGGTCAGGGTTTCGGACATCGGGGGGACGGCCGTCACATTCGGCTACCGCTCCATGCCCTGCGGCCCCTACGACCCCGAGACCCACGAGCCGGCCGGCCACTATGACATGTATGTCGCCGAGTTCGAGCGGGGGGAGATACAGTACCAGATCGTTGCCGAGCAGGTGGAACTGGAAGAGCTGGTAAAGGTGGTGTCCTCCATTGTCTCTGGGGAGGGTGCGGGGAACGGGTGATCCCCCCTCCCCGCCGCGAGGGGCAATGTGTGAAACAAGGGCAGCCGATGGCGGATCGCATCGGCTGCCCTTGTTTTTTGGCGTGCGGCGGCAGGGCGGGCAACTTGTCCGTTCCCCGTCCTGCCTGACGGGGGAAGCGCCGCCGCATCTGCACCTGTTTTTGCCGTTTGAATATCTGTTTGCTGCGCGGCTATGGCCCGTCAAGACCGCCCTCTGCCGGAAAGACAGATCCCGCATCGGCGTCAGAGGAAAATCTGCTCATTTTTCTCTCTTTGAGAGACCCACAGACAGCGCGCACAAAATCGCCGCGCCCAGCGCGACCCACACCGCCGTATAGAAAAATACCTCCCCTGCCTTTGCCTGTCCGGCCACCCGGGCCGCCCTTTCCCCTATCCCGGCACACCCTTCGGCCCCCTTAAAAAGTGTGGCCGAACCGGGTGCGCTTGGGGTGTTTTCCCGCGCCGGCGGCGGGGATGCCGCCCCCCTCCTTTGCCTGGGGGAGGGGTTGTGGTATACTGGACAAAACGCGAGACAGGGAGGAGAGAGACCATGGCAGAGACCATTATGGTGGTGGAGGACGACCGGCAGATGGCAAGAGAGCTGGTGCGGCTGCTGGAAAACTACGGCTACCGCGCCCTGCAGGTGGAGGATTTCAGCCGGGCGGTGGAGGAGATCCTGGAGGCGGCCCCCCACCTGGTGCTGCTGGACATCAACCTGCCGGTGCAGGACGGGTACACCGTCTGCCGCCAGCTGCGCCAGCACAGCCAGGTGCCCATCATCATCGTCACCAGCCGGGACACCGAGATGGACGAGCTGATGGGGATGAACCTGGGCGCCGACGACTTTGTGGCCAAGCCCTACAACCCCCAGCTGCTGCAGGCCCACATCGCCCGGGTGCTGGCCCGCAGCTACCAGAGCGGGGAGAGCCGGACGGCCCGCTTTGGCCGGGTGGAACTGGAGCTCTCCCGCAGCGAGGCCATCTGCGGCGAGCGGCGGGTGGAGCTGACCAAGAACGAGCGCCAGATCCTCTGGGTGCTGATGCGGGCCCGGGGGGAGATCGTCTCCCGGGACGCCCTCATCAACGAGCTCTGGCAGTCCGACGAGTTTGTGGACGACAACACCCTCACCGTCAACATCAACCGGCTGCGGGGCAAGCTGGCTGAGATCGGGGTGGAGGGGTATCTGATCACCCGCCGGGGCCAGGGGTACCAGCTGTGCGAGTGAGGGATCTGCTGGCCCAGCGGCTGCCCCTGCTGCTGGCCAGCGCCGGGGGCTGCGTCCTCTCGGCCCTGCTGCTGCACCTGCTGGGGGTGGGGGGCGCGTCCACCGCCTTTATCTGCCTGGTGCTGTTTGTGCCGGTGGCCGTCTGCTGCGGGGTGGAGGCCTACACCCGCAGCCGCTACTACCAACACCTGGCCCGGGTGCTGGGGGAGCTCGACCGCAAGAGCCTGCTGCCCCAGCTGATGGAGGAGCCCTCCTTTGCCGAGGGCCGCTTCTGGAAAGAGGTGCTGGCCGCCTGCGGCAAGTCGATGAACGACCAGATCGACCGTCGGGCGGTGGAGGCCCGGGAGTACCAGGAGTACATCGAGACCTGGGTGCACGAGGTCAAGACCCCCATCGCCTCGCTGCTGCTGTCGGTGGAGGGGGGGCGGCAGCCCGACCCCGCCGCCGTCCGCCGGGAGGCCGAGCGCATCGACGGATATGTGGAGCAGGCCCTCTACTACACCCGCAGCGGCGCCCCCGAGAAGGACTACGCCATCCGCCCGGTGAGCCTGCGCCAACTCACCGCCGACGCGCTGAAGAAAAACGCCACCCTCCTCATCGAAAGCGGGGCCCGGGTGCAGTCAGACGGCCTGGACCGCACCGTCTACACCGACACCAAGTGGGCGGTCTTCATCCTGGGGCAGCTGTTTCAAAACGCCGCCAAGTACCGAGGGGAGGAGCCCCTCTCCCTCTCCCTGCGGGGGGAGGCCGGGGCGGAGGGGGTCTCCCTCTCGGTGTGCGACCGGGGGGTGGGCATCCCCCTGCAGGACCAGGGCCGGGTCTTTGAAAAGGGGTTCACCGGCGAAAACGGCCGCGTCTTCGCCCGCTCCACCGGCATGGGCCTCTACCTCTGCGCCACCCTCTGCAAAAAGCTGGGGATGGGCATCCGGCTGGAGTCCCGGGTGGGGGAGGGGACCTGCGTCACCCTCACCTTCCCCAAGGGGAGCTACCACCTGGCGGGCGGCGAGGCGGGCGAGACAAGGTGACAAAAGCGTAAGGCGGATGTAAGGTAGTTCCCTTTCTCCCCCCTGGGTGTGCGGGTATACTGATACCAGAGCCAAACACAAAGCGGATACAAGGAGGGAGCGCTTCTTATGGAAATTTTGCGCGTGGAACACCTGCACAAATACTACGGCGGCCGGGGGAATGTGACCAAGGCCGTGGACGACATCTCCTTCTCGGTGCAGAAGGGGGAATTCCTGGGGGTGATGGGGGCCTCGGGCTCCGGCAAGACCACCCTGCTCAACTGCATCTCCACCATCGACACCGCCACCAGCGGCAACATCTTCGTGGGCGACCAGGACATCACCCGGATGCGGGGAAAGAAGTTGGCGGCCTTCCGCCGCAGCCAGCTGGGCTTTGTCTTTCAGGACTTCAATCTCCTAGACACCCTCACCGCCCGGGAGAACGTGGCCCTGGCCCTGACCATCCTGCGCACCCCCGCCCGGGAGATCGACGTGCGGGTGCAGAACGTGGCCGCCGAATTGGGGATCGCCGAGGTGCTGGAGAAGTACCCCTACCAGCTCTCCGGCGGGCAGAAGCAGCGGGTCGCCTGCGCCCGGGCCATCGTCACCAACCCGCAGCTGGTGCTGGCCGACGAGCCCACCGGGGCGCTGGACTCCAAGTCCGCCCGGATGCTGCTGCACAGCCTGCAGACCATGGTACAGGTGATGGAGGCCACCATCCTCATGGTCACCCACGACGCCTTTACTGCCAGCTACTGCGACCGCATCCTCTTCATCAAGGACGGGCGCATCTTCTCGGAATTGGTGAAGGGTGAGCAGAGCCGAAAGGAGTTCTTCGCCCGCATCATCGAAGTGGTGACCCTGCTGGGAGGTGAGAGTGCAGATGTGCTGTAAACTCGCCTTTCGCAACGTTCGCCGCAGCCTGAAGGACTACTTCGTCTACTTTCTCACCCTGACCTTCGGCGTCTGCATCTTCTACGTCTTCGGCTCGATGGACGCCCAGCAGGCCTTCACCAACCCGGTGCAGTCCTCGGTCTTTGCCATGCTGGTCCAGATCATGGACGTCCTCTCGGTCTTTGTCTCCATCATCCTCGGCTTTTTGATCCTCTACGCCAACACCTTTCTCATCAAGCGCCGCAAAAAGGAGCTGGGGGTCTACGCCCTGTTGGGGATGCCCAAGGGCAAGGTCAACCTGATCTTCCTGCTGGAGACGGCGGTGGTGGGGGCCCTCTCCCTGGCCTGCGGGCTGGGGCTGGGGGTGGCCGCCTCCCAGGCGGTCTCCCTGCTGACCGCGCAGGTGTTTGAAGTCAAGCTGGACACCTTCCACTTCGTCTTCTCCCCGGCAGCGGCGGGGAAGACCATCCTCTACTTCGCCATCATCTTTGTGGTGGTCATGGCCCTGGGCAGCGTCTCCATCTCCCGGCAAAAGCTCATCGACCTGCTCTCGGCCCAGAAGAAAAACCAGACCTTCCGCGCCAAAAAGCTCTGGCACTCGGTGGTGCTCTTCCTGCTCTCGGTGGCCCTCATCGGCACCGCCTACTGGATGTTCATCCGCAACGGGATGCGGATGCTGGGAAGCGAGATCCCCCTGATCATGCTTGTCGGCGGGGTGGGGACACTGCTCTTCTTCATGTCCCTCTCGGGGTTCCTGCTGCGCATCTGCAAGTCCAACAAGCGGCTTTACTACAACAAGCTCAACATGTTTGTGCTGCGCCAGCTCAACAGCAAGATCAACACCACCTACCTCTCGGTGACCTTCATCTGCCTGATGCTCCTGCTGTCGGTGGGGGCCCTCTCCTTCGGCATCGGGGTGGCCCAGTCCATGCAGGACCAGCTGGCCGAGATCACCGTCTACGACGTCAGTCTCTACAACGGCTCGAAGGAGCACAGCGAGCGCCCGGTGATGGAGATCCTGCAGGAGCACGGCTTTGACCTGGCGGGGTATCTGGACGGCTCGGTCACCTTTGCCTACCACGACACCGGCATCCACAAGGCCGACCTGCTGGCCGGCTGCTACGAGGGGGATGACGTGCCGGGGACCAACATCACCGTCGACGCCGTCTCCGAGAGCGACTACAACGCCCTGATGGAGCTGTCTGGCCAGCCCACCTTCGACCTGCCCGAGGGCGAGTTCGCGGTGATCGCCCTCTCCCACGACTCCCAACAGGCGGTGAAAAATTACCTCAAGGGTGAGCGCACGGTGACCCTGGGCGGGCAGACCCTGCGCGCCCACCGGGACGGCTATCTCACCGGCGCGCTGGAGACCAGCACCGGTGTCGGCGCGGCGGAGGACGTGATTTTTGTCCTCCCCGACGAGGTGGCGGCCGCCATCCCCGCCTACCGCTCCACCATCAGCGGCTTTTACGCCGGCGACAAGGAGGCGGCGGAAACGGCCTTCCTCGACTTTGTCGAGCGGGTGGGCGGCGAGATCGAGGAGGGGAGTAGCATCAAGATCTACGGCGCCACCTCCACCCTGGTCTACCAGATCGCCCTGGGCAGCAAGGTGACCTTCCTCTACATCGGCATCTACCTGGGCATTGTCTTCCTGCTGGCCAGCGCCGCCATCCTCGCCCTGCAACAGCTCTCCGAGGCGGCGGACAACAACCAGCGCTACCGGCTGCTGCGCAAGCTGGGCACCGCCGACGGAATGCTGCGGGGGGTGGTCTTCTCCCAGGTGGCCCTCTACTTCTTCATCCCCCTGGCCCTGGCGCTGGTGCACTCGGCGGTCTTCTTCTACGTGATGCAGAGCGCCCTCACCTCCATTGGGGTGCAGAACATCTGGCCCAGCACCCTCTGGACCCTGGGCATCGTCCTCGTCATCTACGGCGCCTACTTCGCCCTCACCTACTTCGGCGCCCAGCGGATGGCCACCGAGACCTCCCTCGCGACCAAGTAAAACAGCACCCCAAAAACAAAGAGGAGCCCTTCCCGCCCGCCGGGAGGGACTCCTTTTTTGCGTCAAAATGGGGGAAAGGCGGGCGCCTTTACAGAGGTGACGCGGCTTTCTGGCCTATCCGCGGGGGAGGAGTGGCGGGATGCTCCCTGCCAGCGGCCCCTCCCTGGGGCCCGGCGGCTGTGATGGACGGGGGGGAGGGGCAACAGAACGGGCGGCCCCCTTTTTAGCCCCCTGGCAGGGGAGCAGAGGGCCAACTGGCGGAGGTCGGCAAGGTCCGCCACGGCGGGTGATTGGCCGAGAAGGCCTTTCAGGGCCACTTTGGCCTGGGCGTCGCCTGCCCGAGCGGAGACAGCGCCTCTAGGCCAGCCGGGATCGGTTTGCCGCCAGGCAGGGCGGGTAAACTGGCAGGGGAGCAGGTGGCCGGTTGCCCGGATCCGGCAGGGTCCCCTGCGGCAGATGGCCGGCCGGGGGGTCCGGGTCTGCTCTGGCCTGACTGTCGTCTGCCTGAACGAGGGTGATGCCTCTGGAATGGCCAAAACCAGCTCGCTGTCCGGCAGGATAGAAAAACCGGCAAGGGAGTAGCGCAGACGCCCAGCTGCCCGGGCCCGGCAGGACCTTCCGCTGTGGACAGTCGGCTTGGAGGAGTTTCCGGCCCGCCTTGGCCTGGGCCCCCTTCCCCGAGGGGATGATGCCCCTGGGATGGCCAAAACCGGCTCGCTGTCCGGCAGGATGGAAAAACCGGCAAGGGAGTAGAGCAGACGCCCGGTTGCCCTGGCCCGGCAGGACCTTCCGCTGTGGACAGTCGGCTTGGAGGAGTTTCCGGCCCGCCTTGGCCTGGGCTCCCTTCCCCGAGGGGATGATACCCATGAGATGGCCAAAGCCGGCTCGCTGTCCGGCAGGACGGAAAAACCGGCAGGGGAGTAGCGCAGCCGCCCAGTTGCCCTGGCCCGGCAGGACCTTCCGCTGTGGACAGTCGGCCAGGGGGAGTTTCCAGCTCGCCTTGGCCTGAGCTCCCTTCCCCGAGGGGGCGGCGTTCCTGGGGCGGCCAAAACCGACTTACTGCCTGGCAAGGTGGGCAAACCGGCAGGGGGATGCTGGCAAACCCGGCGGGGGATGGTCGGCTCTTGAGACCGGCCCGTCGGCTGGGCAGCGAGCGCCATGACCGGGGGTAAGGGCCCAAAAAGAAGGTGTGGTCGGCCACTTCTCGACCGCACCCCGGCCAAAGCGGAGGGGTGTTCTCGGCTCTCCCCTTCCCATGCGGCAGTGGATCCCGGGTCGCCGTCGCCCCGTTCAAGGTTGGTGAAATCTGTCCCCGTCACAGGAGAAACGCCCTGAAAAAGGGGATAATTTGTTGTATTTACAAAATATTATACAAATTGTATTTAAAAATCCGCAGAAAAAGGCCGCTTCTCCGCCCACTGTGTCGCAGCGGGGCGGAGGAGCGGCCTTTCTGTCGGCAGTCTACAGGGAGAGGGCAAACATTTTCCGAGAGAAGAGGGACTAGACCTTTTCCAGGGCCTGGCGGGCGTCGTCCATGATGTCGTCGATGTGCTCGAGCCCCACCGAGAAGCGGATGAGGCCGGGGTTGATGCCGGCGGCCACCAGCTGGGCGTCGGTCAACTGGCGGTGGGTGGCGCTGGCGGGGTGGAGGACGCAGGTGCGGATGTCGGCCACATGCACCTCGTTGGTGGCCAGCTGCAGGCTGTCCATAAAGCGGACCGCCGCCTCTCTGCCGCCCTTGATGGTCAGGGAGAGAACGCCGCTGCAGCCATCGGGCAGGTATTTCTGGGCCAACTGGTGGTAGGGGTCCCCCGGCAGGGCGGGGTAGCTGACCGACTCCACCTTGTCGCTGGCGGCGAAGAAGCGGGCCATCTGCTCGGCGTTTTTGCAGTAGCGCTCCATCCGCACCGGCAGGGTCTCCAGCCCCAGGTTCAGGTAGAAGGCGGCCTGGGCGCCGGGGTAGCAGCCGAAGTCCCGCATCAGCTGCACCCGGGCCTTGGTGATGTAGGCGGCGGCTCCAAAGTCGCGGACATAGCAGACCCCGTGGTAGGACTCGTCCGGCTCGGTCAGCTCGGGGAAGCGGCCGTTCTGCCAGTCGAATTTGCCGCTGTCCACGATCACCCCGCCCACCTGGATGGCGTGGCCGTCCATGTACTTGGTGGTGGAGTGGGTGACGATGTCGGCCCCGAACGCGAAGGGCCGGCAGAGGATGGGGGTGGCGAAGGTGTTGTCCACCACCAGGGGGACCCCCTGCTCGTGGGCCACCTGGGCAAACTTTTCAATGTCGAAGACGCTGATGGCCGGGTTGGCGATGGTCTCGCCAAAGACCAGGCGGGTGTTGGGCTTGAAGGCGGCCCGGATCTCCTCAGGGCTGGCGTCCCCGTCCACGAAGATGCACTCGATCCCCAGCCGTTTGAGGGTGACGGCAAAGAGGTTGATGGTGCCGCCGTAGATGGTGGGGACGGCCACCAGACTGTCCCCGGCCGAGCAGATGTTGAGCACCGCCAGCAGGTTGGCCGCCTGGCCGGAGGTGGTGCAGAGGGCGCCGATCCCCCCCTCCAGGGCGGCGATCTTCTCCTCCACTGCGGCCACGGTGGGGTTGGAGATGCGCGAGTACATGTGCCCCGGGGCACTCAAGTCAAAGAGGGCGCCGACGTGGTCGGTGGAGTCGTACTTGTAGGTGGTGGACTGGTAGATGGGCAGGGCGCAGGGCTGGCCGTTTTCCGGGGCGTAGCCGGCGTGCAGGCACTTGGTTTCCAATTTCATGGGGGGATCCTCCTTTTCGCTGTTTGTCCTTCGCGGCACAAGACCGGCCGATGGGGGGAGAGGGGCAGCAAAAAAGCCCCCGCCCCAGAGCGCATGATCTGCGCTGCAAGGGCGAGAGCTGTCAGCTTCGCGGTACCACCTTGATTTTGCCCGAAAAAAACGGGCCTCGGCGGGTGCGGACGGGCGGGGCTTTGTCCCCCTTTTGCCTGTCGATACCCCGGCGCGGTAACGGGCGCCCCCGTCGCAGCCTAGGGGCCTTTCCGCCCGGTCGGTGCGCAGCTCCGAGACCATTTTCCGCCCCGCCTTTCGCACCCCTTTTCACCGTCCGGGGCTCTCTTTGGCGACTGTGCGAAGCGTACTCTTCTCTTCATTGCCTGTGTCGGTCTTTGTGATGTGTTCTATGCTAGCACGGCGCGCAGCCCTTGTCAACTGGATTTTTGGGCGGCTTCTCTTCCAGGTCGTCGGCGCTCTCGGCCAGCCGCCGGAGGGCGGCCCGGTAGCGGGGATGCTCCAGCAGGGGGACAAAGCGCCGGTCCCCCTCCAGCATCCGGGCGATGAGGAGGCGGTTGTTCTTCACCTGGCGGGGGTCGGGGCGCTTGAGGGGGGCGGCGGAGAAGTGGGGGCTCTGGGAGAAGTCGAAGTTCAGGCGGGACAGGTCGTCCACATAGCGATCAAAGGCGTCCAGCGCCTGCTCGATCGCCCCCTCCCGAGCCAGGTGCTCGGCCTCCACCTCCCAGCCGCCGAAGGCGCCGCCCACCCCAAAGCGGCCGGTCAGGGCCGCGCAGTCGGCCGCGTAGAGGCGGAGGCGCTGTTCGTCCCCCCGCTGGCGGGCGATGTTTTGCAGCTGCCCCAGGGCGAGCCCCGCCGTGGCCAGGGACTGGTAGAGCCGGCCCTGGGCACTGGCCTCGGCCCTCTCCAGGTCCCCCTTGGCCAGGTAGAGGGAGGTGTAGAGGTCGGCGGGGTCCACCTCCTGCCGGGGCAGGCCGTTCAGAAGCTGCTCGGCCCGCTCGAACTCGCCCCCGGAGAGGTAGAGGCCCGCCAGCACCGCGGCGGCGGGACCCTTCAGCCGGGGGTCGCCCCCCTGCTCCACCTGTTCGAGGAGGGCGGCGGCCCGGCGCAGGGCCGCCTGGGCCTGCGCCTCGTCCCCATCCGGGGTGGGGGTCATCCCCAGCCCCATCTGCAGGAGGCCGGCCAGGCGAAATTTCAGGTAGTCGCAGTTGGGGTACTGGTGCAGCAGCTCTTCCAGCCGGGCGCAGCCGGCGGCAAACCCCTCGGTCTGCATGAGGGCGCGCACCTCCCCCTCGGCGGCCAGCACCTCCTCGTCGGTGAGGCCGGGGGTGAAGGAGAGCAGCCGGTCCACCGTGGACCCCAGGGCCCGGGCCAGAGGGACCAGTAGGGCGATGTCGGGGCAGGTGACCCCCCGCTCCCACTTGCTCACCGCCGGGGGGGAGACCCCCACCGCCGCCGCCAACTGTTCCTGGGTCAGCCCTCTCTCCCTGCGCAGGCGCAGGATGGTCTCGCCGATTTTTAGCTCCATGTCCGCCGCTCCTCTCCGCTGTTCTGTCTGCTCTTATCCTACCACGGGGGAGCGGGGCCCCGCAATGGACGGGGTGGAAACTTGCGGGAAGAAAAACCTGCCTGCCGGGCAGGTCGCACGGGGAGGGGGTAGGGAAGAACAGAAAGAGGGGGCGCCCAGACCCTGCGCGCCCCCTCTTTCTGGGGACAGGGGAGACGGTGCCTTAGTAGGCGCCGCCGGTCTCCTGATTTTTCAGCAGCTTGATGGCGGAGCTGGTGCCCAGGCGGTCGGCCCCCAGGGAGATGAACTTCTCCATGTCGTCCACCGACTTGATGCCGCCGGCGGCTTTGATCTTGCAGCGGCCGGCCACGCAGCGGTTGAACAGCTCGATGTCGTGGAAGGTGGCCCCGGCGGTGGAGAACCCGGTGGAGGTCTTGATGAAGTCGGCCCCGGCTTCCACCACGATGTCGCACATCTTCTCCTTCTCCTCGTCGGTGAGGAGGCAGGTCTCGATGATGACCTTCAGCACGTGATCGCCCACGGCCTCTTTGAGGGCGGCGATGTCCTGCTTGACGTACTCGTAGTCGCCGTCTTTGAGGGCGCCGATGTTGATGACCATGTCGAACTCCTCCGCCCCGTCGGCCAGGGCCTGCTTGGCCTCAAACACCTTGACGGCGGTGGGGGTGGCCCCGAGAGGGAAGCCGATGACGGTGCAGACCGGCACCCGGCCGTTCAGGTACTCGACAGCCCGCTTCACGTAGCAGGGGTTGATGCAGATGGACGCGGTCTTGTACTCGATGGCGTCGTCGCAGATCTGCTTGATTTGCGCCCAGGTGCTCTCGGGCTTCAAAAGGGTGTGGTCGACTTTTGCCAGGATCTCCTGCTGGGTCATAACAAATTCCTCCTCAAAGATGGGTTGGTGGGCAGGCGAAAAGGGCGGCGCTCCGCCCGGTTGTACTGCCTCTATTATTTCTCCTTTTTCAGGAAAAGTCAATGGGTATTTGTAAAAATGACGCGTTCATTTGTAAATTATTTTCTATCATTTGTTTGAATGAGCGAACATTTTGCGAGAAAAAGCGGTGGGGGGACTCCCGAGAGGGGAGCCGCCCACCGCAAAATAGGGAGGCGCATTTAGTGGTCGGCGCTGGCAAAGACCATCTCTTTGAAGCGGGAGGGGTCGATCTCGGTGATGAGGGTGCAGTTTTGGGGGTTGCCGCTGCGGCCGTCGAAGTCGTAGAGCAGCTCGCCCATGGCAAAGGGGCTCTTGACCTCCACGTCGGCAAAGCACTCCACCCGGCCGCGCACCACCCCGGGGTCCATCACCACCGCGGCGGCGGTGGGGTCGGGCATGGAGATGATGTCCTTGCCGTAGGCGCCCTTGTTCATCTCCAGCAGGGTGCGGTTGGCGTCGATGTAGAAATCCCCCACCTCGGTGTGGTAGCCCCGCAGGACGGCCCGGTCGGCCGCGTCGATCTCGGTGTGGCCGTAGCAGACGTCGATGGGGACCACCGTCAGGTGCATCCCGCTGGCAAAGACGATCTTGGCCGCCTCGGCGTCCATGGCGATGTTGAACTCGGCATTGGCGGTGAAGGCGTCGATCATCCGGTACTGGCCGCCCATGAGGGTGATGTTCTTCACCCGCTTCATGGCCTCGGGGGCCAGGAGGATGGCCATGGCGATGTTGGTCAGGGGCCCCAGGGCGAGGATCTCCAAATCGTCCACCTCCCGCGCCAGGCGGATGATCTGGTCCACCGCGTGGCCCGGCGACAGGGGGACCGAGGGCTCGGGGTAGTTCATCCCCCCCAGGCCGTCGGGGCCGTGGGCCTGCTCGCCAAAGGAGGTGGGCTGCCCGAAGAGGGGGCGGGCCATCCCCGCGTAGACCGGCGGGCGGTAGGTGGCGGCCTTCTCCACGGCGATGCGGGCGTTGCGGATGACCTTGGGCAGGGTGATGTTGCCGCAGACGCAGGTGACGGCCTCGATGTGGATGTCCGCGCAGCGCAGGGACATGACCAGGGCCACCGCGTCGTCGGAGGCGGTGTCGGTGTCAAAGAGGATGTGGCGCATCAGAGAGACCCCCTTTCCGTGTTGGCGGCGGCCCGGTCGAACCAGGCCTGCAGGGCGGTGTGCTCCAGGCGGGTGATCACCTGGGCGGTGAGCAGCTCGGCCTGGCCGTCGATGATGGTGCCGGCCAGCCGGGTGGCGTTGAGCTGCCCGCGGGTGCGGCTGCCGGAGGTGTCCACCGACAGGTTGCAGGCAAAGCTCTCGGCGATGAGGGAGGGCTCGGCCGCCACGGCGGCCCCCACCGCCCCCAAAAGCCCCTGGCCGCCGTCCCGGTCCAGGAGGGCGCGCCACCGCCCCCCCTCGGGGAGGGAGAGGCCGGCGGCGGCTTCGGCGGCGGTCTCCCGGGGGAGGACGCTCACCGGCACCCCGCAGGAGAGGACCACCGAGGCCGCCTCGGGGTCGCACAGCAGGTTGTACTCGGCGGTCTCACTGTGGGCGGGATAGCCCAGCTGGGCCCCCCCGCAGAGGAGGATGCCCGCGGCCTGGGAGAAGCCGTCGGGGTCGCGCAGAAAGGCCATGGCCAGGTCGGTGAGGGGGCCCAGGGCCAAAATCTGCACCTGCTGGGGGGCGGCGGCCAGGGCGCTGCCCAGGGCCAGGATCCCGGCCAGGGGGTCCTTCTCTCCGGCGCTGGGGGCGGCCTCTGCCGGCGGGACCATGGGGCCGCACATCCCCTGGTGCAGGGGGGGATCTCCCCCCGCCAGGCGGCAGCTCTCCTCGGCGGCGGCCAGGGCCTCCCCCGCGCCGCCGCGCCCGTAAGAGGCGACGGCCGCGCAGACGGGGTGGCCGCTCTGCAGCAGGGCCGCCAGACCGGCGGCGCCCGCCCGGTCCATGTCTACGAGAATGGGTGACACAACAAACACTCCTTTTCTCTGTGGTGGCCCCGGCGGGGATGGAAACGGCCGGGGCTCTTTGTCGACTTTAGTATACCAGAGGCCAAAGAGGGGGCGAAAGGACGGGCGTCCCCCTTTTTTGCGTTTGTCCCCCTTGGGGGGATGTGGTATAATAAAAATAATAGAGAGTCGACAGAACGGGCGGCGCGGGGCGGTCCCCGCGCCGCCGCAAAGGGGGCGGGGAGATGGGTCGCGCGAGCGCGGAGGAGCTGCTGTCCACCTGCCCGCCCGAAGTGGCCGCCGGCATTGAGCGGCAAACCTTTCCCCACGGGGCCCACCTGGTGGAGATGGGGCAGCGGGGCGGCCGGGTATACCTCCTTTTAGAGGGGGCGGCCACCGTCTCCACCGTGGGGGAGAGCGGCGCCGCCATGGTGCTGAGCATCTACCGGGCAGGGGATATGGTGGGCGAGGCCGAGGTGGTGGACGACCTGCCCGCCATGGGCCAGGTGGCCGCCCTGGGGGAGTGCCGGGTGGCCGCCATGAGCCGGGAGACCTTTCTGCGCTGGCTGAAGGCGGACGAGCGCTTTGCCCGCTTTGTGGTGGGCGGCCTCTCCCGCAAGCTCTACGACTTTTCCGACAAGGCGGTGACCAACATCACCACCCCCCTGCGCCACCGGCTGGCGCTGCTGGTGGCAGAGGCCCCCGGCGGGGTGCTGCGGCTGGACAAGGAGATCGTCGCCGCCCAGCTGGGCACCAGCGTGCGCAGCCTCAACCGCACCATCAAAGAGCTGGTGCAGGAGGGGCGGCTGCGCTACCGGGCGGGGGTCCTCTCCCTGGCGCCGGGGCGAGAATAAATTACAATCTTGTCACATTGCTCCAAAAACACCTTGGAGGAGTTGTGCAATCTGGTAAAGTGCGGTATAATGACCGCGTAAAGATGAGCGGTCTGCGCGGGGCCGGGGGCGGTGTGCCCAATTGGATCCGCGGCCAAAATCGTAACAAATTCTTCATCTCCGTTTAAGCGGTTTGATGGGCGCCATCGGCTATAGTGATGGTGCGGGAATGAACACCACAGGACAACATGGGGGAATCACAGATGAATGTGTTGATTTTAACAGGTCACTTTGGGCAGGGCCATTTTTCCGCTGCCCAGACACTGGGCGATGAGATACGGCGTTCCTTCAGCGATGTGAACATCACCCTGCGGGACATCTTTGAATACACCATCCCCAACTACAGCAGCCGGCTCTACCAGGGCTACACCCTGCTGGTCAACCGGGCCGGGAAACTCTACAACTGGTACTACAAGTTCACCGAGAACTGGAAGCGGGACATCCACCCGCCCTTCTGCCGGTACTTTCAGGCCAAGCTCAAGACCCTCATCGCCGAGACAAAACCGGACATGATCGTCTCCACCCTGCCGTTTTGCTCCCAGCTGGTGAGCCAGTACAACCTGAAAAACGGCCAGAATATCCCCCTCATCACCTGCATCACCGACGTGAGCACCCACCGGGAGTGGATCAACCCCGGCACCACCATGTACCTGGTGCCCTGCGAGGCGGTGCGCCAAAACCTGATCGAAAAGGGGATCGCCCCGGGCAAGGTCTTCATCAGCGGCATCCCGGTGCAGGAGCAGTTCAAGGCCAACGTCCACCCCCTGGCAAAAGACGGCAAGCACCTGCTCATCATGGGCGGCGGGTTGGGGATGCTCCCCCGCGCCAAGTCCTTCTACCAGGGGCTCAACGGCCTCAAGGACGTCAAGACCACCATCATCACCGGCAAGAACCGGGACCTCTACCAGCGCATCCACGGCAGGTACGAGAACATCGAGGTGGTGGGCTACACCGATCAGGTCTACCGCTACATGCAGGAGGCGGACCTGGTCATCTCCAAGCCGGGCGGCATCACCCTGTTTGAGACCATCTTCTCCGAACTGCCGATTCTGGTGTTCAGCCCCTATCTGCAGCAGGAGATCAAGAACGCGGCCTTTATCGAGAACCAGAAGATCGGCCTGGTGCTCCCCACCCGGCCAGAGGACTGCGTGGAGGAGATCGAGCGGGTCATCCACAACGACACCCAGCTGGAGCGGCTGCGCGCCAACATGCAGACCTTCAAGGCCGGCATCGACTCCGACGCCATCCTCAAAATCGTCACCGGGATGCGCAGCGGGCTGGAGGTGCGCGCCTCGTGATCCCTCTCGCTACCACCCAATCGGTACTGGCGGCCGGCGCAGCCTGCGCGGCCGCTTATTTTGTGGCCCCCAGCCTCTCCTGCAAGGCCCTCAACCGCTCGGTCTGGCGGCAGACCGGCCGCCCCGGCAAGCTGCTGCTCACCTTTGACGACGGCCCCGACCCCCGCTACACCCCGGCCCTTTTGGACCTGCTGGGGGAATGGGGGGTCCCCGCCTGCTTCTTTGTGGTGGGGGAGAACGCCGCCGCCTGCCCGGCCCTCATCCGGCGGATGGCAGCCGAGGGGCACGAGGTGGGCATCCACTCCTACCGGCACGAGAACGCCCGCTTCCGCCGCCCCTCCTTTGCCGGGGCGGACCTGGAGCAGTCCCTCGCCGCCCTGCGGGGGCTGGGGGCAGAGCCGCGCTACTACCGGCCGCCCTGGGGCAACTGCAACCCCTTTACCCTCTACGAGGCCCGGGCCCGGGGGCTGGAGACGGTGCTCTGGAGCGTCATGGCCCAGGACTGGGAGCGGGGGGCCACCCCCCGCCGCACCGCCCAGCGGCTGCTGGGGCGGGTGGGCAGCTCGTCGATCATCTGCCTGCACGACCGCAGCATGGGCAAGAGCGCCGACGACACCGCCCCGGGCCGGACCATCCAGGCCCTGCGGCTGGCGCTGCCCGCCCTGCAGCGGGCCGGTTTCACCTTTATTCTGCCGGAGGAGATGGCGCGATGAACCAGAGATCCCCCCTGGGCGACAAGAAGAAGTTCGCCCTCAACCTGACCCTCTTCGGCGCCCTGATTGCCCTGACCTTTGTGGTGCTGCTCTGGGGCAGCGACCTGCCCGCCCTCTGGGCGGTGATCCGCCGGGCCGACCCCCTCTACCTGCTGCTGGGGCTTTTGTGCATGTTCGCCTTTGTCAGCTGCGAGGCCTGCAACACCCACCTGGTGCTGGGTTCCCTGGGGAAAAAGCTCCCCTTTGGCCACTGCCTGCAGTCGGCCTTTGTGGGGTTTTACTTCTCCTCCATCACCCCCTCGGCCACCGGGGGGCAGCCCGCCCAGGTCTATTACATGCAGCGCGACAAGGTGCCCCTCTCCTTGGCCTCCCTGAACTTTCTGCTCATCACCGTCTGCTACCAGGCGGTGATGCTGGGCTACGGCGGGGCGATGTTCCTCCTGCAGCGCGACTTTGTCAGCCAGAACGTCAAGGGGATCGGCATCCTGCTGGTCTACGGCATCGCCGTCAACGGGCTGTGCATCGTCGGCATCACCTGCGCCATGTTCTCCCACAAGCTGGTGCGGCGCTTTTGCTACTTTGTGCTGCGCCTCCTCTGCCGCCTGCGGCTGTGCAAGCACTTTGAGGAGACCGCCGCCCGGCTGGACAGCCAGCTGGAGCAGTACCGCGAGGGGGCGGCCCACATCCGCCGCCACCCCACCGTGCTGCTGCGGGTCCTCCTCTACACGGTGGCCCAGCTCACCGCCCTCTACCTGGTGCCGGTCTGCGTCTACAAGGCGCTGGGGCTCTCGGGCTATTCGGCCCTGCAGATTTTGGCGGTGCAGGCCCTGCTGACGGTGGCGGTCTCCTCCCTCCCCCTGCCGGGGGCGGTGGGGGCCCAGGAGGGGGGCTTTGTCACCCTCTTTCGCCTCTTCTTCGGGGCCGAACTGGTGCTGCCGGCCATGCTCATGAGCCGGGGGATCAGCTTTTACGCCTTCCTCCTCATCAGCGGCGGGGTCAGCATGGCGGTCCACATTCAGTTTTTGAAACACCGCCAACGGCAGCGGGCCGAGGTGAGGGCGGAGGGGTGAACCCGGAAATGAAAACTCCAACGGGGGCGGCGCAGGCCGCCCTTTTTTGCGCCCGATCGGGCCCGGTGGCGGCGCTGCAACCGGGGTTTGCCCATCTGCCACCCCGGTTTGCTGGACGGGCGGCGGCTTCACCGGCTATAATGGACAGCGAGAGAGGAAGGGGAGTGGCAAGAGATGACCTTTGGGGAAAAGTTGCGGCGGCTGCGCCGCAGGGAAGGGCTCTCGCAGGAGCAGTTGGCTGCCTCGCTGGGGGTCTCCCGGCAGGCGGTCTCCAAGTGGGAGCTGGGGGAGGCGGTCCCCGGGACAGAGAATGTGGTGGAGATCAGCCGGCTGTTCGGGGTGAGCACCGACGACCTGCTGCTGGCGGAGAGGGACCTCCCCCCGGCCGCCCCAACTGGGCCCTGCTGGTAGCCGGCGTCTGCCTGGCGGCCCTGGGCGGGCTGAGGGACCTGGTGCTCTGGGTGCTCTCCACCATGGTCGAGAGCGGCCTGCCCGCCACCTCGATGGACGGCCTGGGCCGCATCCGGTACACCACCCAGCGGGGCTACGCCTTTTGGCCCTTCATCGAGGAGCACCGGCTGCAGGCGGTGCTGGGCCTCTGCACCCTCTCCCTGTTGGCGGGGGCGGCCCTGTTGGGCGCATTCCTCTGGCGCGGGCGGCGGGCGAGGGGCGGCCGCGTGCAACCGGGGCGCTTGAGGCGGAGATACTGGAACAGAAAAGAGAGAGGGCGGGACCTCCCAAACGGGGGGACCGCCCTCTCTTTGGCGCTCGGGGGGCGGCACCTTTTCCGCGGTGGCCGGGCGTGCCGCGCGCGGGGCGACACGCAGGAGAGGGGGGAGGGCCTTTCGCCCCCTCTGCAGCCATCTCTCTTGGGAGGAAAAGTGTCCTCGACGGCCCTCTCCTTTATCCGCTCTCTCCCTCTTCAGTGGCGCGGGGATGAGACGGGCGGAGAGCCTCTCTTTCCCCTTGAGAGCCCGGCATGGGCCCGGCGGGAGGAGCTGTTTGCGGCCAAGCAGGCCAGACGGCCACCCTTGGCCCAGCGGGCCGCTGGACGGCGGCAGGGGGGCCGTTTCCCCTCTGTCGGGGGGACAGTACTCGCCGCTGCGGTGAAAAACCGAGCGGCGGTGCGTCTTCCCCTGTCGCCCGTGGCGATGGGGAAGGCCCCACCAGAGAGAGGGGGGGAAGAGGGCCTCTCTGTCGTCCGCCCCCACCCGGTTGGCTGTCCCGCCTTTCGGCAGATGGAAGAGTGCGCCCGCCGCCGCGACAGAAAAATCGAGCGTCGATGCGCCATCTCTGTCGCCTGCGGCGACGGCACATCCCCGCCAGACAGAGGACAGGAAAGAGTTTCTCGGCCGCCCACCCCACCCGGTAGCCGCCCCGCCCTCTGACAGGTGAACGAGCGCGCCCACCGCGGCAGAAAATTGAGCGACAGCGCGCCCTCTGGCAGAGGAGGAAGCGGCCCCTGCCAACTCGAGGGGAGGGGGCAGCGGCTGGAAGGTAAGCGCCCATCCTCCCACAAAAAAGGGGCGGGGGCGGACCTTCTGGGAGTTCGCCCCCGCCCCCCTTGAAAAGAGGAGAAGAGAAAATGAAAAAAGTGGGAAGGCAATTTGAAAGGGGGCGCTCTAGTAGATGCGCTGTCTGCCCCCCTGGGGGAAGGTCTGCGTGGCGTCAGACCCGCCGTAGCTCCCCTGGCCGCTCAGGTCGTCCCCGCCGCCGGCCATCAGCTTTTCGAGGATCGGCTTGGCGGTGTCGATGGGGATGGCAAAGCCCAGCCCCTCGATGCCGGTGCCCGAGGATTTGGCGTTGACGATGCCCACGAGTTCGCCGTTTTTGTCAAACAGCCCGCCCCCCGAGTTGCCGGGGTTGACGGCCGCCGAGATCTGCAGCAGGGTCATAGTCTCGCCGTCGACGGTGATGTTGCGGTCCAGGGCGCTGATGATGCCGTCGGTGACGGTGCCGCCCAGCTCGCCCAGCGGGTTGCCGATGGCCACCGCCAGGTCGCCCACCTGCAGGGAGGAGGAGCTGCCGAGCACGGCGGCCTGCAGGCCGCTGGCCTCGATTTTGATGACCGCCAGGTCGTTTTGCGCGTCGGTCCCCACCAGGGTGGCGGGGTACTGGGTGCCGTCGGAGAGGGTGACGGTGATTTTGGAGGCGCCGCTGATGACGTGGTTGTTGGTGGCGATGTAGCCGTCGGCGGTGAGGATGACGCCGCTGCCGGCACCGGTGGCCACCGACTGCTGCACCCGGCCGTAGTAGCCCTGCATCGTCTCGGTGGTGATGGCCACCACCGAGGGGGCGGCCTTGGCGGCCACCGCGGAGACGGTGCCGCTGTTCTCGCCGGTGCTGGTGTTCTGGGTGGGAACGCCCTGGTAGAGGACCGGGGAGCTGCCCGAAAGCTGCCGGGTGAGCAGGTTGCCCGCCACGGTGCCGCCAAAGCCGAAGAGGCCGGCCCCCATGCAGCAGGCCGTCACCAGGGCGGCGGTCTTGGCCTTGGCCCCCATCTTTTTCCGCGCCTTCTTGGGGGGCGGGGCGCAGGGGGCGGTACCCGCGGCATAGGGGGCGTAGGGCGAATAGGGGGCCGCTGGCTGGGACGGATGTGGGGGAGGGGATGTGGGGTGCTGTTGGTTCCAAAATTGGTCGTTCATGGCGGGTGGGCCTCCTTCTGTCTTGTTCGCTTTCGGTGATTCTAGGATACCGGCCCTCTGTGAAAGCTGGATGATGAAAAAATGAAGCAAAAAGGCGGATTTTGTAAAGGATCTGTTTCCGGATGAACGGGGTGTAAAGGGTGGCCCAAAGGGGGCAAAAAAGCGGCCCCCGAGCCGAAGCCCGGAGCCCGCTTTTTCCCCTTTTATCGGCAGGGCCTGTCACCGGCCGGAGACCGAGAGGCCGTCCACCCAGACGGTGGGGGAGCCGATCTGCCCGGCAGCGCCCGGCGCGTCGAAGGCCAGGTCGTCGGCCAGCCCCCGCACGTCCTTCAAGAGCTGGTAGAAGTTGCCCGCCACGGTGATGCCCGAGACCGGCCGCCCCAGCTGTCCGCCGGTCACCAGGTAGCCCTTGGCCTCCAGCGAGAAGTCGCCGGTGGTGGGGTTGGCACCGGCGTGCAGCCCCTTGACGTTGGTGATGAAGACGCCCTCCCCCATCTCCTTCAACAGCTGTACGCGGCTGCGGTCCGAGGGGGTGAAGTAGAGGTTGGTGGGGGTCACCCCCAGGGGGGCGGAGGCGCCCGCCTTGTAGGCGTTGGCGGTGGTCTCTGCCCCCAGCAGGGCGGCGGTCTTGCGGTTGTGCAGCAGGGTCTTGAGCACCCCTTTTTCAATGAGATCCTTGCCGAAGGTGGGCACCCCCTGGTCGTCAAAGCGCCGGTGGAGGATGGCCTCCATGCAGAAGGGGTCGTCCCGCAGGGTGAGGGCCGGGGCGGCCACCGCCTCCCCCTCCCGCCCTTTTAAGAGGGAGAGCCCCTTCACCGCCGACAGCCCGGAAAAGACGCCAGAGAAGGTGCCCAGCAGGTCGCAGGCCACCTCGGGTGCCAGGGCCACGGCGTAGCGGCCGGTGTCGGCGGGCTCGCTGCCGATGAAGGAGAGGGTGACCTCCACCGCCTTCTGGGCGGCGCTCGGCAGGTCGAGGGCGGAGGGGTCGGGGGCGGCGGTCACCTCGTACTCGTTGTAGGAGCGGCCCCCCTCTTTGGCGGTGGGGCCGATGACCCCCACGGCGTAGCAGGTCTCGTCGGACAGGTCCAGCCCCCGGCTGTTGTAGATGGCCCGGGTCCCGCCGCCCCAGGCGGCCTGGGCGTCGCTGACCGAGGCGATGCGGCGATCGGCGGCGAGGCAGGCCCGCTCGGCTGTCAGCACCTGGCGCTGCAGCTGGCTGTAAAGGGCCTCGGGCTCCGAGAGGCCGTCGGTCTGGGCGGCAAAGCCCTCGGCCGGGGCGCAGATCTCGTCGATGTCCGCGTTCTGGGTGGCGCGGGCGCTGTCCAGGGCGCTCTCCACCAGCCAGCTCGCCTCCTCGGAGGAGAGGACCTGGGTGGTGGCGTACCCCATCCTCCCGCCGGCGAGCAGCCGCAGGTTGACGGCGAAGTCCTGGTCGCTGGAAAAGGTGTCCACCTCGCCCTCGTGGGCGGCCACCTCCATGGTCTTGTTGCGGACGCTGTAGAGCTCGAACGCCTCTGCCCCCGCCTCTTCGGCCCGGCGGGCCACCTCTTCTTTAAATGCATCGAAGGTCATGTTATTTCCCCCCCACTGTGATCTCTCTGACGCGGATGAGCGGCTGCCCCACGTTGGTGGGCACCGAGCCGCTGGCGGCCCCGCACATCCCCTGTCCGTGGGCCAGGTCCTTGCCCACCATGTCGATGTCCAGCAGCACCTGGGAGCCGGTGCCGATGAGGCTGGCCCCCCGCACCGGGGTGGTGATTTTCCCGTGCTCCACCAGGTAGCCCTCGCTGACGGCGAAGTTGAACTCCCCGGTCACCGGGTTGACCGAGCCGCCCCCCATCTTCTTGCAGTAAAGCCCCTTGTCCATGGAGCGGATGATGGCCTCGTTCTCGTCGGGCCCGGGGGCGATGAAGGTGTTGCGCATCCGCGAGACCGGGGCGTAGCGGTAGGACTCCCGCCGGCCGCTGCCGGTGGAGGGCAGCCCCATCCGCCGCCCCCCCAGCCAGTCGACCATATAGCTTTTGAGGATGCCGTTTTCGATGAGGACGGTGCGCTGGGTGGGGTGGCCCTCGTCGTCGATGTTGGTGGAGCCCCAGGCCCCGGGGAGGGTGCCGTCGTCGATGGCGGTGACCTTCTCCCCGGCGATCTTTTCGCCCAGCCGCCCGGCGAACTCCGAGTTGCCCCGGCCCACCGCCTCCGACTCGAGGGAGTGGCCGCAGGCCTCGTGAAAGAGCACCCCGCCAAAGCCGTTTTCAATGGCCACCGGCATCCGCCCGCCGGGGCACTCGGGGGCGTGGAGCATGGTCAGGGCGGTGCGGGCGGCCTCCCTGGCGGCGGCCTCCACGTCCACCTCCCCGGCGAAGATCTCGTACCCGGCGCTGCGGCCGGGCCCCTCGAAGCCGGTCTGGTTCTGCACCCCGTCGGAGGCGACGGCGCTGATCCCCATCCGGGTGCGGGCGCGCCGGTCCTCGGCCCAGAGGCCCTCGGTGTTGGCGATCAGCACCCGCTGCACCCGGTCGGCCAGGGTGGCGCTGACCTGGGCGATCTCCCCCCCGCAGCTGCGGGCGGCCCGGTCGGCCAGGTGGAGGAGGGCCGCCTTCTCGGCGGTCTGGACCTCGGTGGGGGAGAGGCGGCAGGGGTGCAAGTCGTCAAATGACAGGGGGACAAAGGGCTGGGGCAGCACCAGGGCGGGGCCGTCGCAACAGGCGGCAGCGGCCTCCCGGGCGGCCTTCAAAAGCCCCTCTCTGCCCACGTCGGCGGTGGAGACATAGGTGGAGCGCAGCCCCTTGACCACCCGGATGCCCGCCCCGCGGATGTGGTTTCGCAGGGCGTTTTCGATTTTTTGGTCGATGAGGTTGACCGAGTGGGTGTGGGTGTCCTCCCAAAAGAGCTCGGCAAAATCCGCCCCCTGGGAACAGGCGGCGGCCAGCACCTCCTCCACCAGGGCGGGGGAGGGCAGTTGACAACGGCGATCGGACACGGCGTATTACCTCCTTTGGCGCCCGCCGCAGCGGGGCGGGCAGGTGATTTATACCATCGTCTGTTATTATAGTCAAAATTGTGCTAAAATACAAAGCGAATGGGCGCCCTTTCCGCCGCCGCGGGGGGATTGTAACCAAACGGTAACCCAATCGGGGCGGCGGGTGTGATACAATACCGACAAAGGGGCGCTGCCAAAGGAGGGATGACCTGTGGCCCACAAAAACCGCCTGTCGAGGCGGGTCCTGCCGCTGCTGTTGGCGGCGCTTTTCTGCCTGAGCGGCTGTACCTTCGGCCTCTCCGCCTCGGTGGAGGACTTGATGAAGGCCCCCCTCTTTTCCAAGGAGCAGCAGGCCATCATCCAGGCGCTGGATCGGGGCACCAGGGGGGAGATCAAGCTCATCTACCCCAAGGAGGGGGCGTACCGCACCCCCGTCGTCCTCTTTGACATCAACTCCGACGGGACGGAGGAGGCGCTGGCCTTCTACACCGAGAAGGACAAGGTCAACGTCCACCTGGCGGTCCTGCAGCTGCAGCAGTACGGGGACGGGGAGAGCGAGTGGAACATCGTCTTTGACCAGGAGGGGCGGGGCAACCAGATCGGATTTGTCCGCTTCGACCACATCAGCCACCTCTCCTATTACAATATCCTGGTGGGGTGGAACGTCTTTGGCGAGAGCAACAACAGCCTGGCCATCTACGGCTACCAGCAGGGGGAGGACGGCGAGCACATCGTCGAGTTCATGAGCCGGGAGTACGAGCAGTTTGTCTGCGAGGACATGGACGGCGACTACTTCTCCGAGCTGGTCTTCCTCTCGGCCTCCCGCACCGAGGAGGGGGTCAAGGCCTCGGTCTACAAGGACGTGGGCCGCTCGGCGGTGGAGAAGGTGACCGAGCAGACCCTGGACCCCCGCATCGTCGCCGTGCGGAAGCTGGAGGCGGGTGAGGGGGAGAGCGGCAAACTGCTCTACATCGACGGGCTGACCAAGGAAAACCTGCTGGCCACCGAGGTGCTGGCCTACCAAAACGGCGTTTTGAGCCTGGTGCAGCAGGAGGCGGTGGTGAGCCAGAGCCAGCGCCAGAAGACCGAGCTCTACAGCCAGGACATCGACCGGGACGAGAAGATCGAGGTCCCCATCTTCACCGCCGACAAGAAGGCCAGCCTGGTGCAGATGCGCCCGGCCTCCGGCTACCAGGTGGACTGGTACGAGGTGGGGGAGAAGCGGTTTGTCTACGACCGCACCACCTATGAAAACGAGGTCTACAAATTCCGCCTGACCCTGCCCACCCAGTGGCAGACCGGGGTCACCTTTGAGAGCAACCTGGACAACACCGTCATCACCTGCAAGCGGGGGGATGTGGTCCGCTTCTCCATCCTCCGCCTCCCCCGGGACGAGAGCGCCCAGAGCTACCAGTCCTCCGGCTTTGAAAAGATCGGCAGCAGCGGCAACTACATCTACTACTGCAAGCCGCAGGAGGACAGCAACCGGGAGTCGATCCTCAACGTGGTCAAGAGCGGGTTTTCCATTCTCAACTAACGACAGACAGGAGGGCTTTGCGTGGCAAAAAAGACGATTTTGGTGGTGGAGGACGAGGAGAACATCCGCGAACTCATCTGCCTGAACCTGCAAAAATCGGGGTTTGAGGTGCTGGAGGCCGGCACCGGCGAGCGGGCGCTGGAGATCTTTGCCGAGCGGGGAGAGGGCATCGACATGGTGATGCTGGACATCATGCTCCCCGGCATCGACGGGCTGAGCGTCTGCCGCCAGATCCGCGAGAAAAACAGCGCGGTGGGGATCATCATGCTCACCGCCAAGACCCAGGAGATGGACAAGATCAGCGGGCTGATGTTGGGGGCGGACGACTACGTCACCAAGCCCTTCAGCGTCTCCGAGCTGATGGCCCGGGTGGACGCCATCTACCGGCGGGTCTCGCTGCAAAACAGCCGCCCCCAGGAGGAGCTGGAGGTGGGGCCCTTCACCCTCAACCTCAAGAGCCGGATGCTCTTCAAGAGCGGGCAGCCGGTGGAGCTGACCCAGGTGGAGTACCAGATCATGGAGCTGTTCCTGAAAAACCCCGACACGGTGTTGGGGCGGATGGAGATCTTGCAGAAGATCTGGGGCGACAACTACTACGGCGACGACAAGATCATCGACGTGAACATCCGCCGGCTGCGGATGAAGATCGAGGAGGAGCCCTCCCACCCCCGGCACATCAACACCGTCTGGGGCGTGGGCTACCGGTTCAAAGCGTAAAGAAGGCCCGTCCCGCCGCCGCGCGGGGCCCGGGCGCGAAGGGGAGTTTTCATGCAGAGCGTAACCAAGCGGTGGATGCTCAATTTTCTCACCATCATCGTCGTCATCCTCACCGTCGTCATGCTCCTCATCGTGGTGGGGGTGCGGGAGTTTTACTACTCCAGCGCCCAGCAGGTGCTGACCTCCCGCATCGAGGTGATGGTCAACGCCATCAAGTACCGCACCAGCGACGCCCTCACCCCTCAGGAGCGGGTGGAGCAGGTGATCACCGGCTTTGAGGAGAAGACCAAATACGAGGTGATGGCCCTGGACCGAAACGGCGCCCCCACCGTCACCTCCAGCGGGTTTTACCCGGGCGACACCTTCACCGGGGTGGACTACGCCCGCGCCCTGCAGTCGGACAACGGCTACGGGGTCTACACCGGCCGGGCGAAGGACGCGGGGAACGTGATGTCGGTGTGCTATGTGTCCGACAGCCTGGGGGACGGCGTGGGCGGCATCCGGCTGGTCTGCGACCTCTCCCTGGTGGACGGAGAGATCTTTAAGACCGCCCTCTTCTTCCTCCTCTTCTCCACGGTGGTGGTCCTCTTCGTGGTCCTCTCCAGCACCTACTTCATCCGCTCCATCGTCACCCCGATCGGGCAGGTGGGGGTCATCGCCACCAAGATCGCCTCGGGGGATTTCAGCGTCCGCCTCAAGACCCAGCACAACGACGAGATCGGCCAGCTGTGCAACATCATCAACTACATGGCCGACGAGTTGCAGAAGGCCGAAGAGGTGAAAAACGACTTCATCTCCCAGGTCTCCCATGAGCTGCGCACCCCCCTGACCGCCATCAAGGGCTGGGGGGAGACGGTCCTCGACGCCGACCCGGTGGAGAACCGGGACACGGTGGAGCGGGGCATCCACGTCATCCTCAGCGAGACCGACCGCCTCTCGGGGATGGTGGAGGAGCTGCTGGACTTCTCGCGGATGCAGAGCGGCCGGCTGACCCTGGTGCTCTCGAAAATCGACGTCCTGGCCGAGCTGGAGGACGTGCTCATCATGTTCGGCGAGCGGGCCAAGCGGGAGGGGGTCACCCTGGAGAGCGAGCTGCCCGAGTTCGTCTCCCCGGTGTTCGGGGACAAAAACCGGCTGCGGCAGGTCTTTGTCAACATCCTCGACAACGCCCTCAAGTACAGCGAGAAGGACGGGATCATCCGCACCTCGGCGGCCGAGGAGACCGGCTACGTGGTCATCCGCATCGCCGACACCGGCCTGGGCATCCCCCGCAGCGACCTGCCCCGCATCAAGGAGAAGTTCATCAAGGGCTCCAACAGCCGCCGGGGCACCGGCATCGGCCTGGCGGTGGCCGACGAGATCATCGCCCTGCACAAGGGCCTTCTGACCATCGACAGCACCGAGGGGGAGGGGACGACCGTCACCATCTCCATCCCGGTGATGGACAAAAAGGTGGATTCCACCACCATGCAGATCGCAAAAATAGATGAAGAGGAGATACGGCGTTATCGTGAACAGCAACAACGGGACAAATAGCGGGCCCCGCCGCACCAAGATCGGCGGGCAGGCCCTGATGGAAGGGATCATGATGCGGGGGCTGGACTGTTACAGCGTGGCGGTCCGCCGCCCCGACGGGGGGATCGAACTGGAGGTCAAACCCGACAAGCACCTGGCGCGGTGGTACAGCCGGGTGCCCTTTGTGCGGGGCATCTTCAACTTTGTCTCCACCCTGGTGCTGGGCTACACCTGCCTGATGCGCTCGGCCGAGATCTCCGGCGCCCTGGACGAGGAGGAGCCCCCCAAGGCCCCCGCTCCGGCGAACGAGGGGAGCGGTGAAGGGGAGAGCGCCCCGCCGACCGGCGCGGGCGAAGAAGCGCCCCCGACATCCCCCGCCCCGGTGGGCGAGGGGACCGGCAGCGGGTTGGAGACGCCCTCCTCCCCGGCCGCCGTCCCCAACGGAGAGGGCGAGAGCGCGGGCGGGGAGCGGTCCGCGCCCCTACATACCGCCGCCCCGGCGGCGGAGGAGAAAGAGGAGAAGGGCCTGGGGGCCGGCTTCTCGGTGGCGGTCAGCGTGCTGGCGGTCTTTTTGGCCCTGGCCCTCTTCATGGTGCTGCCCACCGCCATTGTGGGGGGACTGGGCAAGCTGGTGGAGCTGGGCCGCTGGCGCACCCCGCTGGAGGGGCTGGTCAAGCTCTGCATCTTCCTGGGGTACATGGCCCTGGTCTCGCGGATGAAGGAGATCCGGCGGATGTTCGAGTACCACGGGGCCGAGCACAAGACCATCGCCTGCTACGAGCACGGCGAGGCCCTGACGGTGGCAAACGTCCGCCGCCACCGCCGCTTCCACCCCCGCTGCGGCACCAGCTTCCTGCTGATCGTCATCCTGGTGAGCATCCTGGTCTCCTCCTTTGTCTCCTGGCAGAGCCTCTGGCTGCGCATGGCGCTGAAGGTCCTCCTCCTGCCGCTGGTGATGGGCATCTCCTACGAGATCATCAAGTACGCCGGCGGGCACGACAACCTCCTCACCAAGGTCCTCTCGGCCCCCGGCCTCTGGCTGCAGCGCCTCACCGTCAAGGAGCCGGACGACTCGATGATCGAGGTGGCGGTGGCCGCCATGGAGGCCGTTATCCCCCAAAACGGGGAGGACGACCGGTGGTAGAGCCCCGCACGGTCCGCGCCCTCTGGCGGGAGGGGGAGGTCCTGCTGCAGGAGCGGGGGGTGGAGTCCCCCAAGTTCGACGCGGCCGAGCTCCTCTGCCACGGGGCGGGCTTTCCCCGGGGCGAGCTGCCCCTGCACCTGCGTGACGAGCTGCCCGCAGCCGCGGCCCGGCGGGTGCGGGCCCTCTTTGCCCGCCGCGCCCAGAGGGAGCCGCTGCAGTACCTGCTGGGCTGCTGGGCGTTTTACGGCCACCCCTTCCGGGTGGGGGAGGGGGTGCTCATCCCCCGGCCGGACACCGAGTGCCTGGTGGAGGCGGTGCTGGCGCGGGCCCCCCAGGGCCCCTGCACCATCGCCGACCTCTGCAGCGGCAGCGGCTGCATCGCCGTCGCCCTGGGGGCCGCCCTCCCCCAGAGCCGGGTGCTGGCGGTGGAGAAGAGCGGGCGCGCCTTCGGCTATCTGCAGGCCAACATCCGCCTGAACGGGGCCGCGAACGTCTGGCCGGTGCGGGGGGATGTGCTGCGCTACCAGGGGGTCTGCCCGCCGCTGGACGTGCTGGTGGCCAACCCCCCCTACATCCGCCCGGAGGAGATGGAGACCCTCTCCCCCGAGGTGCTCGCCGAGCCGCGGGAGGCGCTGGAGGCCCCCGAGCGGGGGCTGGCCTTCTACCGCCACTTCGCCGCCGCCTACCGCCCGGTCCTCCGCCCGGGGGGGTTGCTGGCGGTGGAGATCGGCTGCGGCCAGGGGGCCGAGGTCTGCGCCCTCTTTCGCGGCCAGGGCTACGAGGGGGTGGCCTGCCTGCAGGACCTGGGCGGCCTGGACCGGGTGGTGCTGGGCCGGCGGCCAAAATAGAAGAAGCAGGGGGCTGCGGCGGGGCCGCAGCCCTCTTTTTTTGCCCTTTGGGGGGCGGGCGGCCCGGGGAGCCGGTTTTTTCTGCCAGGGGCGGCAAAGGCTGCTGAACGCTTGCGGCAGCGGGAGAAATGCAGTATAATAGCTCTGTAATGGCAGTCGCGGCCCGGGCGGCGCGGCCGTCTTTTTTGGAACTGCTGTCTGCGCCATGCCCGCCCCGGCGGGAATGGTTCTATTTTTATCAACAGAGTGAACGAACGTTTGGGAGGACGATCCATGGCGGAAAAGAACAAGGCCAAGGAGACGGCTCAGGAGAGCCGCCAGAAGGCGCTGGAAACAGCTCTGGCCAACATCGAAAAACAATTTGGCGCGGGCGCTGTCATGCGCCTGGGCCAGCACTCCACCCTGAACATCGAGGCCATCTCCACCGGCAGCCTGTCGCTGGATATGGCCATCGGCGTGGGCGGGGTGCCCCGGGGCCGGGTGGTCGAGATCTACGGCCCGGAGAGCTCGGGCAAGACCACCGTGGCCCTGCACATCGTCGCCTCCGCCCAGAAGGAGGGGGGCACCGCCGCCTTCATCGACGTGGAGCACGCCCTCGACCCGGTCTACGCCGCCGCCCTGGGGGTCGACATCGACGCCCTGCTGGTCAGCCAGCCGGACACCGGCGAACAGGCCCTGGAGATCTGCGAGGCGCTGGTGCGCTCCGGCGCCATCGACGTGGTGGTCATCGACTCGGTGGCGGCCATGGTCCCCAAGGCCGAGATCGAGGGGCTGATGGGCGACAGCCACGTGGGGCTGCAGGCCCGGCTGATGAGCCAGGCCCTGCGCAAGCTCACCGGCATCATCGGCAAGACCAAGTGCGTGGCGGTCTTTATCAACCAGCTGCGCGAGAAGATCGGCGTCATCTACGGCAACCCCGAGACCACCGCCGGCGGCCGGGCGCTGAAGTACTACGCCTCGGTGCGCATCGACGTGCGCAAGGCCGAGACCCTCAAGGTGGGGGGCGAGTTCGTGGGCAACCACACCAAGGCCAAGATCGTCAAGAACAAGGTGGCCCCCCCCTTCAAGATCGCCGAGTTCGACATCATGTACGGCACCGGCATCTCCAAGGAGAGCGAGATCCTCGACATCGGCGTCAACATGAACATCATCCAGAAATCCGGCGCCTGGTTCAGCTATAAGGGCGAGCGGCTGGGCCAGGGCCGCGACAACGTGAAGAAGTACTTTTTGGAGCACCCGGAGGTGGCCCAGGAGATCGAGGCGGCCATCCGCCAGAACGCGGCCGAGGCCGAGAAGTCGCTGATGCCCAAAAAGCCCGCCGCCCCGGCGGACGCCCCCGCCCCTGCCCCGGCCCCCAGCGCCGCCCCCGCCCAGCCCGCCCCCGCCGTGATGGACATCGACATCGAGGTGGAGGACTAGGCCATGTCCGAGTGCGGCGAGATCACCGGGCTGGAAAAGACCAAGCGGGGCCGGTACAGCGTCTTTGTGGACGGGGAATTCCTCTGGTCGCTGGACGGGGAGACCCTGCTCAAGAGCCGGGTGCGCCCGGGCGCGGTGCTGGAATACGCCTATTTGGAGGAGGTCAAGGCCCAGTCCGACGCCGTGGGCTGCCGGGAGAAGGCCCTGACCCTGCTGGGCCAGCGGGCCTATGCCCGGGGGGAACTGGTGGAGCGGCTCTGCCGCGACTGGCCCCGCCCCACCGCCCGCCAGGTGGTCGCCCAGCTGGAGGAGGCCGGCCTGGTCAGCGACGGCGACTACGCCTTTCGCCTGGCCGACGAGCTCTACCGCTATAAGCACCTCTCCCGCCGCTTCATCGAGCTGGAGCTGCAAAAGCGGGGGATCGCCCCCGCGCTCTGCCGGGAGGTGCTGGACGCCGGCGGCTTTGACGACGGCGCCAGCATCCGCGCCCTATTGGAACAGAAGTACGCCGCCCGCCTGGGCGACCGGGCGCAGCGGCAGAAGGTGCTGGCCGCCCTGGCCCGCCGCGGGTTTGGCTACGGCGACTGCCGGGCCGCCATGGAAGAACACGACACCGATTACGAGACAGGAGACCCTTATGTCGATTAATGTGGGAATGGTCTCGCTGGGCTGCCCCAAAAACCAGGTAGACGGCGAGATCCTCTTAAACCTCATCCAACAAGACCCCGAGTTCGCCCTGCAGGGCGACCCCGAACAGTGCGACGTGGTGCTCATCAACACCTGCGGCTTCATCGACGACGCCAAGCAGGAGTCCATCGACACCATCCTCGAGTTCTGCGCCCTCAAAGAGACCGGGCGGCTGCGGTGCGTCATCGTCACCGGCTGCCTGGCCCAGCGCTACAAGGAGGAGATCCTGCGGGAGATCCCCGAGGTGGACGGGGTGGTGGGCATCGGCTCCAACGCCGAGATCGTCTCCATCATCCGGCGGGCCCTGGGGGGCGAAAAGGCCCAGTCCTTCGGCAGCGAGTACGACCTGCCCCTGGGGGGCGGCCGCATCCTCACCACCCCGGCCCACTACGCCTACCTGAAGATCTCCGAGGGCTGCTCCAACCGCTGCACCTTCTGCGCCATCCCCTACATCCGGGGGGACTTTCGCTCCCGCCCCATCGAAGAGGTGGTGCAGGAGGCCGGCGAACTGGCCGATTTCGGGGTCAAGGAGCTGATCGTCATCGCCCAGGACACCACCCGCTACGGGGAGGACCTCTACGGCGAGCCCAGCCTGGCCCGGCTGCTGCGGGAGCTGGTCAAGCTGCCCTTCCGCTGGATCCGGCTGATGTACTGCTACCCCGACCGGATCACCGACGAGCTGCTCTCCATCATCCGCGACAGCGACAACATCGTCAAGTACATCGACATCCCCCTGCAGCACACCAACCGCGAGGTGCTGCGGCGGATGGGCCGCAAGGGGGACGACCGCTGGGTGCGCTCGGTCATCGAGCAGATCCGCCGCGAGGTCCCCGGGGTCTTTATCCGCACCACCCTGCTGGCCGGTTTCCCCGGCGAGACCGAGGAGCAGTTCGAGGAGCTCTGCCGGTTTGTGGACGACATGCGCTTTGAGCGGCTGGGCTGCTTTGCCTACTCCCAGGAGGAGGGGACCCCCGCCGCCCGGCTGGACGGCCAGCTCGAGGAGGAGGAGAAGCGGGCCCGCGCCCAGCTCATCATGGACAAACAGACCCTCATCATGGGCGAGTACTGCCAAAAGAAGGTGGGCGCCCAGGTCGAGGTGATGGTGGACGGCTACGACCCGGAGGAGTTTTGCTACGTGGGGCGCACCCAGTACGACGCTCCCGAGATCGACGGCACCGTCCGCTTCTCCTCCGAGCGGGAGCTGGAGCCCGGCGAATTCGTACAGGTGCTGGTGGAGGAGGCCGACGACTTCGACCTCTACGGCCGGCTGATCGAGGAGGGGGGGAACAGCGATGAATCTGCCCAATAAGCTCACGGTCCTGCGGATGTGCATGGTCCCCTTCTTTGTGGCGGCCCTGCTCTGGCAGGGGCTGTGGCAAAACAGCTTCATCGCCCTGGTGCTCTTTGCCGCGGCCTCCCTCACCGACCTGTTGGACGGGCAGCTGGCCCGCAAAAACGGCCAGGTCACCACCTTCGGCAAGTTCCTCGACCCCCTGGCGGACAAACTGCTGGTGGTCTCGGCCATGATCTGTTTCATCGACATGGGGCTGGCCCACAGCGTGGCGGTCCTCATCGTCATCGCCCGCGAATTTGTGGTCAGCGGCATCCGCCTGGTGGCCGCGGGCGAGGGGACGGTCATAGCTGCCAACATTTGGGGCAAAGTAAAGACGGTGGCCCAGATGGCGGTGATCATCGGGGTGCTGCTGCTGTTGGGGCTGGGGCAGAACGGCCTTCTCCCCGCGGGGATCGACGTCCCCCTCATCAGCAACATCGGCATGTGGCTGGTGGCGGCGCTGACGGTGATCTCCGGCGCCACCTATGTGGTGGACAACATCGGCTGCATCAACGCCACAAAATAAAAAGACCTGCTTTTTGGAATTGTAGAATGAAATGGAATACTTTTCCATTCGCCTAGTAAAAGCGCCAAAAATCGGGGGATAAAATGGGAACTGGGAAGCGAAAAACGGGGTTTATAACAGCTTATGAAGAGAATGCGCAGGAACGAAAAAGTATATAAAAGAAGACGGATCGCCGTGGCCTGTGTGGCGGCCGTGGTGGTGCTGGCGGCGGCCGTGGGGCTGACCCTGCTGCTCCACCCGGCCCCCCGCTTCACCTTTGACGGGGAGAAGGCCGCCGCTGGCACCGTCACCGTCTCCTCCGCCGACATCAGCGGGGAGCTGGGGCGGGTCAAGGCATACGACTGGCTGGGAAAAGAGCGGTCGGTGCAGTGCCCCGAGATCGGCTTTGCCGGGCCGGGGGAATACCCCCTGACCCTCACTGCCGAAGACGGCCTGGGCAAACAGGCCCAGTTCACCTTGACGGTGGTCTGGGAGGCGGCCCCCGAGGCCCCCACCGAGCCGGAAGGGGAGCCTGAGGAGCCCGAGACCCCGTCCGGTGGGGAGGGGAGCAGCTCCTCCTCCCAGGGGGGGCAGTCCTCCGGCGGGAACACCGATGAGGTGGTCTATTCCGGCGGGATCGTAGAGCCCGCCTCCATCACCCCGGAGGTCATCTCCAATCCCTCCGCCGTCACCGCCATCGTCAACAAGTACCACGCCCTGCCCGAGGGCTATACCCCCAGCGACCTGGTGGCCATCACCACCAACTGCGGCAAGAACCTGCAGCTGCGCAAGGAGGCGGCCGAGAGCTGGGAGCAGATGATGGAGGCGGCCAAGGCCGACGGCATCACCCTCAAGGCCGTCAGCGCCTACCGCACCAAGGACTACCAAAACGGGCTCTTCACCCGCTACACCAGCCAGTACGGCAAGGAGTACACCGCCCAGTACAGCGCCTATCCCCGCCGCTCGGAACACGAGTTGGGGCTGGCCTTGGACATCAGCAACACCGCCGGCATCCCCGACAACTTTGAGACCACCGCCGAGGGCAAATGGCTGATGAAAAACGCCCACAACTACGGTTTCATCCTCCGCTACCCCGAGGACAAGGTCAAGATCACCCAGTACGGCTACGAGCCCTGGCACTACCGCTACCTGGGCAAGGACCTGGCCGAGACCCTCTACAAGAGCGGCCAGACCTACGAGGAGTACCTGGGGGTCAAATAGCAAATTGAATGACGCGACATGCGATGACGCGGGAAAGAGTACCCGGCATGAGAGGGCGGCGACAGAGAGGCGCGCAGCGAGCTGAGAGCGCGCCGGCCACACCCGCCGGGGAAGGTGCCCCCGCCAGCACGCGGGCCGAACGGGAGGGGAGCGATCCCCTCTCCAGTAGGCCGGCGCGGTTTGGCCCCGTTAGCGGCCCCAAGAGCGAGAAACAGAAGTGGAACCGCGGACTTTTGGTACCCAAAAGCCGCCTTCGGTCGCGCGCCGGTGGACCCGGCGCCGCCGGAGGCGGCTTTTTTGATAGAAAAGACGACAAACCCGATTGCGAGAGAAAGGGAGAAGGGCTTTTATGAAAATTTTCAACACCCTCACCAGACAGAAAGAAGAGCTGAAGACCATCACCCCGGGCCAGGTCAAGATCTACGCCTGCGGCCCCACCGTCTACAACTACATCCACATCGGCAACGCGCGGCCCATCTGCGTCTTTGACACCCTGCGCCGGTTTTTGGAGTACATCGGCTACCAGGTGACCTTTGTGCAGAACTTCACCGACATCGACGACAAGATCATCCGCAAGGCCAACGAGGAGGGGAGCGACTACGCCCAGGTGTCCGAGCGCTTCATCGCCGAGTACAGGGTGGACGCCAAGGGCCTGGGGGTCAGAGAGGCCACCTACCACCCCAAGGCCACCGAGAACATCCAGAACATCATCGACCTGATCTCCTCCCTCATGGACAAGGGCTTTGCCTACCGCGCCGAAAACGGGGACGTCTACTTCCGGGCGGCCCGGTTTGACGAGTACGGCAAGCTCTCCCACATGCCGCTGGAGGATCTGGAGGCCGGCGCCCGCATCAGCGTGGGCGAGATCAAAGAGGACCCCATGGACTTTGCCCTCTGGAAGGCCGCCAAAGAGGGGGAGCCCTACTGGGAGTCCCCCTTTGGCAAGGGCCGCCCCGGCTGGCACATCGAGTGCTCGGCCATGGCCAAACACTACCTGGGCGACACCATCGACATCCACTGCGGCGGGCAGGACCTGATCTTCCCCCACCACGAGAACGAGATCGCCCAGTCCGAGTGCGCCAACGGCTGTGCCTTCGCCCACTACTGGATGCACAACGGCTACATCAACATTGACAACCGCAAGATGTCAAAATCCCTGGGCAACTTCTTCACCGTCCGCGAGGTGGCCGAGCAGTTCGGGTACGAGCCCATCCGCTTTATGATGATCGCCGCCCACTATCGCAGCCCCATCAACTACAGCGTCGAGGTCATCAACCAGTCCATCTCCGCCCTGGAGCGGCTCTACAACTGCCGGGACGAACTGGACTTCGCCCTCTCCCAGGCGGGGGCAGAGGGGAGTGACGCCCTGCAAAAGGCCGCGGACGAGGCCAAGGAGAAGTTCGTCGCCGCCCTCTCGGACGACCTGAACACCGCCGACGGCATCGCCGCCCTCTTTGATCTCTGCAAGGAGATCAACCTCCGCCTCAACGGGGAGGAGCCCCAGCAGAAGGCCGCCCTGGAGCACGCCGCCAAGATTTTTGACGAGCTGGCCGGGGTGCTGGGCCTGCTCTACAACCGCAAGAAAAACGAGGTCACCCCTGAGATCCAGGAGCTGGTGGACCGCCGTCAGGCCGCCCGCAAGGCCAAGGATTTTGCCGAGGCCGACGCCCTGCGCGACCAGCTGGCCGCCATGGGGGTCACCCTCAAAGACACCCCCGAAGGGGTGCAGATCACCGTCAAATAGCCCTGCGGGGCAAAGAAAAAGCGCTGGGATCGCCCGATCCCAGCGCTCTTTTGTTTTTGGAAAACTGGCATGGCGGGATGAAAGCCCCGCCATCGGGGCGGTGAGAGCGGCGGCGTTTTGAGAGAGCGTCGGCAGAGAGGGGATCGGCCCTGGACAGTTGCAGAAAACCACTTTCCCTTTTCAACCGCCCTCTTCGACTCCGCACCAGTGGGTGCCGGGTGTCCGCCGCCCTCGTCCCCACTTTTTGCGCGGCCAGGGCGGGGAAATCAGTCCAGGGTGATCTCCCCGGCCAGGTCGGTCTCGAAGAGGGCCCGCACCTGGGCGGGGTCCTGGGTCTGGCCCAGGGCCCAAATCAGCTTGGTCACCGCCGCCACCGAGGTCATGTCCCGGCCCTGAATGACCCCCTTTTCCAAAATCCGCTTGCCGGTCTCGTAGACGGAGAAGTCGCTGGCCTCGTAGAGGCACTGGCTGCAGACCACCACCGAGATGCCGGCCTCGGTCACCTTTTGCAGCTTGCTCACCAGGTCCCGGTGGATGAAGTGCAGCCCGCCGATGCCGAAGGCCTCGATGACGATGCCGCGGTAGTCCATCCCCAGCAGCATGTCGAAGATGTCCGGGTTGAAGCCGGGGGTCAGCTTGATGAGGATGACCCGGCAGTCCAGCTGGTCCTTCAGCTGGCAGAGACCGGCTGCCGGCCGCACCACCGAGGGGTTGATGCGCAGCCCGCGGGAGTCCACCTTGGCGGCGTAGGGGCAGTTGACGCTCTCAAAGGCGTCAAAGCCGGTGGTGCGCACCTTCACCGCCCGACAGCCCAGGGACACCTTGCGGTTGAAGCAGAGGAAGATGCCCGGCTGGCCGCTGGCGGCCATGGCAAAGGCGTCGCGCAGGTTTTCCCAGGCGTCGGAAAGGGGGTCGGCCAGGGGAAGTTGGCTGCCGGTGAACACCACCGGGATGGGGATCTGCGGCAGTATAAAGCTCAAGGCCGAGGCGGTGTAGGCCATGGTGTCGGTGCCGTGGGTGATGACGATCCCGTCGTACCCCAGGTGCCGCTGGTAGACCCGGCGGGCGATGACCTGCCACTCCTCCGGCTGGATGTTGGAGGAGTCCAGGTTGAGCACGTCCTCGCTCTCCAGCTGGTACTGCTGTATCGAGGGGGCGATGCGCGACAGCAGTTCCCGCCCGTCCACCGCCGGGGCGAGCCCGTGTTCGGTGGGGGCCGAGGCGATGGTGCCCCCAGTGGAGAGGAGGAGGATCTTCTTTGACATGTTCAAAAACCCCTTTTCAGGTGAGATGTGGGCCCCGCCCCCGCCGCTGCCGGTGGGGGCGACGGGTAAAGGGCAACGGGCGAAGGACAAAAAAGAGAGGGGAATAATCTTCCCCTCCATTTTACATGGGGCCGCCGGCCATTGCAATGGCGGCGGGAAAACCCCTTCCTTTTTAAAGAGAAGGGGGGATTTGGCTCATTTTTCTTCGGTTTTTGGGGAAGGGGTCCCGGCTCTCCCGGTGGGCCACCTGCCGCGGGAGCTCATCTTTCCCCCGCGAATTCCAGGGCCTCGGTCTCGCTGTCGATTGGAACCAGCACCTTTGGGCCGATGCGGCGCGGCAAAGCGATGCAAGCCCTCCTGCCCGGCAAGGTTAGGCATTTGCTGCCGCCGGCGGGTGGGGGAAAAAGGGAAAAGAGGGAGGCAAAAGCCGCCTCCCAATTTAAAGGGGAGGGGGGATTTGGCTCATTTTTCTTCGGTTTTGGGGGAAGGGTCCCGGCTCTCCCGGCGGGCCATCCGCCGCAGGAGCTCATCTTTCCCCCACGAATTCCAGGGCGTCGGTCTCGCTGTCGATTGGAACCAGCACCTTTGGGCCGATGCGGCGCGGCAAAGCGATGTAAGCCCTCTTGCCCGGCAAGGCTTAGGTGTTTGCTGCCGCCGGCGGGTGGGGGAAAAAGGGAAAAGAGAGGGGGGCAAAAGTCGCCTCCCAATTTAAAGGGGAGGCGACTTTTGGCTCATTCTTCTTCGGTTTTTGAGGAAGGGGTCCCGGCTCTCTCGGTGGGCCGTCCGCCACAGGAGCTCCTCTCCCCTCACAAATTCCAGGGCGTCGATTTCGCTGTCGGCGGGCGTCAGAGGGGTCCAACCGGTGTAGTGCAGCAAAAACATCCGGGTCTCCTGCCCGGCAAAGCCCAAACGCGCCGCCATCTCCGGCGGGAAGGAAAAGGAGAGGGGCTCTGCGAAGGCGGCCTCCAGCACAAACGCCCGGCTGCCGGGCTCCTCCCACAGCCCCCGCCAGAGGGCCCCTTCGGCCCTCCCTCCCGGCCGAGCGCCCCCTTTGACAACCCCCTACTGGGGGGCGCCATCGCCCTGCCGGGTGTCCACCCGCACCTTTCGCACCAGCAAAAACCGGCCCGCCCGGTCCCTGACAACGGCTCCCACCGCCTGTCGGATCGCCGCCTCCGCCTCCTTTTTTATAAAAGATGTCGCGCTGATTGCCGGCCTGTCAAATTTTCTCGCCGACGGGGGTATAACGGGGCGATTTTGGGGCAATGCTCTCTCTGTCAACAAGAGAAGGGGGAAGCGAACATGCAGCAGTACATAGAGGACAGGGACCGGGCGCTCTTTTCACTGGACCGTCGACGGATCGAGGCCTACGCACAGAAATACCAAATTTCCCTGCCGGGAGACAGCCGCTCCTTCTGGGCGGTGGTCTACAAGGCCATCCTCCAGATCGAGGGCGCGCCGGCGGGCCTGCGCCGGGCCGCCCAGGCGTGGCTGCGGTGCTGGGGGTACCACGGGGCCGCAGCCTAGGGGGTTTGGCGGGGCAAGTAAAGGGGCAAAGGGCAAGAGAAAAGGGGAGGGGCAAGGGCAAGGGCAAGAGCAGGAAAAGGGAAGAGTAGGGGAAAAGAAAAAGGGGCCGCCCGGACGAGCATTCGTCCAGGCGGCCCCCTTGGCCGTCGGCGGGAAATGGGCGCAAAAAAATGCCGCCCCCGCTATTGCAGGAACAGCACCCCTGGTGGACGATGAGGGACTCGAACCCCCGACTTCCTGCACGTCAAGCAGACACTCTACCAGCTGAGTTAATCGTCCATATGACCTTTGTCCATTCGGAAAAAGAACAGAACCAGATTGTTAAAAGAACTTTAACGTCTCTTGTCCTGTGGTTGAAATTATAGTACAAGGCGGTGAAAAAAGCAAGTCCTTTTTTTCATTTTTTGCAACTTTTTTTGGCGGGGCGGGCGCGCCCCCTTTCCCGGGCTGCTCTGAGGGGGGGCGGAGGATCCGGGGGGAAGGCCGGCGCGGGCCGCCCTTGCCCCCCTGCCGGCCCACCCGTCGGGCGGGGGAGGGGGCTTCTCGTTCCCCCTGGGGCAGGGCCGCTTTTCCGGTTGTTGCGCCGGGGAGTTTGTGCTATACTGATACCGTTCAAATTCTAAGATGGAGAAGTGTGCGTATGAAGATTCTGGGCATTGACCCCGGCTATGCCATCGTGGGCTACGGGGTGGTGGAGTACCGGGCCAACCGCTTTACCACCCTGGACTACGGGGCCATCCTCACCCCGGCCCACACCCCCTTTGGCGGGCGGCTGTGCACCATCTACGAGGAGATGTGCTGCATCCTCGACCTCCATCGGCCCGACTGCATGTCGGTGGAAAAGCTCTACTTCACCAACAACAAGACCACCGGCATCGACGTGGCCCAGGCCCGGGGGGTGGTCCTCCTGGCGGCGGCCCAGCGGGGGGTGCCGGTGGCCGAGTACACCCCCATGCAGGTCAAACAGGCGGTGGTGGGCTACGGCAAGGCCGTCAAGAGCCAGGTGATGGAGATGACCCGCGTCCTCCTCAACCTGAAGGCCGTCCCCAAACCAGACGACACCGCCGACGCCCTGGCCGTGGCCATCTGCCACGCCCACAGCTCCGGCTCCCTGTTGCAGGCGGCCATCGCCCGCCAGGGGCGCAGATAGCAAACCGTCCATTTTACAAGCCGAGAAAGGGGACATGTGCCCGTGATTTACAGCCTCACCGGCGAGGTGGCCGTCAAGACCGACAAGCTGGCCGTCATCAACTGCGGCGGGGTAGGCTTTTCCTGCAAGACCACCCGCAACACCATCGCCGACCTGCCCCGCACCGGGCAGACGGCCACCCTCTACACCCATCTGGCGGTGAAGGAGGACGCCCTCGACCTCTACGGCTTTTCCACCCAGGCCGAGCTCTCCTGCTTTCAACTGCTGGTGACCGTCTCGGGGGTGGGGCCGCGAAACGCCCTCTCCATCCTCTCCAGCTACCCCCCCGACCGGGTGCTCCTCTGCATCGCCAGTTCCGACGCCAAGAGCCTGACGGCCGCCCCCGGGGTGGGGCAGAAGCTGGCCAACCGCATCGTCCTCGAACTCAAGGACAAAATCAAGGGCCTTGACTTCGGGGGCGGCCAGGGGGTCTCGCTGGAGGACATCACCCCCGCCGGGGAGGACAGTGAGGTGGGACAGGCCGTGGCCGCCCTCACCTCCCTGGGCTACACCCAGTCCGAGGCGGCGCTGGCGGTCTCCAAGCTGGAGCAGAGCCTGCCGGTGGAAGAGCTGATCAAGGGGGCCCTCAAGGCCCTGGCGGGAAGGAGGTAGCGCGCCTGTGGACAATTGTGAGATGGACTATGAAAACCGGCTGGTCACCCCCGAGTACACCCCCGACGAGGCCCAGTTGGAGCAAAACCTCCGCCCCCGCACCCTGGAGGAGTATGTGGGCCAGACCAAGGCCAAGGAAAACCTCTCGGTCTTTATCGAGGCGGCCAAGAAGCGGGGCGAACCGCTGGACCACCTCCTCCTCTACGGCCCTCCCGGCCTGGGCAAGACCACCCTGGCCTGCATTGTCGCAAACGAGATGAACGTGGGCATCCGCATCACCTCCGGCCCGGCCATCGAGAAGCCGGGGGACCTGGCGGCCCTGCTGACCAACCTATCCGCCGGGGACATCCTCTTTATCGACGAGATCCACCGCCTCAACCGCAGCGTCGAGGAGGTGCTCTACCCGGCGATGGAGGACTATGCCCTGGACATCATCGTGGGCAAGGGTCCCAGCGCCCGCTCCATCCGCATCGACCTGCCCCCCTTCACCCTCATCGGGGCCACCACCCGCGCCGGACAGCTGACCGCCCCCCTGCGGGACCGGTTCGGGGTAGTGCTGCGGCTGGAGATGTACACCCACTCCGAACTGCAGAAGATCGTCTCCCGCTCGGCGGCCATCCTGGAGATCCCCTGCGAGGAGGGGGGCGCCCGGGAGCTGGCTGTCCGCTCCCGGGGGACCCCCCGCATCGCCAACCGACTGCTCAAGCGGGTGCGGGACTTCGCCCAGGTCATGGGCGACGGGGTCATCACCGACCAGATCGCCGACGAGGCCCTCTCCCGGCTGGAGATCGACCCCCTGGGCCTGGACCAGAACGACCGGCGGATGCTGGAGATCATGATCCACAACTACGGCGGGGGGCCGGTGGGGCTGGACACCCTGGCCGCCGCCATGGGGGAGGAGTCGGTGACCATCGAGGACGTCATCGAGCCCTTCCTCATCCAGCTGGGCTTTTTGGGCCGCACCCCCCGGGGGCGGGTGGCCACCGCCAAGGCCTACGCCCACCTGGGGCTCCCCGACCCCCGGCAGGCCCCGCCGGCCGACGACGGCCAGCAGCGGCTGGTCTAAAACGGGGCAAAATCGGTAAAAAAACACGGCTGCCGGGGCAAAAGGCGTCCGCTTTTTGCAATTTGTTCATATCCTGGTGGTATCTTATAGAGAATTCATTTTGGAGGAATCGAAAATGGGCAAGTACTTTGGGACCGACGGTGTGCGCGGCGTCGCCAACACCAGCGAACTGACCTGCGAGATGGCGCTGGCCATCGGCCGCGCTGCGGCCACCGTGCTCACCGAGCACAGCCACAAGAAGGCGCGGATCATCATCGGCAAGGACACCCGCATGTCCTCGGACATGCTGGAGTCGGCCCTGGCGGCCGGCCTCTGTTCGGTGGGGGCCGACGTGGAGCTGCTGGGGGTGGTCCCCACCCCCGCCGTCGCCTATCTGGTGGGGGCCTACGGCGCCGACGCCGGGGTGATGATCTCCGCCTCCCACAACCCGGTGGAGTTCAACGGCATCAAGATCTTTAACGGCCAGGGCTTCAAACTGCCCGACGCCATCGAGGCCGAGATCGAGGACCACATCGACCACCCGGAGAAGCTGACCCTCAAGACCGGCACCGAGATCGGCAAGGTCCACGTCAGCACCACCGCGGTGGAGGACTACGTGGCCCACATCCTCTCCACCGTGGAGGAGCGGGCGGCCGCCGGGCTCAAGGTGGCCATCGACTGCGCCAACGGCTCGGCCAGCGCCACCGCCCACAAGCTCTTCACCGCCCTGGGGGCCTCCTGCACCATCATCAACGACCGGCCCGACGGCACCAACATCAACCTGCAGTGCGGCTCCACCCACATCGAGGGGCTGCAGCGGTGCGTGGTGGAAAACGGCTGCGACATCGGGGTGGCCTTTGACGGCGACGCCGACCGCTGCCTGGCGGTGGACGAGACCGGCGAGCTCATCGACGGCGACAAGATGATCGCCATCTTCGCCAAGGCCCTCAAGAAGAGCGGCCAGCTCAAGCGGGACACGGCGGTGATCACCGTCATGACCAACATGGGCTTTTTCGAGTTTGCCAAGAACAACGGCATCGAGACCGCCGTCACCACCGTGGGCGACCGCTACGTTCTGGAGGAGATGCTCAAAGAGGGCTACAACATCGGCGGCGAGCAGTCGGGCCACATCATCTTTTTGGACCACGTGACCACCGGCGACGGCCAGCTCTCGGCCTCGCAGCTGTTGCAGACGCTGGCCCAGAGCGGCCGCCGCGCCAGCGAGTTGGCGTCGGTGATGGCGGTCTACCCCCAGGTGCTCATCAACCTGGAGGTGCCCAGCGACAAAAAGGACATCGCCGCCAACCCGGCGGTGGCCGCCGCCATCGCCGCGGGCGAGAGCGAGCTGGGGGAGAGCGGCCGCATCCTGGTGCGCGCCTCTGGCACCGAGCCGCTGGTGCGGGTGATGCTCGAAGGGAAGGACGACGCCCAGATCCAGCGCATCGGCGAGGCCATCGCCGACGCCATCCGGGGGCAGCTGTAAGCCGTGCGCCCGGCTGCGAACTGGCGGGACTACCAGGTGCTGGACTGCTCCGGCGGGGAGAAGTTGGAGCGGTGGGGCGACAAACTCCTCATCCGCCCCGACCCGCAGATCATCTGGAACACCCCGAAAGACCCCGCCCTCTGGGACAGGGCCGACGCCCGCTACCTCCGCTCCAAGACCGGCGGCGGCCGCTGGGAGTACCGCAAAAAGCTCCCCGAGAGCTGGCAGATCCGCTACCGGGAGCTGACCTTTAAAATCTCCCCCACCGGCTTTAAGCACACCGGCCTCTTCCCCGAACAGGCCGCCAACTGGGACCTCTTCGACGGCCTGATCCGCGCCGCCGGCCGCCCGGTGAAGGTGCTCAACCTCTTTGCCTACACCGGCGGGGCCACCCTGGCCTGCGCGGCGGCCGGGGCCAGCGTCTGCCACGTGGACGCCTCCAAGGGGATGGTGGCCTGGTCGCGGGAGAACGCGGCCCTCTCCGGCCTGGGCGAGCGCCCCATCCGCTGGATCGTGGACGACTGCGAGAAGTTTGTCGCCCGCGAGATCCGGCGGGGCAACCGCTACGACGCCGTCATCATGGACCCGCCCTCCTACGGCCGGGGGCCGGGAGGCGAGGTGTGGAAGTTGGAGGACCAGATCTACGACCTGGTCTGCCTCTGCGAACAGGTGCTCTCCGACGCCCCCCTCTTCTTTGCCCTCAACAGCTACACCACCGGCCTCTCCCCCTCGGTGATGGCCCACCTGCTGGGGGCCGTCCTCATCCCCCGCCGGGGCGGCCGGGTGGAGGCGGACGAGATCGGCCTGCCGGTGCAGTCCACCGGCCTGGCCCTCCCCTGCGGGAACACGGCGCTCTGGCTCCGCTCAAACGCCGAAAGCGTTTGAGCTTTGACACAGCCTTTCGCCAAACACCGTTTGGCGATTTTGCCTTTGGCAAAACCGGGCCGTGTCCCGCTGCTGGGAGCGCCCCGGTGAGGCGGTGTTGTCGGGAGTGGGCAGTTTCCCGGTGCCCGGCGGCGCTTGCGCTTTGGCACCGCTCTTTGCCAACCGCCATTTGGCGATTTTGCCCCTGGCAAAATTGGGCCGTGCCCCGCTGCTGGGAGCGCCCCGGTGAGGTAGTACTGTCGGAGTGGGCGGCTTCCCGGTGCCCGGTGACGTTTGCACTTTGACGCCCCCCTTCGCCAACCGCTGTTTGGCGATTTTGCCCTTGGCAAAACCGGGCCATGTCCCGCTGCTGGGAATTCCCCAGCAAGGCGGGGCCGTCGGGAGCGAGCGGCTTCCCAGTACCTGGCGGCGTTTGCGCTTTGACACCGCTCTTTGTCAACCACTGTTTGGCGGTTTTTCCCCTGGCAAAACCGGGCCGTGTGCCGCTGCTGGGAGTTCCCCGGCAAGGCGGGGCCGTCGAGAGCGAGCGGCTTCCCGGTACCTGATGGCGTTTGCGCTTTGACACCGCTCTTCGCCAAACACCGCTTGGCGATTTTGCCCTTGGCAAAACCGGACCGTGTCCCGCTGCTGGGAATTTCCCGGCCGGGCGTTGTCCCATCGCTGGGAGTTCCCCAGCGGGGTAGGGCTGTCGGGAATGGGCAAATTCCCGGTCCCAAAGGCATTTGCGCCTTGACACCCTCCGCCTGTCGACTGCCGTCTGGCAGTCTTCCCCCGGCAAACCGGCTTGTGTCCCGCTTCCGGGAGCATTCCGGCGGGACGGCGCTGTCGGAAACAGGCGGGTCTCCCGCTCCCGGTGAAACGGTGTGGCCGGGGACAGAGCATTTTTTTGCATGGAAAGGGGGCCGCGCGCTGGCGCGGACCCAAACACCGCCGGGGCGGGCGCGCACATCCCGCCCGCTCCGGCGACCCTTGATTCGGCCTGGAACCCCTCTGCCCGGCAGGGGGGGACGGGACCGCGCGGCGGGGTCCTCCCCGCACAGACAACCAGTTAGGAGATACATTGGAGAAAATGGCAGAGAACTTACTCGAGTGCAGAGACCTGGTCTTCCGGTACAGCAGGGAGGGGCAGCAGGGCGAAACCGTCCTCAAAGACCTCTCCCTCTCGGTGCCGGGCGGCCAGTTCTTGGCTGTTTTGGGGCACAACGGCTGCGGCAAATCCACCCTGGCCAAGCACCTCAACGGCATCCTCCTCCCCACCGAGGGGACGGTCTTGGTCGAGGGGATCGACACCCGCGACGACGAGCGGATCTTCGACATCCGCCAGAAGGTGGGGATGGTCTTTCAAAACCCCGACAACCAGATCGTCGCCACCATCGTCGAGGAGGACGTGGCCTTCGCCCCCGAAAACCTGGGCGTCCCGCCGGAGGAGATCCGCCAGCGGGTGAACTGGGCCCTGGAACAGACCGGGATGGCGAGCCGGCGGGAGAGCGCCACCTACCAGCTCTCCGGCGGGCAGAAACAGCGGGTGGCCATCGCCGGGGTGCTGGCCATGGGCCCGGACTGCATCGTCCTCGACGAGCCCACCGCCATGCTCGACCCCCACGGCCGCCGCCGCATCCTCGCCACCCTGCGCGAACTCAACCGGGCGGGGATGACGGTGGTCCTCATCACCCACTACATGGACGAGGCCGCCCAGGCCGACCGGGTGGTGGTGATGAACGACGGCGAAATTTTGATGGACGACAGCCCGGCGGCGGTCTTTGCCCGGGTGGAGGAGCTGCAGGCCATCGGCCTGGACGTGCCCCAGACCGCCGAACTGCTCCACCAGCTGCGCCGCGAGGGGATCGACTGCCCCGAGGACGCCCTCTCGGTGGAGGACTGTGTCGAGGCCCTCTGCGGCCTGTTGGGGGAGGTGGACAGATGAGCGCGCCGGTGATCGAGACCCGGGGTCTGGGGTATGTCTACAACCCCGGCCTGCCGACGGAGAAGGTCGCCCTTCGGGACGTCAACTTGCAGATCGAGCGGGGGGAGTTCGTGGGGGTCATCGGCCAGACCGGCTCGGGCAAATCTACCCTCATCCAGCAGCTCAACGGGCTGCTGCGGCCCACTTCGGGCCAGGTCCTCATCGACGGGGAGGACATCTGGCAGGACAAAGAGCAGCTCCGCAGGTTCCGCTTCAAGGTGGGGCTCTGCTTTCAGTACCCCGAGTACCAGCTCTTTGAGGAGAGCGTCTACAAGGACATCTCCTTTGGCCCCAAGAACATGGGCCTTTCGGAGGAAGAGGTAGACGCCCGGGTGCGGGACGCGGCCCGCTTTGTGGGCTTGGGGGAGGAGATGCTGGACAAGTCCCCCTTTGAGCTCTCCGGCGGGCAGAAGCGCCGGGTGGCCATTGCCGGGGTGCTGGCCATGGACCCCGAGGTCTTGATCCTCGACGAGCCCACCGCCGGCCTCGACCCCCGGGGCCGGGACATGATCCTGGGCCAGATCAAGGCCTATCACGCCGAAAAGGGGAACACGGTGCTGCTGGTCTCCCACTCGATGGAGGACGTGGCCAAATTCGCCACCAAGGTGCTGGTGCTCAACGACACCGGGGTGCTCCTCTACGGCACGGTGGACGAGGTCTTCTCCCGGGCCGAGGAGATCCGCGCCATCGGACTGGGCATCCCCCAGATCACCCAGGTGTTCAGGGCCCTGCGGCAGCGGGGCTACTCGGTGAGCGACACCGTCTACACCGTGGCCCAGGCCAAAGGGGAGATTTTGCGCCTGTTGGCGGAGAGGGGGGCGGCGAGATGATCAAGGACATCACCATCGGCCAGTACTTCACCGGCCACTCCCCCCTGCACCGGATGGACCCGCGGGTCAAGCTGCTGCTGACCATCGCCTATGTGGTGGCCCTCTTTCTGACAAACAGCTTTTGGGGCTACCTGCTGGCGGGGGCCTTTCTGGTCTTCTGCTACGCCCTGGCCAAAATCAAGCTCAAGGTCATCCTGCGCAGCCTCAAGCCGGTCATCCCCCTGGTGCTCTTCACCGGCGTCCTCAACATGTTCTTTGTCACCGGCGAGCCCATCTGGGAGTTCTGGGTCTTTCACATCACCTGGGAGGGGCTGCGCTTTGCCGCCGTCATGTCGGTGCGCATCGTCTGCCTCATCGCCGGCACCTCTCTGCTGACCTACACCACCTCGCCCATCGCCCTCACCGACGGGTTGGAGCGGCTGCTCAGCCCCCTGAGCAAGCTCCACTTCCCCGCCCACGAGCTGGCGATGATGATGACCATCACCCTGCGCTTCATCCCCACCCTGGTGGAGGAGACCGACAAGATCATGGCCGCCCAGAAGTCCCGCGGGGCCGACATCGACTCCGGCGGGCTGATGAAGCGGGTCAAATCCCTCATCCCCATCCTCATCCCCCTCTTCGTCTCCTCCTTCCGCCGGGCCGACGAGCTGGCCCTGGCCATGGAGTGCCGCTGCTACCGGGGGGGCGAGGGCCGCACCCGGATGAAGCAGCTCAAACTGCGGCTGGTGGACGGCGGCGCCACCCTCTGCATGGCCGCGGTGGTGACCGGCTGCATCCTGCTCAACTACCTCTAAACCACCCACGGGAGGGGCCTATGCGAAACATCCTCATCGCCCTGTGCTACCGGGGCACCGCCTACCACGGCTTTCAGGTGCAAAAAAACGCCCCCAGCGTCTGCGCGGCCATCCAGGACGCGCTGGAGCGGGTGCTGGGCCACCGGCCCGACGTGAAGGGCTGCTCCCGCACCGACGCGGGGGTGCACGCCAACATGTTCTGCCTCTCCTTTGGCACCGAGCGGCCGATCCCCTGCGAAAAACTGCCCCTGGCGCTGAACTTTCACCTCCCGCCGGACATCGCCGTCTATCACGCCAGGGAGGTGCCGGCGGGCTTTCACCCCCGCTACGACTGCCTGGGCAAGGCGTACAGCTACCGCCTGCTGGAGAGCCACTGCCGCCCCCCCTTCGGGGCCGACCTCTGCTGGCAGCAGGCCGGGCGGCTGGACGAGGGGCGGCTGAACGCCATCTGCCGCCAGTTTGAGGGCCGCCGCGACTTTCGGGCCGTCTGCTCCCCCAAGACCGAGCAGGAGGACACCGTCCGCTGTCTGGAGGAGTTCTCGGTGCGCCGGGAGGGGCCGCGGCTGATCTTCACCGCCCGGGCCGACGGCTTTCTCTACAACATGGTGCGCATCCTGGTGGGCACCGCGGTGGAGATGGCGCGGGGCCTCCTCCCCGACGACGTCTGCGCCCTCCTGGCCGGCAGGGACCGGCTGCAGGCCGGGCAGACCGCCCCGGCCCGGGGCCTCTACTTAGACCGGGTCTTTTACGACCTCCCCGGCTGGGAAGCGGTGCGCTCCCTGGCCCCCACACTCTGGTGAGAAAGAAGGTGACTCCCCGTGCGGGAACTCTCTGACATCGAACTTGCCCGCCGCAAGAAAAAGCGGAAGAAGACCGTCAAAAAGCTGGTCCTGCTGGCCCTGTTGGCGGTGGTGCTGGTGGTGGGGTACAGCTACCGCCACCTCCTCACGGCGGAAAACCTGGGCGCCGTCTGGGGTAACATGACCTCCAACCTGCAAAAGGGGGAGGGCTACCCCCTGGATCTGGGCAGCGGGGTCCCCAGGGACCTGCAGTGCTCCACCATGGGGGCGCTGGAGGTGCTGACCGACAGCGAGATCATCACCTACAACAAGACCGCCAAACAGGTGAAGAATATCCCCCACAGCATGGACGAGCCCCAGATGAAGGTGCGGGGGGGGAACACGGTGGTCTTTGACCGGGGCAACCGGGAGTTTGCCCTCTACTCCAAGACCACCCAGGTCTACAAAAAGACCGCCGAGATGACTATCGTCGACGCCGACGTGGACGCCAGCGGCAACGTGGCGGTGGCCACCGGCTCTGACCGATACCTGGGCCAGGTCTCGGTCTACGACCGCAACCAACAGCTGGTCTTTGGCTGGTCCTCCTCCAAGGAGTACATCCTCTCGGTGTCCATGGGCAGCGGGGGGAATTTGGCGGTGGCCTGCGTCAATGCGGTGGACGGGCGGGTCACCACCGTGGTCTACGCCCTGAACATCCACCGGGAGGAGGAGCTCTCCCGCACCGAGTTCCCCGGCTCCCTCGCCCTGCAGATGCGGTGGGAGGGCAGCACTATCCAACTGGTCTGCGACGACCAGGTCTTCGCGCTGAAAAAGGACGGCTCCCTGGCGGGGAGCACCGCCTTTGAGGGCAGTGTCCTCGCCATCGGCGCCATCGGCGGCGGCGACTACGCCGTGGCCCTGGGGGACAACACCCAGAGCCACCTGAACAAGGTGCTGCTGGTGGGGCAGAAGGGCCAGGTCAAGGCCACGGTGGAGGTGGGCCGCGAGATCGTGGGGGTCTACGCCTCCGGGGGGAAGATCGCGGTCCTCGGCCACAGCGACCTCACCGTCTACAAAAAGGACGGCACCGTCCTCTCCACCACCGACATCGGCAAGCCCTGTCTGGACTTGAGCGGCGCCGGCAAGACCCTTTTCGTGCAGACCAACGACAGCCTGGAAAAACTGACCCTGTAGCCCCTTCAACCCCTGTCCTGGGGTGGGAGAAGGGGGAACGCCCGCGAAACCCGCCCGCCCCAGGGCCGACCGCTGAGAGAGGAGAATGCGCGTGATTTGGCTGCTCTACGATTTGGCCGCCCTGCTCATCGTCATCATCGCCGCCTGCACGGCCGCCAAGCGGGGCTTTATGCGCACCCTGGTGAGCTTTGTGGGGGGGCTGGCGGCCCTGGTCGGGGCCTATTTTGCCAGCGAGCCGGCGGCCCGCTGGGTCTTTGCCCACTTTGTCCGCCAGCCGGTCTACGACAGCGTGCTGCAAAACCTGCAGGGCTTTACCGGCACCGGCACGGGGGCCGCCCTCCAGCAGGGGATGGGGAAGTGGGCCGGCTGGCTGGCCCACCTCAGCGGCGAGGAGGGGCAGATCGCCGCCCACCAGCTGGAACAGTCCCTCTCCAAAGGGGTGGAGGGGATGGCCGCCGCCGTCACCGACTACGCCTGCGGGCCGGTGGTGGTGATGGCCCTGCACATGGCCTTCTTCCTGGTCTTTCTCATCCTCTTCGGCATCGCCGTGGGGCTCATCGCCCGGGCCTTCGACATCTTCAACCACCTCCCCCTCATCAGCGGGGCCAACCACTTTCTGGGGGCGCTGCTGGGGGTGCTGCAGGGCTGCCTCGTCCTCTTTCTGGCGGCGGCGGTGCTGGGGCTGCTCATCTCCCTCACCGGGGGCTGGCCGGGCGTCAACAGCGAGGTCATCTCCCAGTCATATCTTTTTAACATTTTCTACAAAATGGGTCCATTTATTTAGGGAGGATATTTGGTATACTGTCCTTCGGGCACCAGGGAAGGATCGATTTGTAGGCGGGAGGGCGTGTGCTCTCCCGTTTTCTTGATGATTCCAGTACCCTTTTTTACCAGATTGGTGTATAATAGTCTCGTTATTCCGCGCCCCCGGGCGGCTTTGCCCGGCGGGAGCCTTCAAATTTAGGAGTTATTGTTATGCTTTGTTCGCGCTGTAAAAAACGTATGGCCGTGGTCTTTATGACCCGGATGGAGGGGGACAAGACCATCAACGAGGGCCTCTGTCTCACCTGCGCCAAAGAGCTGGGGGTCAAACCGGTCAACGACCTGCTGGATAAAATGGGCATTGGGGACGACGACATCGAGGCCATGAGCGAGCAGCTCATGGAGCTGGCCGGCCAGAGCCCCGAGGGGGAGGAGTCCGACTTTGAGGCCGGCGGCTCCGCCACCTTCCCCTTCCTCAACATGTTCCAAAACGGCGAGGTGCCGGAGACCAGCGCCGAGCCCCCCAAGGAGGGCCAGAAACAGCCCTCAAAGAAGAAAAAGGGAGAGGTGCGCCCCAAGCGCAAGTACCTGGACACCTACTGTGAAAACCTCACCCAGAAGGCGCTCGACGGGAAGCTGGACAACATCGTCGGCCGGGACAGCGAGGTCTACCGGGTGACCCAGATTCTCTCCCGCCGCACCAAGAACAACCCCTGCCTCATCGGCGAGCCCGGCGTCGGCAAGACCGCCATCGCCGAGGGGATCGCCCAGCGCATCGCCTCGGGCAACGTCCCCGCCCGGCTGGCCGACAAGGAGATCTACCTGATGGACTTGACCTCCCTGGTGGCGGGCACCCAGTTCCGGGGCCAGTTCGAGAGCCGGATGAAGGGCCTCATCAGCGAGGTCAAGGGCCTGGGCAACATCATCCTCTTCATCGACGAGATCCACAACCTGGTGGGCACCGGCGACTCCGAGGGGTCGATGAACGCCGCCAACATCTTAAAGCCCGCCCTCTCCCGGGGAGAGATCCAGGTCATCGGCGCCACCACCTACGACGAGTACCGCAAGTACATCGAGAAGGACGCCGCCCTGGAGCGCCGCTTCCAGCCGGTCAAGGTGGAGGAGCCCTCGATCGAGGACGCCACCGAGGTGCTGCGGGGCATCAAGCAGTACTACGAGCGCTACCACAAGGTCAAGCTCAGCGACAACATCGTCGCCGCCGCCGTGGAGATGTCCGAGCGCTACATAACCGACCGCTTCCTCCCCGACAAGGCCATCGACCTGATCGACGAGGCCTGCGCCTGCGCCTCCCTGGCCAGCAAGGAGCTGGCCGAGTACGAGAAGCTGGGCAAGGAGTACGACGCCCTGCAGCAGGAGCAGCGGGACATCGAGAGCGCCCAGGAGAAGGGGGAGGAGATCGACTACGAGCGGCTGGCCGAGGTCAAGAGCCGGGTGCTGCAGCTCAAAGACCGGCTGCTGGAGCTGGAGCCCGCGGCCTGCTCGGTGCAGGTGACCGAGGACGACCTGGCCACCGTCATCCAACTCTGGACCGGCATCCCCGCCTCCAAAATCAAGGAGACCGAACTGCAGAAGGTCGCCGGCTTGAAGGAGGCCATCCACCAGAAGATCGTCGGCCAGGACGAGGCGGTGGACCAGCTCTGCAAGGCCATCAAGCGCCACCGGGTGCAATTGACCGACAAACACCGCCCCGCCTCCTTCATCTTTGTGGGCCCCACCGGGGTGGGGAAGACCGAGCTGGTGAAGGTCATGTCCTCCATCCTCTTCGACTCGGTGGACCCCCTCATCCGGCTGGATATGTCCGAGTACATGGAGAAGCACTCGGTCTCCAAGATCATCGGCTCCCCTCCGGGGTATGTGGGTTACGACGAGGCCGGGCAGCTCACCGAAAAGGTGCGGCGCAAGCCCTACTCGGTCATCCTCCTGGACGAGATCGAGAAGGCCCACCCCGACGTCCTCAACATCCTCCTGCAGATCCTCGACGAGGGCCGCATCACCGACGCCCACGGCCGCCGGGTCAACTTTGAAAAGACCATCATCGTCATGACTTCCAACGCCGGCAGCGAGCGCAACCAGAACGCCATGGGCTTTGCCAAGACCAAGGCCGAGGTCTCCCGCGAGAACGCCAAGAAGTCCCTCTCCGAGTTCCTGCGCCCCGAGTTTTTGGGCCGGGTGGACGAGATCATCGTCTTTGACCCCCTGAACGTGGAGCAGTACGCCAAGATCGCCGGGATGCAGATGAAGGAGCTGGCCGAGTCGATCGCCAAGCGGGGGATTGCCCTGCGCTACGGCGACGACGCCCTGCGCTTCATCGCCCAGAAGGCCTTTGACGAGAAGGCCGGCGCCCGCAGCATTGCCAAGTGCATCCGCCGCGAGGTGGAGGACCCGGTGAGCGAGCTCATTGTGCAGCAGTTTGCCGCCCCGCCCACCGACATCGCCGTCACTGTGGGCGAAGAGGGCCTCATCGTCGCCGCCATGTGAGATTTTTGCATCTAAAAGGAAAAGCGCCCCTGCGGGATTTTGACCCCGCTGGGGCGCTTTTTGCGGCTGTGGGGAAGGGGGTGGGGGAGAGGATGTCCCCCCGACCGCCGTCTCGCATCTGTCTCGCGAACGCCTTAATTTTGTGCCCCAATTGTCTTGACAAAAAGGGGGCCAATGTGGTAAACTAACTATCGCTGCCACATGCGGGTGTAGTTCAATGGTAGAATTCCAGCCTTCCAAGCTGGCTACGTGGGTTCGATTCCCATCACCCGCTCCAGCGCTCCTGCCGGTTTGCCACAAGGGCGGCAGTCGCCACAACTATGCGCCTATAGCTCAGCAGGATAGAGCAACTGCCTTCTAAGCAGTGGGTCAGGAGTTCGAGTCTCTTTAGGCGCGCCATTATGGTGGGTATGGTTCAGCTTGGTTAGAACGCCAGATTGTGGCTCTGGAGATCGTGGGTTCGAATCCCACTATCCACCCCATATGTGTGTTTAAAGCTGTGAACGACCTTCACAGCTTTAAACATTTTATTGGACCGTCGCCAAGGGGTAAGGCAACGGACTTTGACTCCGTCATTCCGCAGGTTCGAATCCTGCCGGTCCAACCAAGCTAAAAGCTACATTTTGAGAAATCAAAATGTAGCTTTTTCACGTTTTCAAATAGAAAGATGCTTTCCATGCTATACTTTGGGCATGGAGGGCTTTTCTATGATACCAAAAACAATTCTTTTCTCTCACGAGCAAGAAAAATTACGGGTTGCAGCTTACTGCCGAGTCAGTACGAATCATCCAGAGCAGTTGGGAAGCCTTGAAATACAAAAATCTTACTTTGAAACAATGATTCGGGAGAATCCAAACGGTAGTTTGTAAAAAATTATTCTGATGTCGGTTCTGCTCTAAGAACCAAAAATAGACCGGGCTATCGTCAGATGATTCTAGATGGAAAGAAGGGACCGTTCGATTTCGTTCTGGTAAAATCATTGAGTAGATTTGGACGCGATATAGTCGAAACATTAACACAGATAAGGAAGTGGAAACAGATGAATATTGGCTTGTATGCAGAAATGGAGGATATTGATACCGTGAAGGTGAATGACAGTGCACTCAGCATTTTTCTTGCTATGGCTCAGGAAGAAAGCTGTAGCAAAAGCGAGAACATTAAATTTGGCATTCGGGCGCGCATGTGCAGCGGGAAGACAATTCTCAACCACAGTCAGTTTTTGGGTTATACCAAAGGGCCGGATGGGGTGCTGGTTATCGTCCCTGAAGAAGCCGAGATTGTACGCGAAATTTTTGACTTGTATTTACAGGGGAATGGTGTACGGAAAATCAAGCGATATTTGGAGGAGCATGAGATAAAGACAGCAACAGACAAAGAGGTTTGGAGCACATCGACCATTGACCGCATGCTCAGCAATGAGAAATACATTGACCAGGTATTGAGGCAAAAAACCTATACGCCGGATTTTATATCTGGAAAACAAGTGAAGAATGATGGCGATTTAAGTATGTTTCTAGTGGAAAACGCCCATGAAGCGATTATTGGCAAGGAGACTTTTATGAAAGTGCAAGAGAGGAAGAGAGCGCATCAAAATAATAGAACCAATCATTCTAAAATGTTATAATTATTAAAAGAAGGTGTGAATGATGGATGATATTATAATCTTTGATGACGAAAGTATAAATTTTATTTGGGATACTATCCAGCAACAACAACTTATTTTTCACCCTGATATCGCACCAGATGGTAAAATAAAGTATGATATATTCGCAGCCACAAAAAGAAAGAAAACACTTGTTCTATTCATAGATAGAAATATTCTGAGTAGTCTTCTGAAATTCTGTGAAATGGGGAGTTTGAAAAACAAAGCGGAATCCCAACTAATTGGTGTGATTATGGCATGGACAATATTTAATGATATGTCAATCAGTGCGGGACTGGCAATTCAAGAACGAGCTTCCCAACTACATTCCCAAGAAAAAGGTTTATTTGAACTGCAGAAATTCTTGGAGATATTTGATGCTTATCCCGGACAGATGTGGTTACAAGTTGCCACGGGACAGCGGACAGAAATTCCGCCAATTAATTTCTCAAATATACCAACAGACGATGTAACAGTTGACTATTCTGATGGTGGAGATCACTATGATATGGCAGTTGCTTCACTACTTCATGCTGTGCGACTTTATAGAGACCAAATTAAGCGACCGATAGAAAAAGTACAAGAATTTGTCCAATGGACGTATGATTATTTATTGGTGAGCGAATATCTTCTGACATATATAATCATGCTTTTTACTGGACAAGAGTATATTAAAGCTCCAAAAAACGCCAACTCTGATGACCTTGAGAAAATTGTTTCTGGATGTAAAAATCAAGCATGGGACATAGCGTACTTAACGAAGTGGAGTACATTGTATTCTGACACGGAAAACTATCCTGAGGAATTTTTGTTTGCGACAAATGATGTCCTGTTAAAACGAATTTTCATAAATTGCGATGCTCCTTATAGACTCAATGGCCTGCTGTTCAATGTGTTTCCTAAAAAAGAATATGATCAACTCATGGATTATATTGAGAGCAGAATACGTAACAGAGTTAAACCTGATTTTGGCGATAATCCTCGTGCATATTTTCAAAAACTGATTGAAAAAGAAAAACGAGAACTCCAAATTCTATTAGATAATGAAAGGTTTCATTCCTAGATTATGAAAGCCAATTTCGGGGTATCTTTTTTGTAGCGTAAACCCAGCGGCAAGCTGCCGCTCTCAAGTCACGCACCTCACTTTGTGGGGTGCGTTTTGCTTTGTGCCTGCGTTTTTGCACCCGTGCTGAAAGTGGCGCCCTTTTATGCGGGACGGGCGCAGCGATCGATCACTGCATCCAGAACGCCCCCCACTTTGTGGGAGGGGCCGCCTTGCGCCCATGCCCGCAATATAAAGCCGACAGAAAACAAGGGGAGGATGCCGGTCGGCATCCTCCCCCCCCCTTTGCCGATCTGGCAATCTGCGCGCAAAGCCGCAGGACAGCCCGCAGTAGACGAGCGGGCGAGAAGGGCGTCTTTGACCACCTCTCTCCCTCCAAAGCCCTCTCTCCCCGACAAAAGTCCTACCGTGCCCCCTTCCGGATCTGCTCCAGAAAGGCCTTGACGGCGGGCGAGAAGGTCTGGTATTTCTTGGTGGCGATGTACAGCCCCACCGACAGTTCCGGCTCGATGGGGCGGAAGGACAGGTCGCGCCCCTGGGTGTTCACCAGCCCCTCCAGACAGAGGGCGTAGCCGATCCCCCGCTCCACCAAGAAGGTGGCGTTGTAGATGAGGTTGTAGGTGGCGACGACCTGAAGGGCGGCGCTGTCCACCCCGAACCAGTCCAGGTCCTGGCGGCCGGAAAAGGTCTGCTCGGCCAAGATCAGCGGCAGAGAGCCGAGCTGTTCCACCCCGATGGCATCCTGTTTGGCCAGGGGACAGTCCCGCGGCATCAGCAGACCGAAGGTGTCCTTTTGGTGGATGTTCAGGTAGTCAAAGCGCTCCTGGCGGATGGGGCCCAGAAGCAACCCCATGTCCACCAGCCCCTTGTCCAGCCGCTCCAAAATCGAGTCGGCGTCGCCGCTGAAGGTGTGCAGCCGCACCTCCGGGTGCTGCCGGTGAAAGGTCTGGTAGACCGCGGCGATCCGGTCCATCGCCGCGGTCTCGCCGCAGCCGATGGTGATGTCCCCGCTCAAGATCTCCCCCTCGGTGTGAAAGGCTGACTCGGTGCTGCCGATCAACTCCAAGATCTCCTGCGCCTTGTTGCGAAGAAAGTTGCCCTCCTCCGTCAGGGTCAGCCGCCGCTTCCCCCGAATAAAGAGCTGTTTGCCCAACTGCCGCTCCAGGTCCATCATCTGTTTGGAGAGGGTGGACTGGGTGAGATGCAGCGTCTCGGCCGCCCTGGTGATGTTTTGCTCCCTGGCGATGGCCAGAAAGTAGTACAGCAGCCTGGTCTCGATCATCTTTCGCTCGCCTCCCTGTATGGGTCGTTTTGCCCTTATGATACCCCGCAATACCATTCCTGTCAACGATGGTAAATGATGCACAACAACTGTTTGCTATTTTGCGCTGACCCGTGTATCCTGTTGGCAGAGGGAGGGAGAGGAGATGGAGAGAAAAACACCCTCCGCCGCCGACACCGAGCGCTGCCTTTTGGACTGCGGCTTTCCGGGGGAGGCGCGGCGGCAGTACCTGCGCTGCGCCACCGACCGGCTGCCGCTGCTCTACCGGCAGCGAAGGGCTTTGATGGACGACCTGCACGCGGTGCAGCGAAAGGTGGACGCGGTGGACTATCTGATCCGCGCGGTGGAGCGGGCGTCCGGCCAGCAGCGGTGAGAGCGCCCGGCCAAACGGGAGAAGGGAGCGAGCAATCGTGAAGAGAGCGCATCTATTGGCGGCCGTTTTAGCGCTCTGCTGCCTGGCAGGGTGCGGGGCAGACCCGCATGCACCGGCGGCAGAGAGCCCGTCCCCGGCGGGCGCGCCGTCGGCGGAAACCGCCCCGCAGGCCGAAGGGGAGGAGCAGCCCACCAGGATCGCCGTTCGCGCAGACGGGTGCGAAATCGTCTACGAGCTCGGCCGGAGCGCGGCGGCCCAGGGCCTTTGCGCCCAGCTTCCTCTGACGGTAGAGGTGGAGGACTTCAGCACCAACGAGAAGATATTCTACCCGCCCCGGGAGTTGGAGGTGGCGGACGCCCCCCTGGCCGAAGGCGGGCGGGGGGTGCTGGCCTACTACGCGCCCTGGGGGGACGTGGTGCTGTTTTACGGCCCCTTTGACGGGAGCGGCCAGCTCTATGAACTGGGGCGGGCCGTCTCCGGGGAAGGGGACATCGAGGCCTTGAGCGGCTCCGTCACCATTTCGGTGTGGGGCGAGGAGAGAGGAGAGCGCTGAGATGACAGAGAGGATGCGGCTGCCAAATGGGGTGGAGATGCCCATGGTGGGCTTTGGGGTGTTCCAAATCACAGACCCGGCAGCCTGTGAACGGGCTGTTTTGGACGCCGTTTCGGTGGGCTACCGGCTTATCGACACGGCCAGCTCCTATGGCAACGAGGCGGCGGTGGGGCGGGCCATCGCCCGCTGCGGCCTCCCGCGGGAGGAGCTGTTTGTCACCACCAAGGCCTACATCCAGCAGATGGGGTACCGGCAGACGATGCGGGCCTTCGACGAGTCCCTGCAAAACCTGGGGCTCGACTACCTGGATCTGTACCTGGTGCACATGCCCTTTGGCGACTACTACGGCAGTTGGCGGGCCATGGAGGAATTGTACCGGGCGGGCCAGGTGCGGGCCATCGGGGTGTGCAACTTCCTCCCCGACCGGCTGCTAGACCTGTGTTACAGCGCCGAAATCGCCCCCCAGGTCAACCAAATCGAGCGGCACCCCCACTTTCAAAGGGGGGAGGAGCTGGCCCTGATGGGGGAACTGGGCGTCCAGCCACAGGGGTGGGCCCCCTTCGCAGAGGGGCTGAGGGGGATGTTCGCCGAGCCGGTGCTGGCGGCCATCGCCCGGCGGCACGGCAAGACCCCCGCCCAGGTGATTTTGCGCTGGGACCTGCAACAGGGGGTGGCGGTCATTCCCAAATCGGTGCACCGGGAGCGGATGGCGGAAAACCTGGCCGTCTGGGACTTTGCGCTGGACGAGGGGGAGATGGCCCAAATCGCCGCCCTGGACAGGGGCCGCCCCACCCTGCTGGACCCCAGGGAGCCCAGCGAGGTGAAGCGGGTGTACGACTACCTGCGAAACCCGGTGCTGACCAGCCTGTAAAGGGGCCGGCGGCCCCGGACAAAACAGAGACCGGCCCGCGCAGCGCGCGGACCTTTGGGAGGAATCAAAGATGAAGCGATCGTCCTTTTTGCTGACACTGGTGCTGGCGCTCTGCTGCCTGGCGGGCTGCGGCGCGCCGGCAAACGGGGGCCGGTCCGACCCCTCGCCCAGCCAGTCGGCCCCGACGGGAGAGAGCGAGGAAAGGCCGCAACGGGTGCTGGTGGCCTATTTTTCGGCCACGGGGAACACCGAGACCCTGGCCCGCTATGCGGCGCAGGCCCTGGGCGCAGACCTCTATGAAATCGAGCCGGAAATCCCCTACACGGCCGACGACCTGAATGAAAGCGACAACGGCAGCCGCGCCAGCGTCGAGATGGGAGACGCCGCCGCCCGCCCGGCCATCGCCGCCCGGATGGAGGGGATGGAGGGGTACGACATTGTCCTTTTGGGCTACCCGATCTGGTGGGGCCAGGCCCCCCGGATCGTCAGCACCTTTTTGGAGAGCTACGACTTTGGCGGCAAGACGGTGGTGCCCTTTTGCACCTCCGGCAGCAGCGACATCGGTTCCAGCGCCGAGCAGCTGCACCTCCTCTGTGGGGAAGGGGTCACCTGGCTTACTGGCCGGCGGCACCTCCTATGAGGAGATGGCCCAGTGGGTCGGCGGCCTGGAACTGCCGCCGCGGGCAGAACAGTGAGAAAGAAGGAGATGGACGGGATGAGCAGGCAACTGGTGGCGTATTTCAGCGCCAGCAAAACCACCGAAAAATTGGCAAAGACACTGGCCTCCACCGTGGGGGCGGACCTGTATGAAATTTGCCCGGAGCGGCCTTACACCCCGGCAGACTTGGACTGGACGGACAAAAACAGCCGCAGCAGCGTGGAGATGAGAGACCCCTCTTCCCGCCCGGCCATCGCCGGCCGGGTGGAGGGGATGGAGGAGTACGGCGTGATTTACCTGGGGTTCCCCATCTGGTGGTACCTGGCGCCGACCATCATCAACACCTTTTTGGAGAGTTACCGCCTGGACGGCAAGGTGATCGTCCCCTTCGCCACCTCCGGCGGCAGCGGGATGGGCCGCACCAACCAGGAGCTGCAGGGCTCCTGTCGCGGGGCCGACCTGCGGGAGGGCAGGTGCTTTCGCGCCGGTGTGTCGGCGACGGAGCTAAAGGCCTGGGTCGATGGGTTGGGGCTGTAAAGTGCAGAGAGGGCGGATCGCTCCCTTTGTTGTAATGGAACGAGGAGCCAGTCGCTCAAAGGCGGCTGACTCCTCATTTTTGTGCAAATGCCGGGGTTTGTTTCTGCAAAAGCACACGCAGTCTTCTGTTGGGTGAGCTTGCGGGAAAATACCAATTAGCATAATGGTTGTATATGGGGTGGGGGGGAGCGCGTTTTTCTTCGGCGGCCGGTGCCGACGTTCGCCCTCCTTTTTTGTCTGTACTGCCCCTTCTGAGCACTTTGAGGTGGGGGATTGGCATAGTTGGCGCTAGAGTTGCTGTTTGACTGCTTCGCTGGAAGCAGTTTTTTCCAGGGTTCATAAGCGATTTGATTTTTGCCCAGGTTGTCGCCCTCCTTTTTGGAAGATGCCTTGCACCTTGTGTAGGGATGATAAAGGGCAGAAGCGCACAGCAGTCTCTCCGTTTGCAGGAATGCTTTCATGGGTTGCAGTCTGGCAAAGTTGATTTCCTATGTCGGCAATCTGATTTTGGGATTTATAAATATAAGGTAGATAAAAATAATTATTCTAAATGAATAATAGATAGAATCCCACCGAAAAGAATGGCGGTTGTGCCAGTATCCATGCCTTATTTATTGCAGTACAATGGATGTAGCGGCAAGAAAGAAGGAATTTTAAAATGAATATAGATTCAGTCGATTTTCAGTCATTTCAGGTGGTGCAGCCAAATGCCAGCAGATATTCATCTCTATCTGTCAGTGCGATGGCAGACGGGACACTGCGACTAAACAGCAAAACGATTTTATATGCCTTTTCAAATGATAAAAATCACTTTGTTCGGGTTTTATTTTCGGCAAAGCAACGGTTGATCTGTCTCGAATTTTTGCCGGACAACGATGGGTCTGCATCCAAGACCCCCAGAGGAGGAACCGTCTCTATCCGGGCGCTAAAAGATGTTTTAGAGCAAGCTCAAATTTCTTTGCCTGCCTTTTTTCCGCTCAAAGAGGCAGGGGAGGGAAGATTGGTCGGCGAATGCGATCCAAATCACCATTTTCTTCCGTAGTCTCCCGTCTCTAAACGGGTGAGAAAGGCCAGAAAAACCGATTTGGCGGCCATGCTGTCTGTGGGTAACAGCCAGTGAACAAAATAGAGGAAATAGACGTGATCGACGCCTTTTCGGATACGGTGAGATCATGGTGTAAGCAATATGGCAAAGGGGTTGGCACAGAGGATGCCTTTTTGATCGCACAGACGGCATTTTTATGCGCTATGCGAACATGGATAAAAAGCCGTTCCGATTTTCTGCCCTATGCCGAATTCTGTGTAAAGGCGGAACTCATAGAAGAGCGAAAGAAAAACAACCGTATCCTACGTGCAGAGCGGGTTTTTTTGGATGCCTCTGCCAGCAGGGATGACGACATTCCCATTTCAGGGCTTTTTTGTGCTACAAACTGTTTTGAAAATGCGGTGGACTTTCACGATTTTCTCTCTTCTCTTGGGCGAGTCAGTAGCCGTTTATTGGGGGTGGCGCAAATGCTTTCCGACAACTACACCCGCGCGGAAATCTGTGAACAGTGGAGCATTGCCGAAGGCGATTGGGAGAAGTATCTCGCCGCTTTAAGACGAAACGTTGTGGAGTACAATTCCCAGTGGTTGGCCGTGGGTTGAGAGGGCATCTTCGCGCTTTTTGAGAGCCCCTTTTCTCAGTGTGGACTGCCGCTTCTGCACCAGCTCGAGATGGGCGACAAAGAGCGCCCGGACCATTTCACTTTACAGGGAGGAGTCCGGGCGCTCCGCCTTTTGCCGCCTGTGGGCTGCCAGTCGGCTCCCCGGCTTCTTCTAGCGCGCAGGAGAACTGGTCGGAGAAGGCGGTGTCGTTTCGACGCAGGGTGTCCCGCAACGGTTCGATTGTGCTGCCCTCCTGCGGCCGACACAGGGCTTGGCCATCCCGGCGGTATTGCCCCTCTGCCCAGCCGACCGGCCCTTTGACCGGCCCCGCTTTCCTTTTTTGGCCCGCGGGTGTAGGATAGGGGGAGAAGCTGGCCCCGGCCATTGACGGCGGGGCGGCACCGAGAGGGAAGAGGGGGAGCGATTTTGAAGACCATTGCCATTGTCACCGGGGCCAGCGGCGGCCTCGGCCGCGCCTTTGTCGAGCAGTTGACGGAGAGGCCGCTGGACGAGATCTGGTGTGTCGCCCGAGACGGGGAGAAGCTGGCCGCCTTGAGGGCCCGCTGGGGGGAGCGGATCGTCCCCCTGTCCCTGGACCTGGCCGCGGCGGAGAGCGCCCAGGCGCTGGAGCGCCGGTTGCGGGAGCAGCGGTGCGCCGTCGCCTACCTGGTCAACAGCGCCGGCGTGGGGGAGGAGCTGGCCCCCACCGGCCGCTTTTCACCGGAACAGGCGGCCCGGCTGGTGGCCGTCAACTGCACGGCGGTGACCTCCCTCTGCGCGGTCTGCCTCCCCTTTATGGCGGCGGGGGGACACATCCTCAACATCGCCTCCCAGTCGGCCTTTCAGCCGGTGCCCTACCTCAACCTCTACGCCTCGTCCAAGGCCTTTGTCCGCAGCTATACCCGGGCGCTGCACGCGGAGATGCGGGGGACGGGGCTCACCGCCACCGCCGTCTGCCCCGGCTGGGTGGACACCGGGATGCTGGCCCGGGAGGTGGGGGGCGTGAAGGTGCGCTATCCCGGCCTGGTGCCCCCTGCCCCCGTGGCGCAAAAGGCCCTGAAAGACGCCGAGCGGGGCCGGGACCAGTCGGTCTGCACCTTCTATGTCAAGTGGATGCACCTGGTCGCCAAACTCCTCCCCCAAAGGGCGGTGATGTGGGGCTGGACCAAGTCGGTGCAGCGGTATCTGTGACCCCTGCTCCTCCGCCCCTGCCACCGCCCTCGTCCGGGCGGGGGGCCAACGGGGCCAATAAAAGGGGGCGGGCCCTCTCCCCTGTGGAGAAGGGCCCGCCCCCTTTTGCCGCCTGTGGGCCGCCTTTAGGCGCCCACCAACTCCTTGGTCTCTTCCAGTGCGTAGGAGAGCTGGTCGGGGCAGGAGGTGCCGTTGCGGCACTGGGTGCCCCGCAGCAGCTCGATCACGTCGTCCACCTTGCGGCCGACGCAGAGCTTGGACACCCCGGCGGTGTTGCCGGCGCAGCCGCCCACGAACTCCACGCTCTTGATGATCCCGTCCTCCACGTCGATGGTGATCTGGCGGGAGCAAACGCCTTTGGGGATATAGGTGTGTTTCATTTTACAGTCTCTCCTTTTTGCCTTTCAGTATGATCTCCAGCTGGTCGCCGGCGGTGTTGCCGGTGCCCAGCGGGTTGTCCTTTTGGGGGGCGTGGCCGTGAAAGTCGGTCCCGCCGGTGACCAGCAGCCCGTATTCCGCCGCCAGTTGCCGCAGCCGGGCCTTGTCCGCCTCGGTGTTGCGGGGGTGGTCGATCTCCAGCCCGTCCACGGCCCCCTCCCGGCAGAGGGCCTCGGCCAGCTCCATGCTCCGGTAGACCGAGGGGTGGGCCAACACCACCCAGCCGCCGCTGCGGCGGGCGATCTCCAGCACCTCGTAGACGCTGGGGTAGTCGATGGGCTCAAAGCAGCTGCCGGTGCCGGGGTCAAAGAGCTGGTGGAAGAGGGGGCCGCCGTAGCGGGCGTCCTCTGCCACCCCCTTTTGCTGCAGGGCCTGCATCATGTGGGGTTTGTAGAGGCACTCGCTGTCGTAGCTGCGGGCGAAGATCTCCTCCAGCGTCAGCTGGGGGTAGAGGGCGCAGAGCCGCCGGGCCATGACGAAGCCGGCCTTCATCCGCGCCCGCCGGGTCCGCTCGCAGAGGGCCTCGATCTCCGCGGTGTCCCGGGGCAGGTAGCACAGAACGTGCACGCTGCGGCCGTTGGCCGGGTCCCGGGCGGACAGCTCGATCCCCTTGATGATTTTCAGGCCGTATCCCGCCGCCAGCTCGGCGGCGTAGTCGTAGCCGTGAAAGGTCTCGTGGTCGGTGATGGCCAGGTGGTCAAGCCCTGCCTGGCGGGCCAGTTTCAGCAGTTGCGGGATCTCCATGGCCCCGTCGGAAAACCGGCTGTGGCAGTGCAGATCGGCGGACACGACGCCCCGCCCCCTCTCTTCGATATGGATTTCCCAAAAAGTATACGACAAAAGCCCAAAAAAGTCCAGAGGGGAGGGCGCGGCCGATTTTTCGCCCCCCTCCTTTGCCGCGGCAGGGAAAAATAGGTTTGGACAAACCCCTCCCCCTCCCGTATAATAGAAGGCAGATAAACGGGGCCGCCGCCCCGCAATACAAGCAGAAAGGGGGTCGCCCGCCGTGTACCAGCTCAACTACCAGTCCTACGCCCAGGCCGCCGCCGTCCCGCAGCGGGCGCTGCAGCTGATGGCCGCCGGCTGCCCGCAGGAGATGGCCCAGGTGTTCTGCCATATCCTCGCCGCCCAGCCCGCCACCATCGCCCCGCTGGAACTCTCCCAGCAGTTGGGGCTGAGCGTGCTGCAGGTGGACCGGGCGCTGGAGTGGTGGGCCGGCCAGGGGCTGCTGGTGCGCAGCGAGGCCCCGGCCCCCCAGGCCGAGCCGGTCAAGACCGCCGCCATCGGCACCACCACCCGCCTCTCCCGGCAGGAGGTCAACGCCATCGCCGCCGACAGCGAAGAGGTGCAGTTTTTGTTGGGGGAGTGCCAGTCGGTCTTCGGCCGCCCCATCTCCCCCACCGAGGCCAACATGCTCGTCAGCCTCCACGCCCTGCACGGGCTGCCGGTGGCGGTGATCCTCATGCTGGTGGGCTACTGCCGCTCGGTGGGCCGCTGCAAGGTGGGCTATATCGAGCGCACCGGCATCGGCTGGCTGGAGAGCGGCATCGACACGGTGGAGAAGGCGGACGCCCACATCCAAAAGCTGCTGCGCAGCCGGGACGCGCAGGAGCGGGTGCGCGCCCTCTTCGGCATCCACGACCGGGTCCTCACCAAGAAGGAGGAGCAGTTTTGCTACACCTGGCTGGAGGAGTACGGCTTCCCCGACGAGGTGGTGAAGGCGGCCTATGAGATCTGCGTCGACCGCAAGGGCAAGGTGCTCTTCTCCTACATCCACTCCATCCTCAAGTCCTGGTACCTCAAGGGCTACCGCACCCTGGGGGAGGTGCAGGCCGAGCAGCGGCCCGCCGCCCCCGGCAACAGGGGGAAGGGGTTTGCCCCCTCCTTCGACGTCGCCGCCCTGGACCAGTCCCGCACCCGCCTGCCGACCGCCAAAAAGAGAGAGGGGGAATAGTCCATGGCCTACGAAAAAGCCGTCTACGACCGGGTCCACCAGCTCCTGTCCCAGCGCCGCCGCGCCGCCTTTGAGGAGCAGGCCCGCCGCCGGCGGGAGTGCTACGAGCGGTGCCCCCGCCTGGCCCAGGTGGACGGGGAGCTGCGCCGCACCGGGGCTGGGGTGGCCAAGGCCGTCATCTCCGCCGGCGCCGACCGGGGGGAACTGCTGGAGGGGCTGCGCCAGCGAGGCGCCGCCCTCGCCGAGGAGAAGGCCCGCCTCCTGCGGGAAAACGGCTGGCCGGAGGACTACCTCAAGCCCCCCTTCACCTGCCCCGACTGCCAGGACACCGGCGTGGTGGGCAACCGCCGCTGCCACTGCTACGGCGCCCTTTTGCGCCAGGTGGAGGCCGAGCGCATCAACCGCCAGTCGGGGCTGCGGCTGTGCTCCTTCGACAGCTTTGACCTGCGCTATTACAGCAGGGAGGGCCGCCCCGGCGACACCCCCTTTGAGGTGATGGGGGAGGTGCTGGCCTATTGCAAGGACTACGCCGCCCACTTTGGCCTGCACAGCCCCAACCTGCTGATGATGGGGGCCACCGGGCTGGGCAAGACCCACCTCTCCCTGGCCATTGCCAGCCAGGTCATCCAGAGGGGATTTTCCGTCCTCTACGGCAGCTTCGGCAACTTTGTCGCCATCCTGGAAAGAGAGAAGTTCGGCGCCGACCGGCAGGGGGACACCCTGGCCTCCTTGCTGGGCTGCGACCTGCTCATCCTCGACGACCTGGGCAGCGAGTTCTCCACCCCCTTTGCCGTCTCCACCCTCTACACCCTGGTCAACACCCGGCTCTCCGCCGGGCGGCCCACCATCGTCAACACCAACCTCACCTTTGCCGAGATCTCCCAAGCCTACACCGACCGCATCACCTCCCGCCTGGCGGGCTCCTACGTGGACGTCCGCTTTGTGGGCAGCGACGTGCGGCTGGCCATGAAAAACGGCCTTTAAAGGCCGTGGATAGGGCCGCCTTTTCCCCAGTGGGAGAGGGCGGCCCCCGCTGCAAAAGGAGGGACCCACTGTGAAAAGAAGTCTCTGGAAGCGGGCGGCGGCCGCCCTGCTGACCTGCGCGCTGCTGCTGAGCGGCTGCGGCGGCCCCCCGGCGAAGGAGGGCGCCCTTCCCCTGGACGCGGGGGGCGATCGCCAAAACCTGCCGCTGGGGAAGCCGGTGACCGGCCCCGTCCCGGTGGTCATCGACTGCGACCCCGGGACCGACGACGCCTATGCCCTGGCCCTGGCCGCCAGCTGTGAGCAGCTTGACATCCGCGCTGTCTGCGCGGTACAGGGCAACGCCCCCCTCGCCCACACCGGCCCCAACGCCCTGGCCCTCTGCGCCTACCTGGGGATCGACTGCCCGGTCTCCCAGGGGGCGGCGGCCCCCCTCTCGAGGGAGGCGGTCACCGCCGAGTACGCCCACGGCAGCAACGGCCTGGGCGGGGTCAAGCTGCCCGATCCCGGCAGAGCGTTTGACAGCCTGCCCGCCTGGGACCGGCTCTACCAGGAGGCGGTGGCCGCCGGGGGAGAGCTGCAGGTCATCGCCCTGGGCCCCCTCACCAACGTCGCCACCGCCCTGCAAAAATACCCCGACCTGCCCCAGTACCTGGCGAAGATCACCGTCATGGGCAGCAGCCTCAGCGGGGGCAACATCACCGCCCAGGCCGAGTTCAACGTGTACAGCGACCCCGAGGCCTGGCAGGTGGTGCTGGCCAGCGGCGTCCCCCTCACCGTCGTGGGGCTCGACGTCACCACAAAGACCTATTTGAGCCAGGACAACCTGGCGGTCCTCCTGGAAAAGGAGGGCCGCGCCTCCGCCCTGCTAAAGGGGATCGCCGACTACGCCGCCACCCGGAGCAGCCAATCCGGCCTCACCCTCAACGACGCCCTGGCCGTGGCCAGCGTGGTCAACCCGCCGGTGGTCACCACCCAGGCGGCCGACCTGCGGGTGCAGGCCAGACCGGGCTCCGGAGTCGACGGAAAGACCACCGCCACCAACCCCAAGAAGGGGGAGGGGGGCAACTGCCAGCTGGCCCTGAGGGTGGACAACGCCCTCTTTCAGGCCATGCTCCTGCGAATGATGGACTTTTATGCCGCCGGTTGAGCGGCGGCGCCCCCTGCGGCCTGTCCGGCGGACAGGCCGCTTTTTTTGGCGGAGAGGGGGGCGGGCGGTGACAAACGGCCCCCCGCATCCGTATCCATTGGTGAGAGGAGGCGGTGCGCGATGAAGGGGCGGGGGCGAAGGTCTATGTCCCCCAGGGGATGCCCGCCGGGGAGCGGGTGACGGCCGTCCGCTTCTGGGGGCTGTGCGTCACCTGTGGGCGGGACGACGGCGAGGACTTCATCGCCCTGGAGGAGGGGCAGCGCCGCGCCCTCGACATCCCCTTTGCGGTGGAGGGGGTGCCCTTCCGCCTCATCCAGATGTGCCGCCGGGGCGAAGAGGTGACGGTGCAGTTTCAGCAGGAGCTGTTTGAGGGGGGCGAGCTGAAGGAGGCCTGCGCCGCGGACCTGACCGGCCAGAAGGCCGCCTTCCAGGAACTGTTTGACGGCGGCCCCCTGTCCAGCGAGGAGCTGTTTCCCTGGCGGTGCACCCTCTTTGACCGCGACAGGGGCAGCGCCGCCTTCCCCGCACAGGGGGAGGGGCCGGTCCGCTTCTATCTCTTTTCGGCGACCCTGAAGCACTCGGGCAGCTTTGCCGCCCGGTTTGACTGACAGCGATCGGACAGAAGAAAAGCCCGGCGCGCAGCTCTCGCTGTGCGCCGGGCCTTTTTCAAGCGACTAAACCATAAGCCGGGTTCTGTCATGTGTGACGATCTATCTCGACTGCGCGTCGCCGCGCAGCTCTAGCCACCTTGTCGAGGACGGGTCGGGCGCCCATCTGCCCTCTGTGCGGTGTTGCTCCGGGTAGGGTTTACAGAGCCGCACAGTCTCCTGTGCGCTGGTGAGCTCTTACCTCGCCTTTCCACCCTTGCCGGGGGGACCCCGGCGGTTTCTTTCTGTTGCACTTTCCCTAAAGTCGCCTTCGGCTGCCGTTAGCAGTTACCCTTGCCCGATGGAGCCCGGACTTTCCTCACGCGGGCCCTTTCGAGCCTCGCGCGCCGCCACATGGTCTACTCGCTGGAAAACAAAAATCAGTTGCTCAGGGGGACGCCGTTGGCGTCGGTGCCGATGGAGCCGGTGAGGATCAAGATCCCCTCGATAAAGCCCCAGAGGCTGGCGATGCCGCAGCTGCACAGGGTCAAAACCAGCTGCAAGACCGCCTTGCCGGTGTAGCCCAGGTAGAAGTTGTGGGCGCCAAAACCGCCCAGGAGGATTCCCAGCACCCCGGCCGCCACCTTGGACTTTTGGGGGTAGCCCGGCACGTACTGGCGCGCCCCGCAGTAGGGGCAGACAGCGGTGCCTGCGGGCAGGAAGTTGTTGCAGGTGCTGCAGTAGTGCCCCTGGCCGCCCTGCTGGTAGTACCCCTGCCCCTGCTGCTGGTAGGACTGCTGGTAGGGCTGCCCCTGCTGCTGGTACCCGCCGGCTTGCTGCTGGGCCCCGGCCCCCTGGCCGGGGTCTTTGGCACAGCCGCAGACCGGGCAGAAGGTGGCGTCGTCGGGGAGATATGCGCCGCACTGTTTACAGGTCATAGCGATGTTCCTTTCGCGCGCGGGCCTTGTCGCCCGCCGTTGTGTCGTTTGCACTGTTGCGCTGTTAGAGCGTATCTATTATAGCAGGAGCTCGGCCCGTTCGCAAGCCAAACCGCCACTTTGCAATTTTGGGTGCCCGGTTCTTGCAATTTTTCACAAAGCAAAACCGGTTTGCCGCCCGGTGAACTATAAAATGCTCTGAAAGTGGCGGCGATTGGCGGCTTTCTCGCAAAAACAGTTGCATTGGCGGGGTTTCCCGCAGTACAATAACTCCATACTGTACCGATATAAAGTATGAAAGCACACCCTGCGGGGAGAAAAAGGAGGAAATGAGTATGTCCTTTCAAAGCGAGTACCTCACCACAGTCTACGACGCCGTCTGCAAGAGAAATGCCGGGGAGCCGGAATTTTTGCAGGCCGTGCGCGAGGTGTTGGAGTCCCTGGAGCCGGTGATCCAGGCCCGGCCGGAAATCGAGAAGTGGGGCGTGATCGAGCGGATGGTCGAGCCCGAGCGGATGATCGTCTTTCGCGTCCCCTGGGTGGACGACAGCGGCAGGGTGCGGGTCAACCGGGGCTTTCGGGTCCAGTTCAACTCGGCCATCGGCCCCTACAAGGGCGGCCTGCGGCTGCACCCCACCGTCAACGCCTCGGTCATCAAGTTCCTGGGCTTTGAGCAGGTGTTCAAAAACAGCCTGACCGGGCTGCCCATGGGCGGCGGCAAGGGCGGCTCCGACTTTGACCCCAAGGGCAAGTCCGACCTGGAGATCATGCGCTTTTGCCAGAGCTTTATGACCGAGCTCTACCGCCACATCGGCCCCGACACCGACGTGCCCGCCGGGGACATCGGCGTGGGCGCGCGGGAGGTGGGCTACCTCTTCGGCCAGTACAAGCGTCTGAAAAACGAGTTCACCGGCGTCCTCACCGGCAAGGGCCTCACCTACGGGGGCAGCCTGGTGCGCACCGAGGCCACCGGCTACGGCCTGTGCTACTTCACCCAGGAGATGCTCGCCGAGATGAAGGGCGACTCCTTCGCCGGGAAGACGGTGGTCATCTCCGGCTCGGGCAACGTGGCCATCTACGCCGCCCAGAAGGCCACCGAGCTGGGGGCCAAGGTCATCGCCCTCTCCGACTCCGCCGGCTACATCGTCGACGAGCGGGGCGTCGACCTGGCGGTCATCAAGCAGATCAAAGAGGTGGAGCGCGGGCGCATCCGCGAGTACGCCGCCCGGGTTTCCGGCGCCACCTACACCGAGGGCAGCCGCGGCATCTGGAACACCCCCTGCGACATCGCCCTCCCCTGCGCCACCCAGAACGAGCTGGACGCCGACGGCGCCGCCGCCCTCATCAAAAACGGGGTGATGGCCGTGGCCGAGGGGGCCAACATGCCCTCCACCCCCGAGGCCGTGGAGGCCTTCCTGCAGGCGGGGGTCCTCTTTGGGCCCGCCAAGGCCGCCAACGCCGGCGGGGTGGCCACCTCCGGCCTGGAGATGAGCCAGAACTCCATGCGCTACAGCTGGAGCGCCGAAGAGGTGGACCAGAAGCTGCAGGGCATCATGGTGGGCATCTTCCACAGCGCCTACGAGGCCGCCGAGAAGTACGGCCGCCAGGGCAACCTGGTGGTGGGGGCCAACATCGCCGGCTTCACCAAGGTCTGCGACGCCATGCTGGCCCAGGGGGTCGCCTACTAGGGCGGTCTCTCCCGCCCGGCGGGCGATTGACAACCGCCCCCCGCGTGTTACAATGAAAAGAAAGCCACGAGAAAAGGAGAGAGTACCATGACCGAAATCAAATTCGAGCGGGCCGCCGCCCTCAAATCCAAACCCCAGGACGAGAGCAAGCTGGGCTTCGGCTCGATTTTCACCGACTACATGTTCGTGATGGAGTACACCGAGGGCCGGGGCTGGCACGACCCCGTCATCAAGCCCTACGGCCCCCTGCCGCTGGACCCGTCCGCCATGTGCCTGCACTACGGGCAGGAGGTCTTTGAGGGGATGAAGGCCTACCGCGCCGCCGACGGCCGCATCCTCCTCTTCCGCCCGGAGGAGAACTTCAAGCGGCTCAACACCTCCTGCGAACGGCTGTGCATCCCCAAAGTGGACGAGGCCTTCTGCCTGAAGGCCCTGAAGCAGCTGGTGGAGATCGAGCGCGACTGGGTGCCCCACATCCCCGACGCCTCCCTCTACATCCGCCCCTTCATCATCGCCACCGAGGGCAAGCTGGGGGTGCACGCCTCGAACAGCTACTACTACGTGGTGGTCCTCTCTCCCTCCGGCCCCTACTACGCCGCCGGGCTCGACCCGATCAAGATCTACGTCGAGAAGTCCTATGTCCGCGCCGTGCGGGGCGGGATGGGCTTTGCCAAGACCGGCGGCAACTACGCCGCCAGCCTCAAGGCGCAGGAGGAGGCGTCTGAGCAGAAGTACGCCCAGGTCCTCTGGCTCGACGGGGTCGAGCGGCGCTACATCGAAGAGGTGGGCGCCATGAACATCTTCTTCGTCATCGGCGACGAGGTGGTGACCCCCGCCCTGCAAGGGAGCATCCTCTCCGGCATCACCCGCAAGTCCGCCCTGGAGCTGATGGCCGGCTGGGGGCTGAAAGTCAGCGAGCGCCGCCTGGCCATCGACGAGGTGGCCGAGGCCTACGACAAGGGCCTGCTGAAGGAGTGCTTCGGCACCGGCACCGCCGCCGTGGTCTCCCCGGTGGGCGAGCTCAAGTGGGGCGACAAGGTGATGGAGATCGGCGGCGGCCAGATCGGCCCCGTCTCCCAGCGCCTCTACGACACCCTCACCGGCATTCAGTGGGGCAAGATCGAGGGCCCCGCCGGCTGGTCGGTGGAAGTCTGCAAGTAAGCGAGTAAACAGCCCAAAGATCCCCTGTGCCCGGGCGCACAGGCGAGGCCCCGGCCACCCGCGCCGGGGCCTCTCTTTTGCCGCGGGGCGAAGGGCGAAAAGAGAAAGGGGAACTGCAGCGTGAAGGAACTGTCCCTCTCCTCCCCCTGTTTTGAAGAGGGAGGCCTCATCCCGACCGAGCACACCGGCTACGGGGAGGACCGCTCCCCCGAACTGGTCCTGACCGGGCTCTGCGAGGGGGCGGTCACCCTCGCCCTGTTGCTGGACGACCTGGACCACCCCGTCCCGGCCTACAACCACTGGGTGGTCTGGAACATCCCGCCCGCCGCCCGCCTCCCCGGCGGCCTGCCCGGGGGCGGGGCGGTGGGCCCCCTCGACCAGGCGGTGCAGGGGGTGGGCTACGGCAAAAACAGGTACCGGGGACCCAAGCCCCCGTTTCGCTGGTCCCACCGCTACCGCTTCCGGATCTTTGCCCTCGACTGCCGGCTGGAACTGCCCCCCACGGCGCGAAAGCGGCAGCTGCTGGCGGCCATTCGGGGGCACATCCTGCAGGAGGCGGCCCTCACCGGGCACTTTCGCTGATTTCCATTTGAATGGGGAAGAAAAACAGGGGACCGCTGTCAGCGGTCCCCTGTTTTGTCCGTCAGCGGCGCTTTTTTCGCCGCAGGAGCCAGTCCAACAGCAGTCCGTACCCCAGATAGCTCAGCACAAAGAGCAGGTAGTAGGGCAGCCACCGCGCCAACGTCTGCCAGCGGGTGAGGGAGACCCCGTCGGAGAGGGGGGAGAGCACCCCCGGCGCCAGCCAGTGCAGCAGGGCGGTGAGGGGCAGATTGGCCAGGGGCAGCAGGTTTTGCCAGCGGGAGGAGGGCAGGGCGCACTCCCTCGCCAACACCAGCAAAACGCCGATCGCCGGGAACCAGAACCCACAGCGGGCACACCATCTCTTCACTGTCCTTCCCCCTTCTATATCACCGGTCGCCCGGGCCGGCGGTCGTCCCCCCGCCCCGCTCCCAGCCGATCCAGGGGGCGCGGGAGAAGGGCTCCTCCCCCATCTGCCGCCCCTTTTGGTACTGCAGGGGGGTCACCCCGAAGCGGCGGCGGAAGGCGGCGCAGAAGGCCCGGTAGTCGGCAAAGCCCGCCGCCAGGGCTAGGTCCAGCAGCCCGCCCTCCCAGCCGTCCAGCTGTCCCAGGGCCCAGTCCAGCCGCAGGGACTGGAGGTGGGCTTTGAAGCCGGTGCCCAGGCAGCGCCGGAACAGCCGCGACAGGTGGGTCGCCGAGAGCCCCAGCGCCGCCGCCGTCCCCTCCAGGCTCACCGGTTCCCGAAAGTGCCCAGCCAGAAAGTCCAGGGCCTGGCGGCAGCGCTCCCACTGGCGAACGCTCCCCTCCCCCGGGGGGGCGTCCGCCGTCCGGCAGTCGCGCAGCAGGCAGTGCAGCAGCTCGCAAAACCGGGCGTTGAGCAGCAGGTGCCCCAGGGGGTCGCCCGCCGCGGCCCTCCACTGGGCGAGCAGGGCGGCCATCGCCTCGGTCAGGGCGGGGTTTTCCACCGGCCCCCGCAGGAAACCGGTCCGGTCGAACCCGGCGTCGTTTTGCCGCAGCAGGGCCGGGGTGAAAAAGACCGAGATCCCCTCGGGCGCGTCCGTCTTGTGGGGGGTCAGGCTGTGCACCTCGCCCCCGGGCACAAGGGCCACCGCCCCTGCCGGCAGGGAGAAGCTCTCCCCCTTGAGCACCAGCTCCACCGGGGTGGAGAGGTAGCAGTTGACCTCCAGCTCGGGGTGCCAGTGGGCGGGGACCGGGTGGATGCCCGACTCCCCGTGGATGTAGAGGTTGCCCAGCAGCCGCCCGGTGGGCCGCATCTGCTCCCAGATCGCCTCCGCCATCTCGCATCCTCCTCTCCTCCCTCTCAGGGTAGCCGATTGGCCCCGAAACTGCAATGGAAAAACGCAAGTTTTGCCTATTTTTTTTAGAAAATGGGAAGGAAAGTCCCCCTCCCGCTGCGGTACAATGCAGTCAGAGACAGCCGTCCGCCCGCCGTGGGGCGCGGCGGCCAAGGGAAAGGGAGGGCAAAGAATGCACCAAATCGAAGAGATCCTGCAGAAGATGACCCTGGCGGAGAAGGCCCGCCTCTGCACCGGCGCCACCCACTGGAAGACGGTGGCCATGCCCCAGTACGGGGTGCCCAGCCTGGTGATGGCCGACGGCACCAGCGGCCTGCGGCTGCAGCAGGGGAGCGAGGACAAGGAGGAAAACGACCTCTTTGAGAACGTGATGTTCTTCTCCTTTGACAGCGAAGAGGCCCTGGCCCGCACCATCCCCAGCACCTGCTACCCGGCGGGCTCGGCCCTGGCCTGCTCCTGGAACCCCGAGCTGGCCCGGGAGGTGGGCGCCGCCATCGCCGAGGAGTGCAAGGCCCAGGGGGTGGGGATGCTCCTGGGCCCGGGGATGAACCTGCGCCGCCACCCCCTGGCCGGCCGCGGGTTCGAGTACTATTCCGAGGACCCGGCCCTCTCGGGGGAGATGGCTGCCGGGATGGTGGAGGGGATCCAGAGCGGCGGGGTGGCCGCCTGCATCAAGCACTTTGCCTGCAACAACGCCGACTACAAGCGCACCTGGATCGACTCGGTGGTGGAGCCCCGCGCCCTGCACGAGATCTACCTCGCCGGCTTCGAGCGGGCGGTGCGAAAGGCCCGCCCCTGCGCGGTGATGGGGGCCTACAACAAGGTCAACGGGGTGCAGGCCTGCGAGAGCGAGGAGCTGCTCACCCACATCTTGAGAGAGCAGTGGGGCTTTGACGGCCTGGTGATGAGCGACTGGGTGGCGGTCAAAAACTCCAAGGAGGCCTTTCGGGCCGGGCTCAACTTTCAGATGCCCCCCAGCAAGAGCTGCGTCGACGCCCTGGTGGCCGGGGTGAAGGACGGCAGCATCCCCGCCGAGCGGCTGGACGAGAGCTGCCGGCAGATCCTCAAGCTGGTGCTGCGCTACAGCAAGGAGGGGAAGGAGCGCCCCCAGGTCGACTGGCAGGCCCACCACCAGCTGGCCCGCAAGGCGGCCGCCCAGTGCGCCGTGCTGCTGAAAAACGACGGGGTCCTCCCCCTGGGCCCGGGGGTGAAAAAGGTGGCGGTGCTGGGCAACCTGGCCAAAAAGCCCCAGTTCAACGGCACCGGCTGCGCCGCCATCAACGCCCGCTGCCCCGACATCCCCTTTGACGAGCTGGCCGCCCTGGCCGCCCCCGGCTGCCAGCTGCAGTTTGCCCCCGGCTACACCGCCGACTACCAGACCGACCCCGCCCTGCTGGCCGAGGCGGCCAAGGTGGCGGCCGAGGCCGAGGTGGCCCTGGTCTTTGCCGGCGCCTTCCTCCCCCCCGAGGACGACGACTTCAACCGCAAGACCATGGCCCTGGAACCCGCCACCGAGGCCCTTGTGGAGGCGGTGGCCGCGGTGCAGCCCAACACGGTGGTGCTGCTCTACAACGGCGAGTCGGTGGCCATGCCCTGGATCGACCGGGTGGCCGGGGTGCTGGACCTCTGGTTCTCCGGCGAGGGCAGCGGCCGCGCCGCCGCCGAGATCGTCTGGGGGCTGCAAAACCCCAGCGGCCGGCTGCCGGTGACCCTGCCCAAGCGGCTGGAGGACACCCCGGCCTACCTCAACTTCCCCGGCGCGGGGGACAGCCACTTCTATTGCGAGGGCATCTACGCCGGCTACCGCTACTACGACAAAAAGCGGGTGGAGCCCCTCTACCCCTTCGGCTACGGCCTCTCCTACACCGATTTTGCCTACAGCGAGCCCCAGCTCTCCACCCGGGAGCTGGCGCTGCCCGGCCGGGTCTGCTTCTCCTGCCAGGTGGAGAACACCGGCTCCATGGCCGGGGCCGAGGTGGTGCAGCTCTACCTGCGCGACCGCTGCTCCAAGCTGCCCCGCCCCGAGCGGGAGCTGAAGGCCTTCTGCCGGGTGGAGCTGGCCCCCGGGGAGAAAAAGCGGGTGGAGCTCTGGCTGGACAGCCGGGACTTCTGCTACTATGACCCGGCCTGCGGCTGGGTGGCCGACAGCGGCGAGTTTTTGCTGCAGGTGGGCCCCCACTCCCGGGACATCCGCCTGGAGCAGCGGCTGCAGCTTGTCAGCGACCGGGCGGCCCCCTTCGCCATGACCACCGACACCCACTACACCGACTTGCTGGAAGATCCCACCGCCCGCCGGGTCTTTTACGACTACCTGGTGGAGAAGGGGCTGCTGTTGCCCGAACAGATCGGCCCCGCCCTGGACGAGCACTTCAAGGTCATCTTCTGGGGGATGGCCCAGCATCTGGACAGCGCCACCGGCGACCGCTTCACCCCGGCCATGGCCGAGGAGCTGACGGAAAAGATCAACGCCGCCCTGGCCGCCGAGAGGTAGGCCAAAAGGACCCCCGCGAGGGCAGATATGCAGTCTTGCCAAACCGCGTCAACGCCGCCGCCCGGCCACCCGGGCGGCGGCGTTTTGCTTTTTTCGGCCGGATGCGCTATACTGATTTTTGTTTTGCGCCGCGCGCAGAGAGGGGAGGGGAGAGCGGTGCGCCGATTTGTCTACCCCATCGGCCCGGCAGAGGCCGGGCGGACGGTCAAGTCCCTTTTAAAGGGAAAGGGGTATTCCAGCCGGGCCCTGACCCGACTGAAAAAGGACCCCCTGGGGCTGCTGCGAAACGGGGCGCACGTCCGCACCGTGGACCGGCTGGCCGAGGGGGACAGGCTGGAAGTCACCCTGCGGGAGGAGGAGAACACCTACGCCCGCTGCGACACCCCGGTCCCCATCCTCTGGGAGGACGAGGACTTCGTCGCCTTCGACAAGCCGGCGGGGATGCCCTGCCACACCTCCTGGGCCCACCCGGCCGACACCCTGGCCAACGTCTTTGCCGCCCACTGCGACCGGCTGGGGGTGCAGGCCCCCTTTCGGGTGCTGGGGCGGCTGGACCAGGACACCACCGGCTGCGTGCTGGTGGCGAAAAACCAGCTGGCGGCCTCCCTGCTGGTGGCCCGCCCGGCCTGGGTGAAAAAGGTCTACCTGGCGGCGGTGTCCGGCGCCCCCCAGCCCCCTGCGGGGACGGTGGACGCCCCCATCGCCCGGGCGGGGGAGGACAGCGGCCTGCGCCGGGTGGACCCGGCCGGGCAGCGGGCGGTGACCCACTACCGCACCCTGCGCCCCCTGCCCGGCGGGCGCAGCCTGCTGGCCTTTTCCCTGGAGACCGGGCGCACCCACCAGATCCGGGTGCACATGGCCCACCTGGGCCACCCCCTGCTGGGCGACGCCCTCTACGGCGGGGACTGCGCCGCCCTCTCCCGCCAGGCCCTGCACTGCGCGGGGCTGGCCTTTTTCCACCCGGAGAGGGGGGCGTGGGTGCGGCTGTTTGCCCCCCTGCCGGCGGACATGGCCGCCCTCTGCGGCCCGGTGGGGGAGGAAACCCTCCCCTTTTGGCGGCGGGAAGTGCCGGAATAGGGGAAAAATGGGCTCCTTTTCAAGGGGAAATCACAAAAAGTTACAGAGTTTGTAACTTTTTAAAAGACGAAAAAACCGCATGGCAAAGCCGTTTTTGCCATCTTTGACCCGCTGGTAGATACTTGAAATCGGGAAAAGGGGGTTGAAATCTTACAGCACAGAGGTATAATAGTAACCAAGTTGTAACCTTTCTGTAAGATTTGCAACCACTACAGCGAGTAAGGAGTGATTGGATGTCGCATCTGTCTGGCGGCCTGTTTGGCAAGAAGCGTTCCGTTGGCGAGCAGGACCACAGCGGGGGCACCGGGAAAGAGAAGAGAGATTGGAAGCGCACCTGTCGATACATCCTCCAAAGGGTTGACCGCTACGGCTGCTATGTCGGCACCGTGGCCATACACCGGTGGGCCCGGTTCACCAAGGTGATGAAGAAGTTCTTCACCTCCCTGGGGATCGCCCTCCGCCGCCTCCCCCACAACATCCGCAAGAGCTTCGCCCTCTTTTTGGTCTGGGCGAAAAAGCACATCGCCTACCCCCTGGAGCGGGCCTTTCACCACGTGGTGCAGGGCGCCAAAGAGGTGCACCGGGCCCACAAGGACCCCAACCGCTCCGGCCGCGAACAGCTGGGCCACTGGTATGGGCGCACCAAACCCACCCTCTTTAAGGTGCTCAACTACCTGATGCCGGTGGCGGCCCTGGGGGTCAGCGCCGCGGTCATCGCCCTCATCCTCAACTTCAACTTTGTCCTCAAGGTCGAGTACAACGACCAGGTGGTGGGCTACGTGGACAGCGAGACCACCTTCAACGAGGCCAAAAAGGTGGTCAACGACCGCATCGCCATCAAGGACGAGGAGGGGAGCGAGTTCATCAAGAGCCCCACCTACTCCATCGCCGTGGTCCCCAAGGCCGAGGTGGTCACCACCGAGGCCCTGGCCGACACCCTGATCGCCTCCTCCGGCGAGGAGATCACCGAGGCCGCCGGCCTCTATGTGGACGGGGTTCTGCAGGGCGCCGTGGTGGACGCCACCGCCCTGCAGGCCGAGTTGGCGGCCATCAAGGCCCCCTACGTGGAGGAGTACCCCGAGGGCACCGTCGACTTCTCCAAATCGGTGGAGATCAAGCCCGGCCTCTACCCCAACGAGACGGTCAAGAGCGACGAGGAGATCATCGCCCTGCTCCACTCGGAGGAGCAGGCGGAAAAGACCTACACCGCCGAGTCGGGGGACACCCCCATCGGCATCGCCGCCAAGAACAACGTCACCCTCTCGGAGCTGGTGGCCCTCAACCCCACCATTGAAGACAGCCTCTACGCCGGCACCCCGGTGCGGGTGCAGCGCTCGGTCCCCTACCTGCAGGTGAAGGTGGTGCGGGAGATCACCTACGAGGAGTCCATCCCCTACGAGACCGAGACCAGCGAGACCAACAGCTACAACAAGGGCTACGAGAAGGTCGTGGTCCAGGGCCAGGAGGGGGTCAAGGAGATCACCGCCAAGCAGACCCTCATCGGCGGCGAGGAGACCGAGAAGGAGATCCTCGCGTCCAAGGTCCTCTCCGAGCCGGTGACCGAGAAAAAGGTGGTGGGCACCAACGTCCCCGCCCCCTCCTACTCGGGCAGCACCCAGACCTATAACGGCAGCGGCCCCACCGGCAGCGGCTCCCTGCGGTGGCCGGTGGCCGGCGGCTATGTCAGCTGCGGCTACTGGGGCTACTACGGCCACACCGGCATGGACATCGCCGCCCCCAGCGGCACCGCCATCTACGCCGCGGACGACGGGGTGGTCTCCAAGGTCAGCACCAGCGGGCCCTACGGCTACCACATCATCATCAATCACGGCAACGGGATGCAGACCCTCTACGCCCACTGCAGCGCCCTCTACGTGTCGGCCGGCCAGTCGGTCTCCCGCGGGCAGAAGATCGCCGCCGTGGGCCGCACCGGCAACGCCACCGGCAACCACTGCCACTTTGAGGTGCGCGTCGGCGGCTCGGCCAGGAACCCGGCCAGCTACGTCTAAGCGCCCGATCGCCTTTTCCCCAGCGGGGCAGCTCAAAAGAGCTGCCCCGCTTTTTTTTGCAGGGGCGGTTGTCCTTGTAAGGGGGGCGGGGGGGATGGTATAGTGGGAGACAGAAACGGCCGCCGGCGCGCCCGGCGGGAAAAGGAGAGGGTCGATCGATGTACGAGCTGTCCGCGCGGGCTTTTCGCGGCGACATGATGGACGCCATGGCCGCCGACCGCGACTTTTTTCACGCCCACCCGGAGCTGGGCTTTGACCTGCAGGAGGGGTGCGCCTACATCCGCCGCCAGCTGGAGCACGAGGGCTATGCCCCCAGGGAGATCTGCCCCTGCGCCCTGGTGGCCACTGTGGGTAGCGGCCGGGGGAAGACCATCCTCCTGCGGGCCGACTACGACGCCCTGCCGGTGGACGAGCCCGCCGGGCACCCCGCTCGCTCCCAGAACCCGGGGGCGGCCCACACCTGCGGGCACGACGCCCACGCCGCCATGCTGCTGGGGGCCGCCCGCCTCCTCAAGCGGGTGGAGGACCAGATCGAGGGGACGGTGAAGCTGGTCTTTCAGCCCAACGAGGAGGGGGTGGACAAGAGCTGCCCCGGCGCCAAGGCCATTGTGGACGCCGGGGTGCTGGCGGACCCCCCGGTGGACGCGGTCCTGGCCCTGCACGCCCTGGCGCCCTATCCCCTGGGGGCGGTCTGCGCCCACCCGGGTCGGGTGCTCACCTCCACCGACAGCTTCCACATCACCGTCAACGGCCTGGGGGGCCACGGGGCCATGCCCCACAACTGCGCCGACCCCATCGCCGTGGCCGTCCGCCTCTACCAGGCCCTGGAGGAGCTGGTGGCCCGGGAGACGCCCCCCTCCGCCACGGCGGTGCTCACCGTCGGCGGCATCCGCGCCGGGGGGCCGGGGGGGATCATCCCCTCCAGCTGCGAGATGTGGGGCACCCTGCGGGCCTACGACCCGGACCTGCGCACCCACCTGCTGCGGCGGATGGAGGAGCTGTGCTGGAAGCTGCCGCCCCTCTACCGGGCCACCGCCTCCATCGAGCAGCAGCTGAAACTGGGCTCCATCCACACCGACAGCGCCCTTTTGGCCGAACTGGCCCCCTTTGTGCGGGAGATCGTCCGCCCCGAGAAGACGGACCTGGCCGCCGGCCCGGTGATGCCGTCGGAGGACTTCTCCTTTCTCTCCAACCGGGTGCCCACCGCCCACCTCTACCTGGGCTTTGGCGAGCCGGGGGACGGCGGGGCGAACGGGGCCGAGAAGTCCGCCCTCTTCCTGCGCGACCGGGCCCTGCCCACCGGGGCGGCCCTCTACGCCAACTGCGCCCTGGAGTGGCTGCGCAAAAACCGCCTGCCGGGCTGACAAAATTCCCCTCTCCCGCCGCCCGACAACCGGAATCTGGAAAATTTTTTGGGGCATTCTACTAGGGAGCCCCCTTCCGCTCCCGCCCGGGAAGCGCCGCCGAAAAATGCGCCGCACTCTCTTTTCAACAAACGGCAAAGATGATATACTATAATTTGATTTACCGGGGAGGGGTTTGCGCCCTTTTCCCGGGACGTCACTGGCTTTTGCCGACCAACAGACGCAGCAGGCCGCCCGGCGGCCAGAGCAGAAACAACTGCAGATGATACAGAGGGGCTGTCCCGCCCGGGCGGGCGAAGGCGGCCGCCTCTTTTTGGCCACCGCGCCCACCCCCCTCGGGGCCCTTGGCGCGGGTTTGGGAAGCGGGGATCTGCCCGCAGATAAAGGGAGAGAGTTTGGATTTGGAAAAGATCGTTATTCGGGGCGGAAAGCCCCTCATGGGCGATGTGAACATCAGCGGCGCCAAGAACGCGGCGGTGGCCATCCTGCCCGGGGTGGTGCTGGCCGAGGGGCCCTGCATCATTGAAAACGTGCCCGCCATCAGCGACATCGCCACCACTGTGGCCATCTTGCAGTCCATGGGGGCCACCGTCACCCCCATCACCAAAAACACCCTGCAGATCGACCCCACCACCATCAACTGCACCGACGTACCCCACGAGTTGACCAAGTACATGCGGGGCTCTTACTACTTTATCGGCTCGATTTTGGGCCGGTACGGCGAGGCGCGGGTCGCCCTGCCGGGGGGCTGCAACTTCGGGGTGCGCCCCATCGACCAGCACCTCAAGGGGCTGGAGGCGCTGGGCGCCCAGGCCACCATCAACGACGACGTGATCCACGTCAAGGCCGACCGGCTCATCGGCGCCCACGTCTACTTCGACATCGTCTCGGTGGGGGCCACCATCAACGTGATGCTGGCCGCCGTCAAGGCCCAGGGGGTCACCATCCTGGAAAACGTGGCCAAGGAGCCCCACATCGTGGACCTGGCCAACTTTTTAAACTCCATGGGGGCCGACATCCGCGGCGCCGGGACCGACGTCATCAAGATCCACGGGGTGGAGCACCTGGGCCAGACCGAGTACGGCATCATCCCCGACCAGATCGAGGCGGGCACCTACATGGTGGCCGCGGCCGCCACCGGCGGCGACGTGCTGGTGAGCGGGGTGATCCCCAAGCACCTGGAATCCATCACCGCCACCCTGCAAAAGGCCGGGGTGCAGGTGACCGAGTACGACGAGGCGGTGCGGGTCAAGCGAGAGGGCCCGGTCTGCAAGTGCAACGTCAAGACCCTGCCCCACCCGGGCTTCCCCACCGACATGCAGCCCCAGATCACCGCCCTGCTCTCGGTGGCCGACGGCACCAGCATCATCACCGAGGGGGTGTGGGACAACCGCTTTGCCTACACCGAGCAGCTGCGGAAGATGGGGGCCGACATCCAGGTGGACGGCCGGGTGGCGGTGGTCAGCGGGGTGCCCGCCCTCCACGCCGCCGCCATCAAGGCGGTGGACCTGCGGGCCGGCGCGGCGGTGGTCATCGCCGCCCTGATGACCGAGGGCACCAGCGAGATCAGCGACATCCGCCACATCGAGCGCGGCTACGAGGAGATCATCTCCAAGCTCCGCGACCTGGGGGCAGACATCAAAAAGGTGGAGGAGTGACCTCCCGTCCCCCTTTGAAAAAGGAGATTTTATGACTTCCATTTGTTCGCTCTACAGCGGCAGCAGCGGCAACAGCACCTACATCGGCGGCGAGAGCGGCGGCATCCTGGTGGACATGGGCAAGAGCTGCCGCCAGACCCTGCAGCAGATGGCCCGGCGGGAGATCGACCCCGCCGGGTTGCTGGGGGTCTTCGTCACCCACGAGCACATCGACCACGTGCGGGGGCTGAAGGTGTTTTTGAAAAACCGGCCGGTCCCCCTCTACGCCTCACCGGCCACCGCCGCCGCCCTGCGCCAGAAGGACGCCCTCCCCCCCGAGGTGGAGGTCCGCTACATAGACGAGAGCTGCCCGGCCCGGCTGCCCGGCTTCTCGGTGGAGGCCATGGCCACCAGCCACGACTGCGAGGGCAGCCAGGGCTACATCGTCACCACCGACGAGGGGCGAAAAATCACCGTGGCCACCGACATGGGGGTGCTGCCCGACCGGTTTTACGAGCGGGTGGAGGGCAGCGACGCGGTGCTCATCGAGTCCAACTACGACGAGGACATGCTCCGCGCCTGCGGCTACCCCTACTACCTGAAGCGGCGCATCATCTCCGAGAGCGGGCACCTCTCCAACGACTGCTGTGCCGACGCGGTGGAGGAGCTGACCCGCCGGGGGGTCAGCCGCTTTCTGCTGGCCCACCTGAGCATCAACTCCAACTTCCCCGGGCTGGCCTTCGAGACCAGCGCCGCCAAGCTGCGGCAGATGGGGGCTTTGGTGGGCGCCGGGCAGGACGTGATGCTGGAGGTCATGCCCCGGGACGAGGCCTCCCTCCTCTGGGCGTTTTGAGATGATGCGGGTCAATCTGCTCTGCGTGGGCCGGTGCAAGGAGCGCTACCTGCAGCAGGGCTGTGCGGAGTACGCCAAGCGGCTGCAGGCCTTCTGCAAGCTGAACGTGATCGAGCTGCCGGAGGAGCGGCTGCACGACAGCATAGACGAGGTGGTCCGCGGGGAGGGGGACCGGCTGCTGGCCAAGATGAGCGGCAGCTACGCCATCGCCCTCTGCGTGGAGGGACGGCAGATGTCCTCCCCCGCCTTTGCCGAGCTGCTGTCCGGCCTGCCCCTCTCGGGGCACAGCTCGCTGGATTTGGTGATCGGCGGCAGCTACGGGCTGGACGAGCGGGTCAAGGCCGCCTGCCAGCTGCGGCTCTCGGTCTCGGAGATGACCTTCCCCCACCAGCTGTTCCGGGTGATGCTGCTGGAACAGCTCTACCGGGCCTTCTGCATCGGCGGCAACATCAAATACCACAAGTGAGAGAGGAGCGCCTGTCCGGCGAACGAGCCGGGCGGGCGCTTTTTGGCGCCCGGCGCGGGACGGGTGGGGGAGAGAGGCCCCGGCGCAGGGGAGGGGGCCCTGGCCGGGGGGCCTCTCTGCGCGGTCCCCTTTTCTCCATTGTACCGGGGAACGCTGGTCGAAAACGTCCTGTTGTAGCGGGGAGGGGTGTGCCTGTTCCCGAACAGGAGGGCGGGCGCAGGGGGAGCGGGGCCTCCACCCCCCACCCGGCGCAAAAGTCGAATGGCCGGGGGGTCCGGGTGGAGGCGGCGTGGCCGCATCTGCCGCATCCCCCACACCCGCCGCGCGGCCGGGCAAAACGCCCCCGCGCCGGGGAGAGGAGCGAGGGGGGAAGCCCGTTGGCCCTCCCGGCATAGGGGCAGAGGGCAATGGGCAGAGCAGAGGCGGGGGGACGGGGAGAGGAGGAGAGCAGGCTCCCGCGCTTTCCAGTCCTCCATCGGAGCCCTCCGCCCACTTCCGATGCAGAGGCGGGGAAGGGGCCTTTCCGGGCTGTCCGCCCTTCCGGCAGTGCGGATTTTCAGCTCTTGTCCTTGCCCCCCAGCCCCACCCCCGGCACCGGGACAGGGGAGCAAGGGAAACCGGGCGACAGGCGGGGGCAAGTCCCCCACCGCTCCCCCCGCAGGGCGGCTTTCCGGACTCTCCGCCCTTCTGGCAGTGCGGATTTCCAGCTCTTGCCCTTGCACCCAGGCCTGTCTCCGGCGCCGGGACAGGGGGGTAAGGGAAACCAGGCGACAGGCGGGGCAAGTTCCCCACCGCTCTCCCCGCAGGGCGGCTTTCCAGGCTCTCCGCCCTTCCGGCAGTGCGGATTTTCAGCTCTTGTCTATGCCCCAAGCCCACCCCCGGCGCCGGGACAGGAGGGTGAGGGGAACTGGGCGATAGGCGGGAGCAAGTTTCCACTGATCCCCCCGCCGGGCGGCTTTCCGAGTTCCCCCCTCCGGGAGGTGTGCGGTCCCCATGCCCCACTCCCGAGGCAGGGATGGAGGGCTAAGGGAGTAGGTGATGGGCGGCAAGGAGAGGGGCCTTCCCGCCCTCGCTCCCCTTCGAGCAGTGCGGATTTTCAGCGCCCATACCCCAAGTCTTCTGCCCAGTGCAGGAACGGGGGAGAAGACGAAACCGGATGGCAGGCGATAGAAAGGGCGAATTTCCAGGCCTTCCCTCCCTGGCCCTTCCCCCAGCACTGGGGCGGAAAACCGAGCGGGGCCTTTGCGCGGGCGGAGAGCAGAGCTGGGCGCGCCCAGAGGCAAAGGCAGCCAGAAAAGCCGGCGCGCCTCCCCGGCAAGCTGCCGCACCGCCATCTGTTTTCAGAGGAGGGGAAGAAAAGGGCATCCCGGCCCGGGCCGAACGGCTGGGGGGCTTTCGGGCGAGGACAGCACCCCCGCCGCACAGCCCCGCCAAACGCCCTCTCCCCATTGACAGGGCGGTTTCCGCCGGGTATGATGGGGGCAGAGAGGGGGGATCGCCATGCCAGAGCGGAAAATCGCGGTGGGCTACCGGCAGAACGACGCCCTCCGCCAAAGCCTGAACGCCCTCACCGAGGCGGTCTTCGGCCTCTCCTTTGAGGGGTGGTATCGGGCCGGCTACTGGGGGGAGGGCTACATCCCCTACTCCGTTGTGGAGGGGGAGCGGGTGGTGGCCAACGTCTCGGTCAGCCCCATGGAGTTCTGGGTGCGGGGGCAGCGGCGGCGCTACCTGCAACTGGGCACGGTGGAGACCCATCCCGCCTGCCGGGGGCAGGGCCTCTCCGCCCGGCTGCTCCGACGGGTGCTCGCCGACTGGACGGGGCGGTGCGACGGCCTCTTCCTCTTTGCAAACCCCAGCGTGTTGGACTTCTACCCCAAATTCGGCTTTGTCCGGGCAGAGGAGCAGCTCCTCTTTCGCCCCTTGCGCGGGGCGGGGGAGGGGACGGCCCGCCCCCTGGACACCGGCGACCCGGCGGTGCAGCGGGAGCTCTTCTCCCTGGCTGAGGGCGCCCCGACAGGGGCCGACATCTGGCAGGCGGGCGGGGGGCCGCTCTGCCTGTTCTACGCCCTGGGCCCCCTGCAAAACGGCTTTTACCGCCTGCCGCGGGGCGGGGTGGCCGCCGCCACCTTTGCGGGGGAGACCCTCACCCTCTGGCAGCACTGGGGCCCCGACAGCCTGAACGAGGCGGTGGCCGCCCTGGCGGGGCCGGCGACCCGGCGGGTGGAGCTGGGCTTCTGGCGGGACCGGGCCCCCGGCTTTGTCCCCATCCCCTGCGCGGGGGAGGACGCGTTCTTTGTGCAGGGGGATTTTGACTGGCTGCCCGAGGGGCGCATCCCCCTGTGCAGCCACACCTAGCAGCGGGCGCACTGCGCCGGAAGGAGGCGTTTGCAATGCTCTTTTGGATCGGGCGGCCGGAGATCTACATGGGCTACTCCCTGGCGGAGAGCACGGCCATCACCCGGGCTTTGACGAAAGCCGGTATCCCCTACTGCTGGCGCACCCCCAACAGCGACCGGATGGGCCGCTGGGACTGGGGCGGCGACGGCAGCGGCTCCCGCTTTGAAAAGCCCTATTACATCTACGTCAAAAAGCAGGACAAGGAGGCGGCGGAGCAGATCGTCGCCCAGGTGCGGCGGGAGCAGAGGGGCCGCTGACCACCCATCCCGCGGCAAAAGAGGGCCCGCCGGAAGGAAACACCCTTCCGCCGGGCCCTCTTTTTTGCGCCTACCAGCCGCCCTGCCGGTCCAGTTGCCGGTACTGGATGACCTCGGCCATGTGGGCCTCGGCGATCTGGTCGCAGCCGTCCAGGTCGGCCACGGTGCGGGCCAGCTTGAGCAGTTTGTCCCGCGCCCGGGCCGACAGCCCCAGGGTGTCAAAGGCCCCCCTCAGCAACCGCTCGGCCCCGGGGGTCAGGGGGCAGACGGCCTCCACCGCCGCCGGGGAGAGCCGGGCGTTGCAGAGGGCGCCGGTGCGCTCCGCCCGCTCCAGCTGCCGCTGCCTGCCCGCCGCCACCCGCGCCCGCACCGCGGCGGAGGACTCCCCCCGCTCCCGGGAGGAGAGGTCGCTGTACTCCACCGGCTCTACCGCCAGGTGCAGGTCGATGCGGTCGAGGATGGGGCCGCTGACCCGCCCGCGGTAGCGGGCGATCTGGCCGGCGGTGCAGGTGCAGGACCGGGTGGGGTGGTGCAGGTAGCCGCAGGGGCAGGGGTTGAGGGCGGCGGCCAGCATGATCTCGCAGGGGAAGGTCAGGGTGTGCTGGGCCCGGGTGATGGTGACCGAGCCGTTTTCCAGAGGCTGGCGCAGGGCGTCCAGCGCCCCGCGGGAGAACTCGGCTAGCTCGTCCAGAAACAGCACCCCGTTGTGGGCCAGGGAGATCTCCCCCGGCCGGGGGGTGGGGCCGCCCCCGGTCAGCCCCACCGGGCTGATGGTGTGGTGGGGGGCGCGAAAGGGCCGCCGGCGCACCAGGGCGGTGTCGGGCGGCAGCAGCCCGGCGATGGAGTGGACCATGGTGGTCTCCAGCTGCTCGGCAAAGGTCATGGGCGGGAGGATGGAGGGCAGCCGCTTGGCCAGCATCGACTTGCCGGCCCCCGGCGGCCCCACCATCAGCAGGTTGTGGCCGCCGCAGGCCGCCACCTCCAGCGCCCGGCGGGCCAGGTGCTGGCCCTTGACGTCGGCCAGGTCGGGGAGCATCTCCTCCCCCTCCGGAACGCTCTCCCGCCCGCCGGCAAAGGGGGCGATAGGGGCCGCCCCCGTCAGGTGGGCGACGACCTCCCCCGCCGTGGCCGCGGGCAGGATGTCGATGCCCTCCACCACCCCGGCCTCCCAGGCGTTCTCCCGGGGCAGGAAGAGGCGGGCGAATCCCCGCCGTTTGGCCTCAATGGCCATGGGCAGCACCCCGGCCACCCGCCGCAGGTCGCCTTTGAGGGAGAGCTCCCCCAGAAAGGCCGACCCGGACAGGTCCGCCCCCAGCTGCCGCGAGGCGCAGAGCACCCCTAGGTAGATGGCCAGGTCGTAGACCGAGCCGGCCTTTCTTACGTCCGCCGGGGCCAGGTTGACGGTGAGCCGGCTGACGGGGAAGGAAAAGCCGGTGTTTTTGACGGCGGCGCGCACCCGGTCCCGCGCCTCTTTGACCGCCGCGCCGGGCAGCCCCACGATGTCGAAGGCGGGCAGTCCGCGGGCGGCGTCCACCTCCACCGACACCGGGTAGGCGTGCATCCCGTACACCCCAAAGCTGGAAAGCGCGCAGAACAACCGCCTCGCCTCCTCTCCTCGCGCGCACCGGGCCACCGCCCGGCCGCGCTGTTGGCTCCATTATAGCGCAGAATTTGTCGAAAGGAAAGGGAGAGGGGCGGGGGACAGCAAGAGGGGGGACGAGGTTTTGCAAATCGTAAGAAATTTGTGCGGCCCTCCGTCATCGTTTGGCGCTATCCTGGGGGGAGCAAGAGAGGGGGAGTGCCCGGTGACAAAACGCGGCAAGAGAGGAGTTCGCTTTCACTGGTGGATGGGGGCCCTGCTGGCCTTTTTGCTGCTGCTGGCCCTCTGGTGGCAGCAGACCTGTGCCCTCGTCACCACCGAGGTGGCGATCGAGAGCGGGAAGGTGAGCGCCCCCCTGACCCTGGTGCAGCTCAGCGACCTGCACGGGGCCACCTTTGGCGGGGGCAACCGCGCCCTGCTCTCGCGGGTGGAGCGGCAGGAGCCCGACGCCGTCCTGGTCACCGGCGACATGTACACCCGGGACGACGAGCGGGGCAGGGCCACCGCCCTGGCCCTGCTGGGAGAGCTGGCCGGGCAGTACCCGGTCTACTTTGTCCCCGGCGAGCACGACGGGGAGGAGGGCTTTCTCTCCGCCCTGCGGCAGCGGGGGGTCACGGTGCTGGACTACGAGACCGCCGAGCTGACGGTGGGGGAGGAGACGATCCTGCTCTACGGCATCGACAACCAGTCCTACACCGGCACCTTTGACCTGCACAACGCCTTCCCCTCCCCGCCGGAGAACCGCTTCAGCATCCTGTTGGCCCACATCCCCAACGCCCGGGCCTTCTTCGCCTTTGGCGCCGACCTGACCCTCTGCGGCGACACCCACGGCGGCCAGGTGCGGCTGCCCCTGCTGGGCCCGGCCCAGGTGGACGGCCGCTGGTTCCCCCGGCTCCAGGGCGGCCCCATCTACGACAAGGGCCTCTACACCAAGGGGGAGACAAACCTTTTCATCTCCAGCGGGCTGGGCAACTACCCCCTGCCCCTGCGGCTCTTCAACCGCCCCGAGGTGGTGCGCATCACCGTCCGCCCCGCAAAATAGGGGGCGGTGTGCCACTGTGCGAGTTGTGCAACCAAAATAGAGGGGGTCGTATGGGGAGAGCAAAAATTTGCGCAGAGGGGGAGAGCCCTCAAGAGAAAACGTCCCTATATACCCCTTTTGATCGGTGGCACAGTTGCACAGGTGGGGAAAAAGGGGATGGATAAGCCGAAAACGGCGTGCGAGATGGGGTGGCACACGGTCGCACCGCCGGCACAGCCCCGCCGGGCCCGTGATTTGCAGACCGGTTTTTCCCGTCTCCTGTTGCCCCGGCGCAGGGACAGACCGCCCGCCGTTGAAAAGGCGGTGATGCCCCCCTGCCCGTTTGGCCGGAGCAGCCGCCTGCCCCGCGGGGAGGGTCGCCCGCCGCCGGGTCGAGTGTAGAGAGATGGCCCTTCCGCCCGGCGGGTGGGGGGGCGCGCTCCCTCTTTTCCAGGGGAAGGGGAGCGGCGCCGCCAAACTCGCTTGTCCCGCTGCCGCCCGCCGGGAGAGGATCGCCCGTTCCCCATCGCACCGGGGGACGCTCCGCCCCCCTTTTCTGAAAAGGCAGGGATGGTATCGCCAAATCGAGTGGCTCCTTTTAGGGGGGAGCGTCCCGGGTACGAGGAAAACCGGTCCCTCCCACCGCCCAAACATCCGTCCCCACAGCCTCCCTCCTCCACAGGAGAAGAGGAGAAGGCATTGCCAATCTGGGTCACCTTTTTTCAGAGGGGGGAGCCCCGGCAAGAGGCCAGCCGCCCCCCTGCTGCCCAAACATCCGCCCCCCTCTCCCTAAAAAACAGAGACCCCATCGCCCAACCGAGCCGCCCCTTCCAGGGAAAGAGCGTCCCGGCGCCTGAAAACCGGCCTCCCCCCGCGCAGACCTTCACCCCTTCCACATCCCCCCATCCAGCGAGAGAGCCGCACCGCCCGTCTGGGCCGTGCGGCTCTCCATCTCTTTTGCGGCCATTCAGGGGGCGACCGTCACCTCGCCTGCAGAGCGGTTGCCCAGCCCGTCGGCGATCTCGGCGCGGTAGGCGCCCTCGGGCAGGGCAAAGGAGAGGGTGTCCCCCTCGCTGCGCACCGGCAGGTAGACAGCGCCGTCCTCCCCGGTGCAGCGGGCCTCCGCCAGCCCGTTCTCTTCGGCAAAGGTCAGCTTCACCAGCCCCCCTTCTCGGCGGATGGAAATCAGCCGGGGCCCCTCCCGGTCCACATCCGCTACCGACAGCTCACGGGCGGCAGTGGCGAGGGGGCCGGAGACCTCGAGCCGGTAGCGGCCGTTTTCCCGCACTGCCGCCCGGTAGACGCCGTCCTCCCCCTGCTCCACGGGGAGGGCGGCGCCGTCCGGGGCGATGAGCCGGGCGCGGGTGAGGGCGGTTTTCCCCTCCACCGAGACGACCTTCTCCCGCGCCGGCCCCTCGGGGGAGAGGGCGGCCGAAAATGGCGGGGGGAGGGCCGCGCCCCCGGCGGCCACCAGCACCCCCGCCCCCACCGCCGCCGCGGGGAGGAGCCAGCGGCTGTGGCCGGTCTGCGGGCGGGCGCGCCGTCCCCCCAGGGCCAGCGGCAGGGGGAGGAAGGCGGGGAGGACCCCCCTCTTCATCTTTTGGCCCGCCGATTTGAGCAGCCTTTGCACCGTCCGCTCCGACAGGTGCATGGCCTCGGCAATCTGGCGCACCGTCTTTCCCTGAAAGTGGCGCAGGGAGACGGCCTCCAACTCCTCCTCCCCGAGCCAGCCCATGGCCTCCCGCAGCAGTTCCTGGGCCTCCCAGTCCTCCAGCGCGCTGACCGATTCCGCCCTCTCCTGGTAGGGGGGCAGCTCCTCCAGCGAGCGCAGCCGCGCCCGCTCCTTGGACTTGCTGCGCCGCCGGTTCATGCAGAGGTTGTAGGTGACGCGATTGAGATAGGCCACCAGCCCCTCGGTCTGGCGCAGCTTGTCCAGGTTTTTCCACAGCACCAGATAGGCCTCCTGCAACAGGTCCTCGGCCCCCTCCTCCTCTCCCAAATAGCGGCGGATCTGGCTGAGCTGAATGGGGGCGGTGGCCCGGTAGAGCTGGTCAAAGGCGGCCTGCTCTCCGGCCTTGGCCCGGTCCAGCAGCTCCCCCAGTTCCCGGTGTGACAGCATCGCTTCATTTCCCCTCTCTCCCGACATCATTTCAACTGCCATTATAGCAGCTTTACGGCCGGAAAAAGAGGATCAAAAATTTCCTTTTTATTTTGTCGCATTCTGTCGCCTTCAGACATTATAAATAAGTAAGGTGTAGTGCAGACAGAGAAAAGGAGCGATTGCAATGCGACAACAAAAGCGGGCAAAGCGGAGGGGCGGGCAGGCGCTCGCCGCCTCTTTGGCGGCCCTGACCCTGCTGGGCACCCTCTCCCTCACCGGTGGGCGGGGGACGGCGGGCGCCGCCGGTGAGACCACCGACCAGTTTATCGGCGCGACGGATTTGACTCAGGTGTTTACCTGGAACAACGTCAGCGGCTTTGTGGGGGACAAATACGGGGTGCACGACAACAACGTGTATATTTCAGACGCCACCGTTTGGACGCCGCACGGAAGCGCGCCGGATAGACTCAAGACCTCCATCAGCCAGGTGCACAGCAAGGGGTGGCTGTCCCTCCAATCGGACTGGACGGTGGACGTTGACTTCACGATGATCATGACCGCCCTCACCACCGGCAGTGAGCACATCAGCATCGCCCTCGCGGTGCCCAATGGAAAGATCCTCTCCCTCCTGGTCTGGAAGGTAAACGGCAATTACGAGATGGCCTTTTACAGTATGCCGAGTCCCACCCAGCCGCAGACGCTGGTGAAGAAGGTCGACTTGACGAAAGACTATTTCAACCAGCCGGGCAAGCTCCAGCTGCAGTACAGCAGCGCGACCCAGCAGGTGACAGCCACCCTGCAGAGCGGCGGGCAGAAAGCCACCCTCTCCTGCAGCCCCTACGTCATCCTGCCGGCGGGGACGGAGACGGCCCAGCTCGCCATCACTGGCGGGGTGGACTACCCCAAAGAACTCACCTTTCCCGGCGGGTTTGAACTCTCGATGAAATTCAACTCCGCGGCCTATACCCGCTACTACCCGGAATTTGTGGAGACCAAACTCCTCAAGGCGGACGGCAGCGCGTTCGACGAGGGCGAGGTGCCGGTGGACGGCGACACCGTCGTCGTCCAGGCCACGGTGAGAAACATCAACAAAAACGCCGCCGGCCAGGCCGTCCCCTGTACCCTCAAGCTGCTGCAGGGAAATAAAGACTACCCCACCGCCGGCATCGTCCCCCTGACCAAGGCCGAGGGGCAGGAGATCAAGGCCAACGGCACGGCGGTGGACGCCGGGACCGACATCGCCAACGCGGGCATCCCCTTCAAGATGACCGGCGCGGGAAACAACGTCATCACCTACAGGGCCAAGATCCAAAACCCCACCGGCGCGGCGGTGACGGTGGGCCAGCAGATTGCCGACACCTTCTTTCAGTCCCGGTGCTATTCCAAGGCCGAGCTGGTGCCGGCGGTGGAGCTGGTGCCCTTTGACCCGAACGCCGAGCCGGAGCCGGACAAGCCCACCCCCGTCCCCGGCACCGACTACCACTACACCCGCACCCCGGCCAACGAAAACGGCTGGAACCGGGGGCCGGTGGAGGTGACCTTCTGCCCCGGCACCTTTGACCAGTTCCACATCAAAAGGGGGACCGACCTGGAGGCCACCCTCGACGCCGCCACCCCCCAAAAGCAGTACGCGGAGGAGACCGGCGGCATCTCGGTGACCTATCAGGCGCGGGACAGCGGGTCCGGGGCCGTCTCCACCACCGCCAGCGACACCATCCGGGTGGACGTCACCGCCCCCGCCCTGACCGCCGCCGGCGGGGATTTGACCCTGACAGACGGCCTCTCCGGCGTCTGGAAACTGGAGCGGCAAAACCCCGCCACCAAGGCGTGGGAGACGGTGCAGGCCTTTGCCCTGACCGATGGCAGCGGGGCCGCCACCCAGACTGTTGCCCCCGCCAAAAACGGCCTCTACCGGGTGCTGGACGCGGCGGGCAACCCCTCCGCCCCCCTGGCGGTGACGGTGAGCGACCCGCCGTCGGTGGACCCCGCCGACCCGGACCGGCCGGGCCCCAGCGGCCCCGAGACCCAGACGGATGAGGAGGGGCTGGTGCACGCGGTCTACACCGACCGGATCACCCAACTGGTGACCGACCCGCCGGCCTTTGGCGGCACCCTCACGGCGGACAAACTGCGGGAGGTCATCGCCTCCCGCTACACCTTTGGCGCGGGGTCGGCCACCCTCGCCATGACCCGGGACGGGCGGGACATCTCGGCGATCGGCCTGCCCACCACCGCCCCCGGCGCCTGCCTGGGCAGCTACACCGTGACCGACGCGGACGGCAACACCACCACCCTCCAGCTGACCTACGCCTTTGTGGAGAAACCCAAGCCGCCCGCCATCCTCCCCACCGACCCGGAGGACCCGCCCCAGGGCCCCCAGGAGGTGATCGACCCGGACAACACCGTCCACCACACCTACACCGACCGGGTGACCGAGCTGATCACTGACCCGCCGGCCCACGGCGGCAGATTCACCCGCAGCGACGCCCTGCAGTACATCCGCGACCACTACGACTTTGCCGCCCAGGGCAGCAGCCTGATAGATCACACCCTGCGCATGGAGCAGGGCGGCGCGCCGGTGGAGGGGATCTCCACCGCCGTGCCCGGCTCCTGCCTCATCACCTACACGGTGAAGGACCGGGGCGGCAACACCACCACCCTTGTCATCACCTACGCCTTTGCCCAGCGCACCGAGCCGCCGGTCATCGAGCCGGCCGACCCGCAGCGCCCCCTGCCCGCGCCGGAGGAGGCGGTGGACAAAGGCGGCGCCGTCCACCACAGTTACCGGCAGAGCGTCACCGAGCCGGTGGCCTATCCCCCGGCCTTTGACGGGGCCCTCACCGCCGAAAAGGCGCTGGCCTGGGTGCGGCAGAACTACCGCGTCCTCCCCGGCGGCGCGGGCCTGGGGGAGGAGGGGCTCACCCTCTCCCAAAACGGGCAGGACATCACCTCCCAGGGCTTTGCCACCGACCGGGCCGGCTCCTGCCTCATCACCTACCGGGTGAGCGATGAAAAGGGGAACACCGCCACCCTCTATTTGACCTACACCCTGACCGACGGCAGCGCCTCCGGCGACGTGACCCCTCTGCCCGACGGCGGCAACGGCGGGGGCCAGGGGGGCGGAGAGGGGACAGGCCCCTACACCGGGGAGGGCGCTCTGATTTCCAGCTGTGGGCTGCACTGGCTGGCCCTGCTGGTGGGCGCTGTCTCCCTGCTCTACGCCCTGCTGCTGCGGCGGGGGAGAGAGCGGCTGCGCTGGTGGGACAACCTGGCCCTTTTGGCCGCCGGCGGGTTTGAGGGGCTGGTGCTCCTGCTGGCCCGCTGCCCCCTCGATCTCCCGGCAGTGGTGCTGGGCGCCTTCCTGGTGGCCCTGGCGGCCCTGCTGGCCGAATCGACCGGCCGCCGAACCGAAGACCGCCCCCTGCGCCAGTAAAAAAGAGAGGCCCTCAAGGGGCCTCTCTTTTGGGTTGCTGCCCAACAGATCAGGGAAGGGGGGACCCTTCTTTCCGCCGGAAAAGGGACCGTGGCCGCCGAGCCTTTTCTCCCATCCCGGCGCGCCCCTTCCCCCAAGACATGGATGGGGTGTTTCCGCAGAGAAGCGGGCAGTTTTGACGGATTGAACGCCGAAGGGCGGCCCTCCGCCTCCTCATTTCCCTTTTGCAGGGGCTGGAGGTGAAAGTCGGGCCGAGCAATCTGTCCCCGCACCTCTACCGCCGAAGGAGCGACTTGCAAAATGTAGGGGACAAAATGGACAACAGAGACATCCCCTTGCCGCCGATATGGGCCGGACCCCCCGCGTCCCCGGAAAGCTGCCCCTATTCCCCGCCAATTGCTCCCCCCACTGAATCGACAGTTATCAGAATGCAGGGCAAAAAACCGGCGGCAGGGACATCCTCCTCCGATGTGGGCCGGACCTCCCGCGCCCCCGAAAACCCGCCCCATTCTCCGCCAATTGCCCTCCCGCCGAATCAATAGTTATCAGAATACGGGGTAAAAAATCGGCGGCAGGGACATCCTCCTCCGATGTGGGCCGGACCCCCCGCGCCCCCGAAAACCCGCCCTCCGTTCCCCATCAATTGCTCCCGCCGCCGAATTGATAGCTTATAAAATGCGGGGCAAAAAATCGGCGGCAGGGATATCCTCCGCCGCCGATGTGGGCCGGCCCCCCCGCGCCCCCGGAAACCCGCCCCCATTCCGCGCCAATTGCCCTCCCGCCGAATCGACAGTTATCAGAATCTAGGGCAAAAAACGGCGGCAGAGACATCCCCCTCCGCCGATATGGCCCGGCCCTCCCGTGCCCCCGGAAACCCGCCCTCATTCCCCGCCGATTGCCCCCCCGCCGAAGCCACAGTTTACAGAATACAGGGGACAAAACCGGCAAATCTCCCCCTGCCACCCCCCGCAAAAAGGTAAAATCCAAAGAGGGCCCGGCCGGGAAACGCCCCGGCCGGGCCCTCTATCAAATGCGGAGGGGAAAACCGCCCTACTTTTTGGCAAACACCCTGGAAACCAGCTTGGCCAGCTCCACCAGGGGGATGGGCAGCAGGCTCAGCCCTGCCACGGCCAACCAGGCTTTGGCGGGCAGCAGGTACATCCCGAACACCCCCGCCACCGGCGGGATCAGGGAGACCAGCAAAATCAGCGCCAGGCTGCAGAGCACCGCGCCGTTGAGGTACTTGTTGGCAAAGGGGTTCTGGGCGAAGAGGGAGCCCTTGGCGCGGATGTTGTAGACGTGCACCAGCTGGCTGCAGGCCAGCACCAAAAAGGCCATGGTCCGCCCCTCCTCCACCAGGTCGCTGCCAAAGACGTAGCGGCCCAGGGCGTAGCCGGTGACGGTGAGCCCGGCGATCATCAGCCCCTGCAACACAATGTGCACCCAGAGGGCGGGGTTGAAGATCCCCTGGCTCTTGGGCCGGGGCGGCTCGTCCATGACGTGTTTGTCCACCGGGTCCATCCCCAGGGCCAGGGCCGGCAGCCCGTCGGTCACCAGGTTGACCCAGAGCAGCTGGATGGCGGTGAGGGGGGAGCCGAAGGAGAGGAGCATGGAGCCCAGCACCGTCAAGATCTCGCCGATGTTGCAGCTGAGCAAAAACTCGATGGACTTGACGATGTTCTGGAAAATGCCCCGCCCCTCTTTGACGGCCACCACGATGGTGGCGAAGTTGTCGTCGGTGAGGACCATGTCCGCCGCGCCCTTGGCCACGTCGGTGCCGGTGATCCCCATGGCGCAGCCGATGTCGGCGGCCTTGAGGGCGGGGGCGTCGTTGACCCCGTCGCCGGTCATGGAGACGATCTGCCCGTTTTTCTGCCAGGCCTTGACGATGCGGATCTTGTCCTCGGGGGTGACCCGGGCGTAGACCGAGAACTCGGCGATGCGCCGGTCCAGCTCCTCGTCGCTCATGGCGGCCAGCTCCGCGCCGGTGATGGCCCGCTCGCCCTCCTTCAAAATGCCCATCTGCCGGGCGATGGCCGAGGCGGTGACCACGTGGTCGCCGGTGATCATCACCGGGCGGATGCCCGCCTTCAGGCAGGTGGCGATGGCGTCCCTGGCCTCCTCCCGGGGCGGGTCGATCATCCCGATGAGGCCCATCAGGGTCAGCCCCTGCTCCAGTTCGGCCGCGTCCTCCGGCAGGGGGAGGAGGGAGATGACCTTGTGGGCCACGCAGATGACCCGCAGGGCCTCGCCCCCCATCTCCTCGTTGATGCGGCGGGCGGTCTCCACGTCCCCGGCCACGCAGCGCTCGCTGAGGATGTCGAAGGCCCCCTTGACGATGACGTGCAGCTGGTCGTCGATCAAGTTGACGGTGGTCATCAGCTTGCGGTCCGAGTCAAAGGGCAGGTCAAACTGGCGGGGGTAGGCGGCGTTCAGGGCCTCCTGCTCCTCGCCGGCGCGCAGGGCGGCGGCGACGATGGCGGTCTCGGTGGGGTCGCCAATGTGCTTGAGGGTGCCGTCGGGCTGGGCGGAGACGGTGCCGTCACAGCAGAGGGTGCCCAGTTTCAGCAGGGCCACCGCCGGGTCGGAGGGCCGCTCCTCCCGGGAGATGTCCTCGGCCCGGTCCTCGCCGTCCACCCAGGTCTGCAACACGGTCATCCGGTTTTGGGTCAGGGTGCCGGTCTTGTCCGAGCAGATGACCGAGGCGCTGCCCAGGGTCTCCACCGCGGGTAGCCGGCGGATGATGGCGTTTTTCTTCACCATCCGCGAGACGCCCATGGCCAGCACGATGGTGACGATGGCGGGCAGCCCCTCGGGGATGGCGGCCACCGCCAGGGAGATGGCCGTCAGCAGGATCTCGCCGATGGGGGTGCCCCCCAGCAGCCCGATGACGAAGATGACCGCGCAGACGGCCAGGGCCACCAGCCCCAAGATCTTGCCCATCTGCTCCAGCTTGTGCTGCAGGGGGGTCTGGCCGTCCTCCTCCCCCGAGAGGAGGGCGGCGATGCTCCCCATCTGGGTGGACATGCCGGTGGAGGTGACGATGGCGGTGCCCCGGCCGTAGCTGACGCTGCAGCCGCTGTACACCATGTTGTGCCGGTCGCCCAGGGGGGCGTCCTCTGGCACGGTGCCGGCCGCCTCCTTCTGCACCGGCACCGACTCGCCGGTGAGGGCCGACTCCTCGCACTGCAGGCTAGAGGCGGAAATCAGCCGGGCGTCGGCGGGGACAAAGTCCCCCGCCTCCAGCACGATGATGTCGCCGGGCACCAGCTCGGTGGAGGAGATGACCTCCGCCTGGCCGCCGCGGATGACCCGGGCGTGGGGGGTGCTCATGTCTTTGAGGGCCTCCAGCGCCTTTTCGGCCTTGCTCTCCTGGGCGACCCCCAGGCAGGCGTTGAGGAGGACGATCCCCACGATCACCACCGGCTCCAAAAAGTCGCCGTGTTCATCCACAAAGGCCATCACGGTGGAGACCACCGCCGCCAGCATCAGGATGATGACCATGGTGTCTTTGAGCTGGGCCAAAAATCGCTGCAGCAGGGTCTTGGGCTTTTTGCCCTGCAGCTTGTTCTCTCCCACCCGGCCCAGCAGGTCGGCCGCCTGGCTGGGGGAGAGGCCCTTTTCCAGGTCGGAGTCGAGCTGCCCGGCGATCTGCTCCGGGGTCTGGCTGTGCCATGTCACGTTTACAACACTCCTTTTTTGCTGTCCGCCGCCCCGCCGCGCCCCGGGGGCGCGGGGGAAAACCGGCTGTTATCAGTATGCAAAGGTTGGCGCGGGGGAATACCACCATCATAGCTTTCTTTTCTCCTTTTGGCAACTATTGGCGGGCCCTGTCGGCCCTTTTTTCCGCCTTTTGCCCCCGCCCGTGTTGACAAGCCCCGGCCGGGGCGGGTATCCTCTCTTATATAGGAAAAATGAGGGGAGGGCCCCGCGCCCGCCCCTCCGGAGAGGGAGAGAGACCATGACCTACTTTCAGTGCGACTACGTGGAGGGCTGCCACCCGGCCATCCTCCAAAAACTGTGCGAGAGCAACCTGGAACAGACCCCCGGCTACGGCGCCGACCACTACTGCGAGAGCGCCCGCCAAAAGATCCGCGCCGCCTGCGGAAGGGAGGACCTGGACGTCCACTTCCTGGTGGGGGGGACCCAGGCCAACACCACCGTCCTCGCCGCCCTGCTGCGGCCCCACCAGGGGGCCCTCTGCGCCGAGAGCGGGCACATCGCCTGCCACGAGACCGGCGCCATCGAGGCCACCGGCCACAAGGTGCTGCCCCTGCCCTCGCGAGACGGCACCATCACCGCCGCCCAGGTGGACGACTACTGCCGCGCCCACTTCACGAGCGATGTCAGCGAGCACATGGTGCAGCCGGGGGCCTGCTACATCTCCCACCCCACCGAAAACGGCACCCTCTACACCAAAGCCCAGCTGGAGGAGCTGGCGGCCGTCTGCCGCCGCTGGGGGCTGCCCCTCTATCTCGACGGGGCGCGGCTGGGCTACGGCCTCGCCAGCCCGGAGAGCGAGCTGGACCTGCCCGACCTGGCCCGGCTCTGCGACGTCTTCTACATCGGCGGCACCAAGTGCGGCGCCCTCTTCGGCGAGGCGGTGGTGATTGCCGACCCGGCCCTGAAAAAGGACTTTCGCTACTTCATCAAGCAGCGGGGCGGGCTGCTGGCCAAGGGGCGGCTGCTGGGCATCCAGTTCGACGTCCTCTTCGAGGGCGGGCTCTACCGCTCCATCTGCGAGCGGGCGGTGGAGCAGGCCATGGCCATCCGCAAGGCCTTCCTCGCCGCGGGGGTGCCCCTCTACTTCGACTCCCCCACCAACCAGCAGTTCTTCGTCCTCACCCCCGCGCAGAGGGAGGCCCTGGGACAGGACTTTGCCTTTGAGAGCTGGGGGGAACTGGATGATGGGCGGACGGCGGTCCGCTTCTGCACCAGCTGGGCCACCCGGGACGAGGACGTGCAGACCCTGGTGGGGGCCATCGCCGCCCTCTAGCAAAAAAGCCCATGGGAGGGCGATTTTTTCAAAAAAGTGGGACGAACTGTCTTGCATTTTAAAAACGGTTGTGCTATTATCTTGAGAGTAACGTTTCTTTGGTGAAAGAGGTGACTGCGTTGAAACAGGGGATTCATCCGAACTACGACAAAGCGACCATCCGTTGCGCTTGCGGCGAAGTGATCGAGACCAGATCCACGAAGGGCGACATCCGCGTCGAGGTCTGCTCCAAATGCCACCCGTTCTATACCGGCAAACAGAAACTGGTTGATACCGGCGGACGTGTTGACCGCTTCAAACGGCGCTTTAATCTGGATAAATAGCTTTTGGCGTGTCCAAAAAATGAGGGTGGTGTGGTTCACACCGCCTTTCTTTTTGTCCCGCCAAAGAGGGGAGGAGGGCCCAGCGTGGACCAGCAGAGCTACCGCACCCCGGCGGGGGAGGCGGGCGACAGCGTCACCATCAAAAAGTCCCAGTTCATCGGGCAGATCGCCCCGGCTTCCTCGCCGGAGGAGGCCATGGCCTTTGTCGAGCGGGTGCGGGGGGAGCTGCGCGACGCCCGCCACCACGTCTTTGCCTACGACCTGCGCTGCCAAAACGGCCAGCGCTGCAGCGACGACGGCGAGCCCCAGGGCACCGGCGGCAAGCCCACCCTGGAGGTGCTGCAAAAGGGGGGGATCACCGACGCGGTGATCGTGGTCTCCCGCATCTTCGGGGGCGTCCTCCTGGGGGCCGGGGGGCTGCTGCGGGCCTATTCCAAAGCCGCCTCCCTGGCGGTGGCGGCGGCCGACATCGTCACCGTCTGCGCCTGCAGGCAGGTGGTGGTTGCCCTGCCCTACGACTTCTACCCGATCGTGGAGAACCTGCTGCCAAACTACCCCCTGCGCCAGGAGGGGTGCGACTTCTTGGAGCAGGTGACCCTGCGCCTCACCGTCCGCGCCGACGCGGCCGAGGGCCTTTGCGCCGACTTGGTGGAGCGCAGCGGCGGCCGGGTGACCCCCCAGCTGGGGGAGGTCGTCTTCTCCCACCTGTAAAAATTCTCGCGGCCGGGTGACAGAAATCGACCCCTTTCGCCCTCTTAAATAGGGGGAGGGGCGCCGCGGGGGAAGAAAAATTTGCAAAAAAAGGGTCCCGGAAAGAAGGAAACCGCCCGGCAGTTGGCGTATATAGAGGTAAAGGGGTGAATGAAGATGACCGTTTGCGAGATGACCCAGAGGATCGAGCGGGAGACCCTGTCCCCCCACGCCTCCCTGTCGGAGGAGAGCCGGGGCCGGCGCGCCCCCGCCCCGGAGGACGGGATCCGCACCCCCTACGCCAGGGACCGGGACCGGATCTTGCACTGCAAGTCCTTCCGGCGGCTCAAGCACAAGACCCAGGTCTTCCTCTCCCCCCAGGGGGACCACTACCGCACCCGGCTCACCCACACCCTGGAGGTGTCGCAGATCGCCCGCACCATTGCCCGGGGCCTGCGCCTCAACGAGGACCTGACCGAGGCCATCGCCCTGGGGCACGATCTGGGGCACACCCCCTTCGGCCACGCCGGGGAGCGCACCCTCAACGAGCTGGCCCCCTTCGGCTACAAGCACTACCTGCAGTCGGTGCGGGTGGTGGAGCGGCTGGAGAAGGAGGGGCGGGGCCTCAATCTGACCTTTGAGACCAAAAACGGCATCGCCTGCCACACCCGCGGCAAGGACGCCTGCACCCTGGAGGGGCGGGTGGTCCGCTTTGCCGACAAGATCGCCTACATCAACCACGACATCGAGGACGCCATCACCGCCGGCATCCTGGAGGAAAACGAGCTCCCCTACGACTGCGTGGCGGTGCTGGGCCGGGGGAAGAACCCCCGCATCACCACCATGGTCCGCTCCCTGCTGGAAAACAGCGGCGAGGACATCCGCATGGACCCGGAGGTCTACCGCGCCTTTGACGCCCTGCACCAGTTCATGTACCAGGTGGTCTACACCAACTCCGCCGCCAAGAGGGAGGAGGGGAAGGCCTGCGAACTGGTGGCCCTCCTCTACAGCCACCTGGTCAAACACCCCGAGAAGATGCCGGACTTCTACCGGCAGATCGCCCGGGACGAGGGGGCCGAGCGGGCGGCGGTGGACTACATCTCCGGCATGACCGACGGCTTTGCCGTCACCGCCTTTGAGCGCATCTTTGTGCCCCGCTCCTGGCGGTTGGAGGACAGCCTCTAGGGCCCGCCCCCCGCTCTTAGCAGGGAGCTGCGCGGCCGCGCCCCCTTTCCCGCGGGGCGGGCTGGACGACCCCTTTTTGGCCCGCGGGGGATCGCGCTTACATCATAGCGCCAAAACGGTTCAAAATATGGCAGAAAAGGAGGGGAGAGGACTTTGATCCCCGACAGCTTTATCACCGAACTGAAATTCCGAAACGACATTGAAGACGTCATCTCCCCCTATGTCCCCCTCAAGCGGGCGGGGAGCAACACCGTCAAGGGCCTCTGCCCCTTCCACTCCGAAAAGACCCCCTCCTTTGTGGTCTACAAGGACACCCAGTCCTACTACTGCTTTGGCTGCGGGGCGGGGGGCGACGTCATCACCTTCATCCGCAACATCGAAAACCTCGACTACGTGGAGGCGGTCAAGTGGCTGGCCCAGCGCTGCGGGATGCAGGTGCCCGAGCAGGGGGTCGACGACTCCATGGGCAAGCTCAAGCTCCGCATCCTCGAGGCAAACCGCGCCGCCGCCCGCTTTTTCTACGCCGTCCTCAAGACCCCGGCCGGAAAGCCGGGGCTGGACTACCTGCGGGGCCGGGGCCTCACCGACGAGACCATCAAGCACTTCGGCCTGGGCTACGCCCCCGACAGCTGGTCGTCCCTGCGGGACGCCCTGCGCCAAAAGGGCTTTTCCGACAGCGAACTGCTGGCGGCCGACCTGGTGGCCCGCTCCAAAAAGGGCGGCACCTACGACAAGTTCCGCAATCGGGTCATCTTCCCCATCATCGACGTGCGGGGCAACGTCATCGCCTTTGGCGGGCGCAACCTGGGGGACGAAAAGCCCAAGTACCTCAACACCGCCGAGACCCCGGTCTTTCACAAAAACCGCAACCTCTTCGCCCTGGGCTTTGCCAAAAACCACAAGGGGGAACCCTTCATCCTCGCCGAGGGGTACATGGACGTCATCGCCATGCACCAGGCGGGCTTCCCCACGGCGGTGGCCACCCTGGGCACCGCCATCGGCGAGAGCCAGGCCCGGCTGATCGCCCAGTACACCGGTGAGGTGATCGTCTCCTACGACGCCGACGAGGCGGGGCAGGTGGCCACCAAGCGGGCGGTGGGCTTTTTGGCCCAGACCGGGCTGAAGATCCGCATCCTCACCATCCCCGGGGCCAAGGACCCGGACGAGTTCATCAAGAAAAACGGCGCCCACCGCTTCCAGCGGCTGCTGGACGAGGCCAAGGGCTCCACCGAGCACGAGCTCTCCCGCATCGAGGGCCGCTATAATCTGGAGGACCCCGAGGGCCGCATCGCCTACCTGCGGGAGGCCGCCCAGGCCATCGCCGCCCTCCCCACCCCGGGGGAGCGGGACGTCTACGCCGGGGTCGCCGCCGAGAAGAGCGGGGTCAAAAAGGACAACGTCCTCCTGCAAGTCGAGGACATCCGCCGCGCCCGCCACCGCAAGGAGCGAAAGAGGGAGCGGCAGGAGCTGGTGAACACCGTCCTCGACCGGCGGGACACCGTCAACCCCCAGGCGGCCGCCAACCCCCGGGCCGCCACCGCCGAGGAGATGCTCATCGCCATCGCTGTGCGGGACGGCCAGTGGGCCAGGTACATCTTTGCCGCGGTGGAGGAGGGGGACTTTGTCACCGACTTTGACCGCCGGCTCTACGGCCTGCTCAAGAGCTGCCCCCTGCCCGAGGGGCCGGATCTGACCTATCTGACCAAATTCCTCACCCCCGAAGAGCTGGCCCGGGTCTCCCGGATGCTGGCCAAGAGCGCCGGGCTCAAGGTGGGGAAAGAGGACGTGGACTTCAACATCCGCAACCTGAAAGAGGAGAGCCGCAAGCTCACGGCAGAGCGCATCGCGCAGACACCGGAAACCCAACTGGGCGATCTCATCGCCGGTTTGAAGGACAAAAAGAAATAGGAGAAGCGAATATGTCGAAAACCGAAAACGCCGCAGCCATGCTCACCATCGCCGAAATGGCGGTCAAAAAGGGAAAGCTCACCACCCAGGAGCTGACCGACCTCATCGAGAAGTACGACTTCGATGTGGAGGAGGTGGACAAGCTCTACGAGCTGCTCGAATCCAAAAAGGTCGAGATCATGGACGACCTGGTCCCCGACCAGGACATCGACCCGGAGGAGGACTTCAAGCTGGTGGCTGCCGCCGAGACCGCCCTCCCCGAGGAGAAGATCTCCTCCAAGGAGATCGAGGAGGGCAAGCGCTACGCCACCGCCGCCGACGGGGCCAACATCGACGACCCGGTCAAGGTCTACCTCAAGGAGATCGGCCGGGTGCAGCTGCTCACCTCTGCCGAGGAGGTGGAGCTGGCCAAGCGGATGGCCGAGGGCGACCCCTACGCCCGCAAGCGCCTCTCCGAGGCCAACTTGCGGCTGGTGGTCTCCATCGCCAAGCGGTACGTGGGCAGGGGGATGCAGTTCCTCGACCTGATCCAGGAGGGGAACCTGGGCCTCATCAAGGCGGTGGAGAAGTTTGACTACACCAAGGGGTACAAGTTCTCCACCTACGCCACCTGGTGGATCCGCCAGGCCATCACCCGGGCCATCGCCGACCAAGCCCGCACCATCCGCATCCCGGTGCACATGGTGGAGACCATCAACAAGGTGAAAAAGGTCTCCAGCCAGCTGCTCCACCAAAACGGGCACGAGCCCTCCGCCGAGGAGATCTCCAAGGTGCTGGACATGCCCGCCGACAAGGTGCGGGAGATCATGCGGGTCGCCCAGGAGCCGGTCAGCCTGGAGACCCCCATCGGCGAGGAGGAGGACAGCCACCTGGGCGACTTCATCCCCGACGACGACGCCCCCGCCCCGGCCGAAGCCGCCTCCCACACCCTGCTGCGCGAACAGTTGGGCGAGGTGCTGCAGACCCTCACCCCCCGGGAGGAGAAGGTCCTCCGCCTCCGCTTTGGCCTGGAGGACGGCCGCTCCCGCACCCTGGAAGAGGTGGGCAAGGAGTTCAACGTCACCCGCGAGCGCATCCGCCAGATCGAGGCCAAGGCCCTGCGCAAACTCCGCCACCCCAGCCGCAGCAAAAAACTCAAGGACTTTTTGGACTAGGGGGCCCCTCCCCCCGGCAAGCCCCTCCCGCCCCGGCGGAGAGGGGCTTTTTTTGCGCCGGGGGCGCAGAAAAAATGCACAAAAAGAGCGCCTTTTATTTTGCAAAAAAATAGACGGCGGTCTTTTTCTTTTCGCGGGCCCCCCTTTATACTGTAAGTGCAGCCGGGGCACAGAGCTGCCGGGCCCTCCTCCCCCCTTGCGGCGGGGGAGGAGGGCCCTCTGGCTGACAAAGTGGTTTTGAGAGGAGCAAGTGCACATGCAGACAGCGCGCAAAAAGATCATCATCGACACCGACACCGCGTCCGACGACGCGGTTGCCCTGGTGATGGCCCTGCGGGAGCCCACCTTGCAGGTGTTGGCCATCACCACGGTGGCGGGGAACGTCCCGCTGGAGCTGGCCACCAAGAACGCCTGCCTCAGCGCCACCTACGCCGGGGGGGCGCGCCCGCCCATCTACCCGGGGGCGGACCGGCCCCTCTGCCGCCCCCTGCGCTGCGCCGAGGGGATCCACGGCAAAGACGGGATGGGGGACCAGACCTGTTTTCGGGCCCCGGAGGTGGGGGCCGAGCGCACCCACGCGGTGGACGCCATCCTGCGGCTGGTCAGAGAGGGGGAGGGGGACGTTGAGATCGTGACCCTGGGTCCCCTGACCAACCTGGCCCTGGCCATCTTGCAGGAGCCGGAGACCATGAAGCGGGTGCCGCGGATCACCGCCATGGGGGGCGCGGCCTTTTACGGCAACACCAGTCCCACGGCCGAGTTCAACTTCTGGGTGGACGCCGAGGCGGCGGACATCGTCTGCCGCTCGGGCATCCCCCTGACTATCGCCACCATCGAGGCCTGCCACGGGGCGGGGGAATTCGGCCCCCAGCAGATGGCCGAGTTGGAGGCCGCCTCCGAGCGGGGGTGGTTCTGCGTGACCTGCAACGACACCATGCGACAAAACAGCATCCGGAGCCGGGGCTATCCCCAGATCGGGCTGCCCGACCCCATCGCCCTGGCGGCCCTCACCCGGCCCGAACTCATCACCGGCTCCTTCGACGCCCACGTGCGGGTGGAGACCCAGGGGTCGGACCTGACCTACGGGATGATGGTCTGCGACCGCCGCCCGCCGGAGTATGGGGCGGTCTCCAAACACGAGGGGCCCCGCCAGCCCTTCCAGGCAAAGGTGGTCTACGAGATGGACCCGGAGGGCTTTTTCCAATACCTGTACGAGCTGGTGAAATAGCGTGAAGGAGGAAAGTACCGTGAAAAAGATCATCATCGACACCGACACCGCGTCCGACGACGCGGTTGCCCTGGTGGCAGCCCTGCGGGACCCCACCCTGCAGGTGCTGGCCATCACCGCCGTGGCGGGGAATGTGGAGCTGCCCCTGGCGGTCAAAAACGCCCTCCTCTCGGTGGAGCGGGCGGGCAGCTACCGGCCGCCGGTCTACGTGGGGGCCGCCGGCCCCCTCCTCTGCGAGCTGGAGACGGCCGACCAGATCCACGGGGCCGACGGGATGGGGGACCTGGGGACCCTGGGGGAGCCCACCCTGGCCCCGACCCCCGGCCACGGGGCCGACGCCCTCGCCCGCTATGCCGGGGAGGGGGAGGTAGAACTTCTGACCCTGGGGCCCCTGACCAACGTGGCCCTGGCCATCCGCAAGCACCCGGAGGCCATGAGAAAGCTGCGGCACATCACCATCATGGGCGGGGCGCACCCCTACCACAACCCCCACACCGTCTGTGCCGAGTTCAACATCATGGTGGACCCGGAGGCGGCGCAGATCGTCTTTTCCTTCGGGGTGCCCATCACCCTGGTGACCCTGGAGGCCTGCGGCGGCGCGGCCGAGCTGGATGACGCCGCCATGGAGCGGATGCGGGGGACCGGCGAGATCGGCCGGTTCTGCGTCGACTGCAACCGCACCCTGACAGAACTGGCCCGGGCGCAGGGGGGTGTCCCCTCCCTGGGGCTGCCCGACCCGGCGGCCCTGGCGGTCCTGGCCCGGCCGGAGCTGATCCGGGAGAGCTTCCCCGCCCACACCCGGGTGGAGACCCAGGGGGAGTTCACCCGGGGGGCCACCGTCTTCTGCAAGCCCGGCAACCTCTATTCCCCCGCGTTTGGGGACGAGCCCGCGCCGGAGAACTCCCTGGTGGTCACCGGCCTTGACGTGGCGGGCTTCCACCAGTATCTTCTCGACCGGGTCGCCGAGTAAGGCGCCCCCTCTGTGGCGGGGCGCCTTTGCAGTCGCCCGCGCCCGCCCCCCTTTTCCGCGGTGTGATCGAGCGCCCCCTCCCCGCTGTGGCCGGGAGGGGCGCTCTTTGCGGGAGGGCGGGGCCGTCTCTCCCCCGGCGTTTTCCCGCCCCGCCTGTCCCTCTCCTCCTCTGCCATCCCCGCCAAAGGGGACGGATCATTTGACAAATTGCCCCCGATTGGGTATACTGAAACAAATGTATAGTGATTTTGTGTAGTTTGAGGAGAAGTCCCATGTATTTTACCCGAGAGACCGATTACGCTGTGCGGATCGTGCGGCACCTGGCGGCGGTGGGCTGCCGGACCGAGGCCAAAAAGATTTCCGAGGCCACCGGCGTCACCCTCCGCTTTGCCCTCAAGATCCTCAGCAAGCTGGTGTCCGGCGGGGTGGTGCGCTCCTACAAGGGCACCCAGGGCGGCTACGAGCTGCAAAAGCCCGCCTCTGCGATCACCCTGCGGGAGATCGTCGAGATCATCGAGGGCCCGGTCTACTTGAGCAAGTGCCTCCACGAAGAGGGGGAGTGCAGCTGCGGCGACAAGCAGGGCTGCAAGGTGCGGGGCGTCTTTGCCGAGATCGCCGACACCGTCAACCAGAAGATGGAGAGCTATACGGTGGACCAGTTCCTCTAGATCCCGCCCTTCGGGCAGGGAAAAAGGGGCCGGTGGGATATCCTTCCCACCGGCCCCTTTTGGCCGCCTGCCGGGCAGTCGCCTATTTCTTCTCGCCCCCCGCGTCGGCGAGGCGGAACTCCAAAATGCGGTTGGAGACCCCGCGGTAGTACTGAATGTAGACGGTGCTGTCGTCCTCCGGGTCGCGGTAGACTGGGCTGCCCACAAAGGCGGCGTAGTTGGTGCCCAGCTCCTTTTTGGGGGCGCGGTTGGCGCTGCCGTCCTTGACGGCGTTGCCCGCCTGCACGAACCCCTCTTCCGGCAGGGCCTCCACCTCGCCCACCTCGGTGTAGAGCTTGCCGCCCACCACCAGCTGGGGGGCGGCCCCCTCCTCGTCCACCGGCACATAGGTGCAGCGCATCACGTAGTCCTGTCCCCCCAGGGGGAACTGCAGGTAGAGGGTGTCGGGGCTGTCCTCCCGGCGGACGACCTTGGCCCCCACCAGGTCCTGCCAGTTGGCGGCGTAGTCCTTTTTGGGGGCCTTGCCCGGGTCGCCGGAGTTGGTGATGACCCCGGACACCTTCCAGCCCTCCTCCTCGGGGGGGAGGCTGTCCACGTAGCCGGCCTCGGCGTAGTAGCGCCCGTCCAGCCGGACCACCGGCCGGTAGATGGAGGCGTCGCTCTTGGCCTGGTCAAAGCGCAGGTAGCTGGTGATGCCGCCGGAGGCCAGCTGCAGATAGAGGGTCTCGGGCGCGCCCGCGCTGCCGTAGAGGCTGCTGCCGATGAGCTCCACCGCGTTGGAGTAGTAGGGGAGGGAGGGCCGCTCGTTGGCGAAGACGGCGTTTCGCACCTCGCCCACCTCGCCCCAGCTCTCGTCGGGCAGCCGCACCGGGGTGTCGCCCCGGTTCTCCACGTAGATGGAGCCGCCGTAGAGCACCATCCGCTTGCAGGTGACACTGTCCACCGACCGCTCTTTCCCCAGCCCCGTGCCAAAGAGCAAAAGGGCCAGCGCCAAAAAGATGGCCGTCGCCGCTCTCTTCACACCGCACGCCTCCTCATTGCCTAAAAATGGCCGGGCCGACGCCCCCTCGGCGTCTCCCCGGCGCCCGGCAGGGGGGCAGCAGCCCCTCCCGCCGGGCGGTTTCTCTGACAAGATTATACCAAAAATGCACCGCTTAAGCAAAGGCGAAAAAAACGCCCTCTTTTTGGGGAAAGTGGCCCTTGCAATTTGGGGGGGAAAGCGCCATACTGAGACAGGAGAAACCGTATCACATGAGACCGTTTGACAGCCGGGGGGAAGAGGCCATGACCGAACAGGAGAGAATACGCGAACACGTGCGCGCCTACTACGAGCACTGGTACCAGATGGACAGCCTGTACAGCGCCTGGTGCCAGCGGCACGGGCTGCAGTTCAACACCGTGGTGGCCCTCTATGTCATCCGCGACAACCCCGAGGGCTGCACCCAAAAGCACATCTGCGAAAAGACCGCCCTCCCCAAGCAGACGGTCTCCTTCATCCTCTCCGGGCTGGAGCGGCAGGGCTACATCCGCCGCCACCAGAACGAGCGGGACCACCGCAACAAGTCGGTGCAGATCACCCCCGCGGGGGAGGCGGCCCTCTACCCGGTGCTCGACTCCCTCTCCGCCGCGGAGGAGCAGGCCTACTGCCTCCTGAGCGAGGAGCAGCGCCAGGCCATCACCGAAGGCCACCAGCTGCTGCTGCGGGCCATGCGCCAGGCCATGGCGGGGGAGGGCCCGTCCGGATCCCGCTAGAGGGAATATAGAGAAAGAGGGAGGGGGCTTTCGCGCTTGCAGACGGGGTGCGAAGCCCCCTCTTTTTGGCCCTGGTCGCCCGCGTCGGCCCTTCTCCCCCCTAGCGGCCCGCGTCGGCCCTTCTCCTCCCTGGTGGCCCGCGTCGGCCCTTCTCCTCCCTGGTGGCCCGCGTCGGTCCTTCTCCCCCCTGGCGGCCCGCGCTGTCCCCCTGCCCGGGGCCTCCTGTGCGGCCCGCCTTTTTGCCGTCTCGCCCCCCGCTGCCGTTGCTGCGCCCGCTCGTTCCCTTGTCCCCCCTTCCGGCGGCGGTGCAGCCGCTGGGCGGTCTCGCCCTCCCGCTTTTGTGCGCCCGAATGTCCCGCCCGGCCCCACCGGGCTTTCTGCCCCTCGCCCCAGGTGCAGCCCAGCCCCTTTTCACGCCCCGCGCTGCCGCCTTTGCGGGCTCCTTCCCGGCAATCTCTGCCGCCGCCCCCGTGCCCCCCTTTCCCCGCCTGCCCGTGTCGCCCGCAGCGGACAGGGGGCGGGGAAACGGCTTGTGGGGAAGGGAGAGGGGATTGGCAGGGCCCTCTCCCGCCCGCGCTGTCCCTGCTCCTTGCCCCTGCCCCTCTCCCTCCCGCGTGCCGGCGGCAGGGCTTTCAGCCCGTCGCGCTCCCTTTCCAGCCCGGCCCGCCCCTCGCCGCCTCCTCTCTCGCGCTGGCGGCAGGCGGCCGCTCTGGTAGCCCAAAAAGCCAAACAGGGCGCTGCCCTTCGTCTGCCCGCGTGCCGACGGCAGGGCTTACAGCCCGTCGCGCTCCCTTTCCAGCCCGGCCCGCCCCTCGCCGCCTCCTCTCGCGCACTGGCGGCAGACGCCCGCTCTGGTAGCCCAAAAAGCCAAACAGGGCGCTGCCCTTCGCCTGCCCGCGCGCCGGCGGCAGGGCTTTCAGCCCGTCGCGCTCCCTTTCCAGCCCGGCCTGCCTTTCGCCCTCCCGCGCGCCGGCGGCAGGGGCAGGGGAGAGGGGGGGCAAAGAAAAAGACCCCTTTTTCCCTTTGGGAAAAAGAAGTCCTATAAAACGACGAAAATCAGTTGACAGAAGAAACAACTTGTACTATACTGATATACTGTATCAAAATGGATATTTATGTCTTTGCTAAAAGGCATTATATCATTAACCGCTGGCGAAAGCAACCTTTATTTTTGACAAAATGAACGGGTCGATTTTGTAAAAAACAGGTTGTGCAATAGAGGAATGGAGTGATCGAGCCTATGGTGAATGTCAAGCCTGTCCAACTGGGGAAAAACGTGAGAATGAGTTTCTCCAAGATCAACGAAGTGCTGGAAATGCCCAACTTGATCGAGGTGCAGAAAAACTCGTATCAATGGTTTTTGGATCAGGGCCTCAAGGAGGTCTTTTCTGACGTCTCGGCCATCACCGACTACACCGGCAACCTGGTGCTGGACTTTGTGGACTACCGGCTGGACGAGGAGGCCAAGTACTCGGTGGAGGAGTGCAAGGAGCGCGACGCCACCTATGCCGCCCCCCTGCGGGTCACCGCCCGGCTGCTCAACAAGGTCACCGGCGAAGTCAAGCAGCAGGAGATCTTCATGGGCGACTTCCCCCTGATGACCGACAGCGGCACCTTTGTCATCAACGGCGCCGAGCGGGTCATCGTCTCCCAGCTGGTGAGGAGCCCCGGCGTCTACTACGGCATGGATCACGACAAGACCGGCAAAGAGCTGTTCTCCACCACCGTCATCCCCAACCGCGGCGCCTGGCTGGAGTACGAGACCGACTCCAACGACATCTTCTATGTGCGCATCGACAAAAACCGCAAGATCCCGGTGACGGTCTTTATCCGCGCCCTGGGGCTGGGCCGCAACTCCGAGATCATCGACTTCTTCGGCGAGGACCCCAAGATCATGGCCACCCTCGACAAGGACACCACCGACAGCGTGGAGGAGGGCCTGTTGGAGACCTACCGCAAGCTCCGCCCCGGCGAGCCCCCGACGGTGGACAGCGCCCAGACCCACATCGACAACCTCTTCTTTGACGCCCGCCGCTACGACCTGTCCAAGGTGGGGCGCTACAAGTACAACAAAAAGCTGGCCCTGGCCTCCCGCATCACCGGGCAGAAGCTGGCCGAGCCCGCCATCGACCCCCTGACCGGCGAGCTGCTCTGCGAGCCCGGCGTCGCCATCAAGCGCGAGGTGGCCGAGCGCATCGAGCGCAGCGGCCTGGACACCGTGGTGCTGGACGTGGAGGGCCGCCCGGTCAAGTGCATCTCCAACGGGATGGTGAACATCGCCGATTTCGTGGACTTTGACTGCGCCGAGCTGGGCATCCGCGAGAAGGTGCGCTTTGCCGTCCTGCGGGAGATCCTCGAGGCCGCCCAGTCCGACGACGAGAAGCGCGAGCTCATCCGCGAGCGCAAGGACGACCTGGTGCCCAAGCACATCATCATCGACGACATCTTCTCCTCCATCAACTACCTGCTCTGCCTGGCGCAGGGCATCGGCACCACCGACGACATCGACCACCTGGGCAACCGCCGCATCCGCTCGGTGGGCGAACTGCTGCAAAACCAGTTCCGCATCGGCTTTTCCCGGATGGAGCGGGTCATCCGCGAGCGGATGACCCTGCAGGCCCAGGACCTGGAAGTGGTGACCCCCCAGGCGCTCATCAACATCCGCCCGGTGGTGGCCTCCATCAAGGAGTTCTTCGGCTCCTCGCCCCTCTCCCAGTTCATGGACCAGACAAACCCCCTGGCCGAGCTGACCCACAAGCGCCGCCTGTCGGCCCTGGGCCCTGGCGGCCTGTCCCGCGACCGGGCCGGGTTCGAGGTGCGCGACGTCCACTACAGCCACTACGGCCGGATGTGCCCCATCGAGACCCCTGAGGGCCCCAACATCGGCCTGATCTCCTACCTGGCCAGCTTCGCCAAGATCAACGAGTACGGCTTCATCGAGGCCCCCTTCAGAAAGGTGGACAAGGCCACTGGCGTGGTCACCGAAGAGGTGGTCTACATGACCGCCGACGTGGAGGACAACTACGTGGTCGCCCAGGCCAACGAGCCGCTGGACGACGAGGGCCACTTCCTCCACAAGAAGGTCAACGCCCGCCACCGGGACGAGATCCTCGAGATCTCCCGCGAGAAGGTGGACTACATGGACGTCTCGCCGAAGATGGTCCTCTCGGTGGCCACCGCCATGATCCCCTTCCTCGAAAACGACGACGCCAACCGCGCCCTGATGGGCGCCAACATGCAGCGCCAGGCGGTGCCCCTGCTCAAGACCGAGTCCCCCATCGTGGGCACCGGGATGGAGTACAAGGCCGCCGTCGACTCGGGCGTCTGCGTGCTGGCCAAGCGCGCCGGCGTGGTCGAGGCGGTCAGCGCCGACGAGGTCCTCATCAAGACCGAGAAGGGCGAGCTCGACCGCTACAAACTCATCAAATTCCTCCGCTCCAACCAGGGCACCTGCTTCAACCAGCGGGTGATGGTCTCCAAGGGCGAGAAGGTCGAGGCCGGCCAGGTGCTGGCCGACGGCCCCGCCACCGCCGGGGGCGAGGTCGCCCTGGGCAAAAACGCCCTCATCGGCTTCATGACCTGGGAGGGATACAACTACGAGGACGCCGTCTTGATCAACGAGAAGATCGTCCGCGACGACGTCTACACCTCCATCCACATCGAGGAGTACGAGCTGGAGGCCCGCGACACCAAGCTGGGCCCCGAGGAGATCACCCGCGACATCCCCAACGTGGGCGAAGAGGCCCTCAAGGACTTAGACGAGCGGGGCATCATCCGCATCGGCGCCGAGGTGCAGGCCGGCGACATCCTGGTGGGCAAGGTCACCCCCAAGGGCGAGACCGAACTCACCGCCGAGGAGCGGCTGCTGCGCGCCATCTTCGGCGAGAAGGCCCGCGAGGTGCGCGACACCTCCCTGAAGGTGCCCCACGGCGAGTACGGCATCGTGGTGGACGTGAAGGTCTTCACCCGCGAGAACTCCGACGAGCTCAGCCCCGGGGTCAACATGGTGGTGCGCTGCTACATCGCCCAGAAGAGAAAGATCTCGGTGGGCGACAAGATGGCCGGCCGCCACGGCAACAAGGGCGTCGTCTCCCGCATCCTGCCCCAGGAAGACATGCCCTTCCTGCCCGACGGCACCCCCCTGGACATCGTCCTCAACCCCCTGGGCGTCCCCTCCCGAATGAACATCGGCCAGGTGCTGGAAGTGCACCTGGGGATGGCCGCCAAGGCCCTGGGCTGGAAGGTCATGACCCCGGTCTTTGACGGCGCCCACGAGCAGGACATCACCGAGGCCTTCAAGCAGGCGGGGATGCGGGAAGACGGCAAGACCGTGCTCTACGACGGCCGCACCGGCGAGCCCTTTGACAACCCGGTCACCGTCGGCTACATGTACTTCCTGAAACTCCACCACCTGGTCGACGACAAGATCCACGCCCGCTCCACCGGCCCCTACTCCCTGGTCACCCAGCAGCCTCTGGGCGGCAAGGCCCAGTTCGGCGGCCAGCGCTTCGGCGAGATGGAGGTCTGGGCCCTGGAGGCCTACGGCGCCGCCTACACCCTGCAGGAGATCCTCACCGTCAAGTCCGACGATGTGGTGGGCCGCGTCAAGACCTACGAGGCCATCGTCAAGGGCCAGAACGTGCCCCAGTCCGGGGTGCCAGAGTCCTTCAAGGTGCTGATCAAAGAGCTCCAGTCCCTGGCGCTGGACGTGCGGGTGCTGGACAAAGAGGGCGAGGAGATCGACCTCAAGCAGAACTTTGACGACGAGGACATGGGCATTCCCAGAGTGGTGGACGACGAGGCCTTCTCCCACGTGGCCGTGGACAGCGAGGTCGACGAGAACCTGACCATGGAGGATGTGCCCGAGGACGCGGGCAGCGAGATCGGTCTGGAGGACAGCGGGGAAGAGCTCTTCTCCGAGCTGGCCGACGGGGCCGAAGAGCTGTTAGACGAAGAATAATCCGACTGGTTATAGAAGAAGGGGTCGCCAATGGAATTTAATGTGTTTGATTCGATCAAAATCGGCCTTGCTTCGCCCGAGCAGATCCGCGAGTGGTCCTACGGCGAGGTCAAGAAACCCGAGACCATCAACTATAGAACCCTGAAACCCGAGCGGGACGGTCTGTTCTGCGAGCGGATCTTTGGGCCCACCAAGGACTGGGAGTGCTACTGCGGCAAGTATAAGCGCTTGCGGTACAAGGGCAAGATCTGCGAGCGCTGCGGCGTCGAGGTCACCCGCTCCAAGGTCCGCCGGGAGCGGATGGGCCACATCGAGCTGGCCGCGCCGGTCTCCCACATCTGGTACTTCAAGGGCATCCCCTCCCGCATCGCCCTGATGCTGGACATCTCCCCCCGGCTGCTGGAGAAGGTGCTCTACTTCGCCTCCTACATCGTGGTGGACCCCGGGTTCACCCCCCTGGAGAAAAAGCAGCTCCTCTCGGAAAAAGAGTACTGGGACATGCGGGAGAAGTACGAGGACGAGTTCAAGGCGGGGATGGGGGCCGAGGCCATCAAGGCCCTGCTGCAGGACATCGACCTGGAGCAGCTCAGCAAGGAACTGAAATCCGAGCTGGAGACCGCCACCGGCCAGAAGCGCATCCGGCTGCTCAAGCGGCTGGAGGTGGTGGACGCCTTCCGCGTCTCGGGCAACAAGCCCGAGTGGATGATCCTGGACGTGGTCCCGGTCATCCCCCCCGACATCCGCCCCATGGTGCAGCTGGACGGCGGCCGGTTCGCCACCTCTGACCTAAACGACCTCTACCGCCGGGTCATCAACCGCAACAACCGCCTGAAGCGGCTGTTGGAGCTGGGCGCCCCCGACATCATCGTGCGCAACGAGAAGCGGATGCTGCAGGAGGCGGTGGACGCCCTGATCGACAACGGCCGCCGCGGCCGCCCGGTCACCGGCCCCAACAACCGCCCCCTGAAATCCCTCTCCGACATGCTCAAGGGCAAGCAGGGCCGCTTCCGGCAAAACCTGCTGGGCAAGCGGGTCGACTACTCCGGCCGTTCGGTCATCGTGGTCGGGCCGGAGCTGAAGATGCACCAGTGCGGCCTCCCCAAGGAGATGGCGCTGGAGCTGTTCAAGCCCTTTGTCATGAAGCGCCTGGTGGAGACCGGCGCCGCCGGCAACATCAAGAGCGCCCGCAAGATGGTGGAGCGCGCCAAGAACGAGGTCTGGGACGCCCTGGAGATCGTCATCAAGGACCACCCGGTCCTCCTCAACCGCGCCCCCACCCTGCATCGCCTGGGCATCCAGGCCTTTGAGCCGGTGCTGGTCGAGGGCCGCGCCCTCAAGCTGCACCCCCTGGCCTGCACCGCCTACAACGCCGACTTCGACGGCGACCAGATGGCCGTGCACGTCCCCCTGTCCGCCGAGGCGCAGTCCGAGGCCCGCTTCCTGATGCTGGCCGCCGGCAACCTGCTCAAGCCCTCCGACGGCCGCCCCGTCACCGTCCCCACCCAGGACATGGTGCTGGGCTCCTACTACCTGACCATGCAGAAACCCGGCGAGCCGGGGGAGGGGATGGTCTTCCGCGACCAGAACGAGGCCCTCATGGCCTACCAGGAGGGCATCCTGGGGCTGCACGCCGCCATCAAGGTCCGCCGCGAGAAGGAGGTCGATGGGGTCAAGCACCAGCGGCTCATCGACACCACCGTGGGCCGGCTGATCTTCAACGACCCCATCCCCCAGGACCTGGGCTATGTGGACCGCAGCGACCCCGAGAAGCTGCTGGACCTGGAGATCGACTTCCTGGTCACCAAGAAACAGCTGGGGCAGATCATCGACCGCTGCATCCAGGTGCACGGCACCGCCACCACCGCCGAGGTGCTCGACGAGATCAAGGCCCAGGGCTTCAAGTACTCCACCAAGGGCGCCATCACCGTCGCCGTCTGCGACGCGGTGATCCCCCCGCAGAAACAGCAGTACCTGGACGAGGCCGACCAGAAGATCGACCAGGTGGTGGCCCTGTACAACCGGGGCTTCATCTCCGACGACGAGCGCTACAACCAGGTGGTCGAGATCTGGGACGAGTGCACCACCAAGGTCTCCGACGCCCTGACGGCCAACTTAGACCAGTACAACCCCATCTTCATGATGGCCGACTCCGGCGCCCGCGGCTCCATCAACCAGATCCGCCAGCTGGCCGGCATGCGCGGCCTGATCGCCAACACCTCGGGCAAGACCATCGAGCTGCCCATCAAGGCCAACTACCGCGAGGGCCTGAACATCCTGGAGTACTTCATCTCCTCCCGCGGCGCCCGCAAGGGCCTGGCCGACACCGCCCTGCGGACCGCCGACTCGGGCTACCTGACCCGCCGCCTGGTGGACGTCTCCCAGGACGTGATCGTCCGCGAGGAGGACTGCGGCACCCATGACGGCATCGTCATCGAGGACATCCGCGACGGCAAAGAGATGATCGAGCCCCTGCAGGAGCGCCTCACCGGCCGCTACGCCGCCGAGCCCATCTGCCACCCCGAGACCGGCGAGGTGCTGGCCGACCGCGACACCCTCATCACCGACATCCTGGCCGAGAAGATCGTGGCCGCCGGCGTCACCAGCGCCAAGATCCGCTCCATCCTCACCTGCCACAGCGCCCGGGGCATCTGCGCCAAGTGCTACGGCGCCAACCTGGCCAACAAGAAAGAGGTCTCCATCGGCGAGGCGGTGGGCATCATCGCCGCCCAGTCCATCGGCGAGCCCGGCACCCAGCTGACCATGCGCACCTTCCACACCGGCGGCATCGCCTCGGCGGAGGACATCACCCAGGGTCTGCCCCGCGTCGAGGAGCTGTTCGAGGCCCGGCGGCCTAAGACCATGGCCATCATCAGCGAGATCGACGGCGTGGTCTCCATCCGCGAGATCAAGAAGGCCCGCCACGTGGTGGTCACCAACGACGAGACCAAGGACGAGCGCAGCTACCTCATCCCCTACGGCAGCCGCCTGAAGGTGGCCGAGGGCGACCGGGTCAAGGCCGGCGACGCCTTTACCGAGGGCTCGGTCTACCCCCACGACGTGCTGGCCATCCAGGGCGAGACCGCGGTGCAGAACTACCTGATCCAGGAAGTGCAGCGGGTCTACCGCCTGCAGGGCGTTGACATCAACGACAAGCACATCGAGGTCATCGTCCGCCAGATGATGAAGAAGGTGCGGGTGGACAACGCCGGCGACACCAACCTCATCTCCGGCTCGGTGGTGGAGAAATCCGACCTCATCAAGGCCAATTTGGAGATCGACCGCCGCATCGCCGAGGGCGAGGTCAGCCTGCAGAAGGCCGACTACATCCCGGTGCTGCTGGGCATCACCAAGGCCTCCCTGGCCACCGACAGCTTCCTCTCGGCCGCCTCCTTCCAGGAGACCACCCGGGTCCTCACCGACGCCGCCATCAAGGGCAAGGTCGACCCCCTCACCGGCCTCAAGGAGAACGTCATCATCGGCAAGCTGGTCCCCGCCGGCACCGGGCTGGACGTCTACAACGACGTGGAGCTGGCCCACCAGTCCGCGGGCGACCTGGTGAGCAAGGTGGCCCCCTGCGAGTACCAGCTCGACGGGCTGGGCGACTAGATCCGACCCCGTTTTCCCCCAAGGGGGGAGAAATCCGGGAAAATCGGGGGAAACGCCCCGCTTTTGCGGGAAATTTTCTCAGATTTGACTGGCAATATTGCCTAAATGCTTGACAATAATATTGGTGAAGTGTTAAACTTTGAATGTTGAGCAAATAGGGCTTATGAGAGGGCGCGTTTGCTGAAAACGCGCCCTTTTCATATAGAAAAAACATTTTATAAAGAGGAGGTGCAACATGCCAACATTCAACCAGCTCGTACGCAAAGGCAGACAGGTCTCGGTGAAGAAGTCGACTGCTCCCGCCCTGCAGAAGGGGTTCAACTCCATCAAAAAGGCGCAGAGCGATATGTCTTCTCCCCAGAAGAGAGGGGTCTGCACTGCCGTTCGTACCATGACCCCGAAAAAGCCGAACTCGGCGCTTCGTAAGATCGCCCGTGTGAAGCTGACCAACGGTATGGAGGTATCGGCCTACATCCCCGGTATCGGCCACAACCTGCAGGAGCACAGCGTCGTCCTGATCCGCGGCGGTCGTGTCAAAGACTTGCCTGGTGTCCGCTACCACATCATCCGCGGTACTCTGGATACCCAGGGCGTTTCCGGCCGGATGCGCAGCCGTTCCAAGTACGGCGCCAAGCGGCCCAAGGCTGGTGCTTCGAAGTAATCAAGACTTTTTTTGCCATGTGTCGGCGTTTTTATAAATGCCTGTCCTTGGCAGCACGGGAGTTTTGTCGCTTTCGAGTACCTGTGAATTCATTGATATGAAGGAGGGAAGAAAAGTGCCAAGAAGAGGTAAGATTGCCAAGCGCGACGTGTTACCCGATCCGCTGTACAATTCCAAGATGGTGACCCGCCTGATCAACAGCATCATGTATGATGGCAAGAAGGGCGTGGCCCAGAAGATTGTGTACGGGGCATTTGACATCGTAAAAGAGAAGACTGGGAAAGACCCCCTGGACGTGTTTGACGAGGCCATGGAGAACGTCATGCCCGTACTGGAAGTCAAGGCCCGCCGTGTCGGCGGCGCCACCTACCAGGTCCCCATGGAGGTCCGTCCGGCCCGCCGGCAGACCCTGGGCCTGCGGTGGATCACCCTGTACGCCCGCAAGCGTTCGGAGAGGACCATGAAAGAGCGGCTGGCCGCTGAGCTGATGGACGCCGTCAACTCCACCGGCGGGTCCGTGAAAAAGCGCGAGGACACCCACAAGATGGCCGAGGCCAACAAGGCTTTCGCCCACTATCGCTGGTAGTGTTTTCAATATTCTCAGCAAACATCTGCACAGAATCGTGCAAACCCTGATAAGGAGGGCATTATGCCAAGAGACGTTTCTCTGGAACTGACTAGAAATATTGGCATTATGGCTCACATTGATGCTGGTAAAACCACCACCACCGAGCGTATTCTGTACTATACGGGTATCAACCACAAGATCGGTGAGACTCACGACGGTGCGGCAACAATGGACTGGATGGAGCAGGAGCAGGAGCGCGGTATCACCATTACCTCCGCTGCTACGACTACCCACTGGAAGGGCCATCGCATCAATATTATTGACACCCCGGGCCACGTGGACTTCACCGTTGAGGTGGAGCGCTCTCTGCGCGTGCTCGACGGCTCGGTGACGGTGTTCTGCGCCAAAGGCGGCGTGGAGCCCCAGTCCGAGACGGTTTGGCGGCAGGCCGACAACTACAAAGTCCCCCGCATGGCCTTCGTCAACAAAATGGACATCATGGGCGCCGACTTCTACAATGTTGTCGCCATGATGAAAGACCGCCTGAAGTGCAACGCCGTGCCCCTGCAGCTGCCCATCGGCGCCGAGGAGACCTTCAAGGGGATCGTCGACCTGATGACCATGCGCGCGGAAGTCTACTACGACGACCTGGGCAACGACGTTCGCGACGAGGAGATCCCCGAGGATATGCGGGAGCTGGCGGACAAGTATCATGCTGAGCTGGTGGAAGCAGTCGCCGAGCTGGACGAGGACCTGATGATGAAGTACCTCGACGGCGAGGAGCTGGAGATCCCCGAGATGAAGAAAGTCATCCGCCGGGCCACCATCTCCAATGAAATGGTTCCGGTTCTGTGCGGCACCGCCTACAGAAACAAGGGCGTGCAGCTGCTGCTCGACGCCATCGTCGAGTACATGCCTTCGCCCACCGACATCCCCGACATCAAGGGTGTCAACCCCGAGACCGACGAAGAGGAGACCCGTCCTTCCGACGACAACGCCCCCTTCTCGGCCCTGGCGTTCAAAATTGCCACCGACCCCTTTGTGGGCAAGCTCTGCTTCTTCCGGGTCTACTCCGGTACCCTGGATGCGGGCACCAGCGTCTACAACTCGGTCAAGGGCAACAGCGAGCGGGTCGGCCGCATCCTGCAGATGCACGCCAACCACAGAAAAGACATTGAGAAGGTCTACGCGGGCGAGATCGCCGCGGCGGTCGGTCTGAAAAACACCACCACCGGCGACACCCTCTGCGACCCCAAAGCCCCCATCATCCTCGAGTCTATGGAGTTCCCCGAGCCGGTCATCCGGGTCGCCATCGAGCCCAAGACCAAGGCCGGGCAGGAGAAGATGGGCATCGCCCTCTCCAAGCTGGCTGAAGAGGACCCGACCTTTAGGACCTACACCGACGAGGAGACCGGCCAGACCATCATCGCCGGCATGGGCGAGCTCCACCTGGAGATCATCGTCGACCGCCTGCTGCGGGAGTTCAAGGTCGAGGCAAACGTGGGCAAGCCCCAGGTCGCCTACCGCGAGACCATCCGCCGCGAGAGCGACGTGGACCACAAGTACGCCCGCCAGTCCGGCGGCCGCGGCCAGTACGGCCACGTCAAGATCCGCGTTCGCCCCAACGAGACCGGCAAGGGTTATGAGTTCCTCAACAAGGTCGTCGGCGGCGCCATCCCCAAAGAGTATATCCCCGCCGTTGATTCCGGTATCCAGGGCGCCATGCAGACCGGCGTGCTCGCCGGTTACCCGGTGGTCGACGTGGTGGTCGAGCTGTACGACGGCTCTTACCACGAGGTCGACTCCTCCGAGATGGCCTTTAAGATCGCCGGCTCCATGGCCTTTAAAGAGGCCATGCGCAAGGGCGACCCGGTCATCCTGGAGCCCATCATGAAGGTTGCGGTCATCGTCCCCGAGGAGTACATGGGCGATGTCATCGGCGACATCAACTCCCGCCGCGGCCAGATCCAGGGCATGGAGTCCCGCCCCGGCGCCCAGCAGATCAACGCCTTCGTCCCCCTGGCCGAGATGTTCGGCTACGCCACCGACCTGCGCTCCAAGACCCAGGGCCGTGGCCAGTACACCATGGAGCCCAGCCACTACTCTGAGGTTCCCAAGTCCATCGCCGAGGGGATCATGAGCAAACGGGGCAAAAAAGAGGACTAGTTCCCCGCCCTGCGCCCGGCTTTGGGCCTTGCATTTCCCCTGGCAAGTTGCTACAATAGGGGTACATTGAGAGGTCTGTCTGACAGACGATAATTGCGCTATTACAAGCGAAGAAAAAGGAGGAACACCAATGGCTAAGCAGCATTTCGAAAGAAACAAACCCCATGTGAACATTGGTACCATCGGCCACGTCGACCATGGTAAAACCACCCTCACCGCCGCCATCACCAAGGTCCTGGCAATGAAGGGCCAGGCCCAGTACGAGGCCTACGACATGATCGACAAGGCCCCCGAGGAGAGAGAGCGCGGCATCACCATCAACACCGCTCACGTTGAGTACGAGACCGACAAGCGCCACTACGCGCACGTCGACTGCCCCGGGCATGCTGACTACGTCAAGAACATGATCACCGGTGCGGCCCAGATGGACGGCGCTATCCTGGTTGTCTCCGCGGCTGACGGCCCGATGCCCCAGACCCGCGAGCACATCCTGCTGTCCCGTCAGGTCGGCGTTCCCTACATCGTTGTCTTCATGAACAAAGCTGACCAGGTCGACGACGAAGAGCTGCTGGAGCTCGTCGAGATGGAGATCCGTGAGCTGCTGAGCAGCTACGACTTCCCCGGCGACGACATTCCGATCATCAAGGGCTCCGCCCTGCAGGCCATCGAGTCCACCAGCACCGACATCAACGCCCCTGAGTACGCCCCCATCCTGGAGCTCATGGACGCTGTTGACGAGTATATCCCCACCCCCGAGCGCAAAGCCGACCTGCCCTTCCTGATGCCCATCGAGGACATCTTCACCATCACCGGCCGCGGCACCGTCGCCACCGGTCGTGTGGAGCGCGGTCAGCTGAACACCGGCGACGAGGTCGAGATCGTTGGTCTGGCCGACGAGAAGAAGAAGACCGTTGTCACCGGCATCGAGATGTTCCGCAAGATCCTGGACTACGCTGAGGCTGGCGACAACATCGGCGCCCTGCTCCGCGGCATCCAGAGAGATGAGATCGAGCGCGGCCAGGTCCTGTCCAAGCCCGGTTCCATCCACCCCTACACCAAGTTCTCCGGCCAGGTGTACATCCTGAAGAAGGAAGAGGGCGGCCGTCACACCCCGTTCTTCAACAACTACCGTCCCCAGTTCTACTTCCGGACCACCGACGTGACCGGCGTCATCTCCCTGCCCGAGGGCACCGAGATGTGCATGCCTGGCGATAACGTCACCATGGACGTTGAGCTGATCACCCCCATCGCCATCGAGGAAGGCCTCCGCTTCGCTATCCGCGAGGGCGGCCGCACCGTTGGTTCGGGCGTTGTCACTGGCGTTCGCGACTAGTTTCTAGCCCTTTAAAAAGCGCTTCGGCAATTTTGCCGAAGCGCTTTTTTTCTGCCCATCTGTCTGTTGACAGGGCAGATATTGCCCTCGCAAATGCCCGGCTTTTTATCCCTATTTGGCGGGGTGAGCGGCACCGCCCTGTTTATCCACTTCGAAGGGCAACCCCTGTCCCCCCTGCGGCCCTTCCGCCGCAGGGGAGAGCGGAGGGGCGGGGAGAAGGGCTCTCTTTCCCCGCCCCGACCCTCTTTTTTCCCTGTTCGGCCCCCGGCCAACAAAATGTTTACTAAATTGGTATTTTACTGCTGCAAAGGCGGGAAAATGTGGTATACTAATACCGTTCAAATTTGTTTGTGAAAGATGCGGAGAAAGAATATGCTGCAATTACAACACATCTCCCTGCAGGTCGAAGACGGCGCCAACAGGGAGATCCTCAAAGACGTCAACCTCACCGTTGGCGACGGCCGCTTTGTGGTCATCACCGGCCCCAACGGCGGCGGCAAATCCACCCTCGCCAAGGTCATTGCCGGGATCCTCGCCCCCACCGAGGGGCGCATCCTCCTAGACGGCCGGGACATCACCCGGGCCTCCATCACCGAGCGGGCCAAGATGGGCATCGGCTTTGCCTTTCAGCAGCCGGTGCGCTTCAAGGGGCTGACGGTGCGCGACCTCGTGACCCTCGCCGCCGGGGACGAGACCCTCTCCGACTGCGACATCGGCCGCTACCTGCGCGCGGTGGGCCTCTGCCCCCGCGACTACATCGACCGCGAGGCCAACGCCAGCCTCTCCGGCGGCGAGATGAAGCGCATCGAGATCGCCATGGTCCTGGCCCGCAAGACCCCCCTCACCATCTTCGACGAGCCGGAGGCCGGCATCGACCTCTGGAGCTTCGGCAACCTCATCGACGTCTTTGCCGACTTGCGGCGGGAGACCGAGGGCTCGGTCCTCATCATCTCCCACCAGGAGCGGATCCTCAACATCGCCGACGAGATCGTGGTCCTCTCGGGCGGGTCCCTCACCATGCACGGCCCGAAGGACGAAATTCTGCCCGGTCTCCTGCGGGGGGATCGCTGCGCCTTTTGCAGAGGGGAGGAGTAACCCGTGAACGACATCACCAAACAGCTTTTATCGCTCATCAGCGATTTTGACCCCGAGACCGGCTTCACCGGGGCCTTCAACATCCGCGAGGACACCGGCTGCGCCGGCCGCCAGAACAGCCAGAACATCGAGATCAGCTCCAAGTCGGACAAGCCCGGCATCGACATCCGGGTCAAACCCGGCACCAAGGGGGAGACGGTCTACATCCCCGCCTGCGTCACCCACAGCAAGGTGGACGACCTGGTCTACAACGACTTCTACATCGGCGCCGGGGCCGACGTGGTGGTGGTGGCCGGCTGCGGCGTCCACACCGACGGGGAGGAGAGCTCCCAGCACAACGGCATCCACCGCTTCTACCTCGAGCCGGGGGCCCGCGTCCTCTACCGGGAAAAGCACATCGGCACTGGCGAGGGCAGCGGCCAGCGCATCATCAACCCCCAGACCTATGTGGAACTGCAGGAGGACAGCTACCTGGAGATGGACACCACCCAGATCAAGGGGGTGGACTCCACCCAGCGCCTCACCACCGGCGTGGTCGGCCCCCGGGCCCGGCTGGTGGTCCGCGAAAAGCTGATGACCCACGGCGAACAGTACGCCGAGACCAATTTCGAGGTGGACCTCAACGGCGAGGACAGCGGCGCCGACCTCATCTCCCGCTCGGTGGCGAAGGGGCACTCCAAACAGCTCTTCCGCTCCCGCATCAACGGCAACGTCCGCTGCACCGGGCACTCGGCCTGCGACGCCATCATCATGGACGAGGGCACCGTCTCCGCCATCCCCGAACTCACTGCCAACGACCTGGACGCGGCCCTCATCCACGAGGCGGCCATCGGCAAGATCGCCGGCGAACAGCTCACCAAGCTGATGACCCTGGGCCTCACCGCCGAGGAGGCGGAGGCCAAGATCATCGAGGGCTTTTTGAAGTAGTCTGCCAAACCCGGCCGCGCGGCCCCGCCCGCCCCTCTCCCCGCCCTCCGCGGGGGAGCTGGGAAAGGCGACCGCCCCGTCCGGCCGCCCCTCGCGAGGAGGGGGGCGCGGGCCTCTGCCCGGCGGCTGTCCCATACGTTAACAAAAGATCACGCAAGGGGGAATACCTGTGCTTTTGCGCCTCTACCGCTCCAAAGACCTGGACGGGGTGCTCGACCTCTTTTACCGGGCCGTCCACGGCTGCTGCACCCGGGACTACACCCAGGCCCAGCTGGACGCCTGGGCGCCCCAAAACCCCGACCGCTCCCGCTGGCAGAAGACCCTCACCCAGCACTACAGCCTGGTGGTGGAGGGGGAGGGGGGACTGGCCGCCTTTGGCGACCTGGACGGCAGCTATCTCGACCGCCTCTACGTCCACCCCGACTGCCGGGGCCAGGGGCTGGCCGCCCTGCTGGTGGACGCGCTGGAGGCCCGCGCCCTGCAGGGCGGGGTCAAGGTGCTGCGCACCGACGCCTCCATCACCGCCCTGCCCTTCTTTCTGGCCCGGGGGTACCGGGTGGTCAGGGAACAGCAGGTCAAGCGGGGGGAACAGACCCTCACCAACTACGCCCTGGAGAGGGAGCTCTAGCGCATCCCCCGCGTAAAAAAGGCCTGTCCCCACCTTGACAACGGCTCCCGGGGGTCTATAATGAGAGTAGAAAGTCTGTTTCAGGGCGGGGTGTGATTCCCCACCGGCGGTGACAGGGCCTCTGCCCTGAAGCCCGCGACTCCTCCGGCCTCCCCGGCCGGCGGACTGATTCGGTGTGATTCCGAAGCCGACGGTATAGTCCGGATGAGAGAAACGGCGCATCTTTTCTGCGTCCGCACGCCCTCGGCCTTTTCAGACCGAGGGCTTTTTGCGTCCCAGACAGACCTTCCAAACACTTTTTTTGGAGGGATTTTTATGTCCAGACAAACTGCCAACCGCACCCGCAAGCTCACCACCATGGCCATGCTGGCCGCCATCTCCATCGTGCTGGTGGCCCTCATCCACTTCCCCATCATCCCCGGGGCCACCTTTTTGGAGTACGACCCCGCCGACGTCTCCATCCTGGTGGGCACCTTCCTCTTCGGCCCCTGGGCGGGGCTGGCCCTCACCGCCGTGGTCTCGGTGATCCAGGGCCTCACCGTCAGCGCCGGGTCGGGGGTCATCGGCATCCTCATGCACTTTCTCGCCACCGGGGTCTTTTCGGTGCTGGCCGGCTCCATCTACCAGAAATGGCACACCCGCAAGGGGGCGCTGGTGGGGCTGCTGCTGGGTTCCCTGGCCATGACCGCCGTCATGTGCCTGTGCAACCTGATTTTTACCCCCCTCTTCATGGGGGGGACCGCCAAGGACGTGGCGGCCATGCTCATCCCCATCATCATCCCCTTCAACCTGGTCAAGGCCCTGGGCAACAGCGCCATCACCTACCTGGTCTACAAGCCCATCAGCAAGCTGGTTTTCGGCAGGGAACAACCGGTGTTGACAACCTCCGCCAAATAGCGTATACTGATTTTCGCACAATTGAATATCACTTATCAAGAGCGGCTGAGGGAACAGGCCCTGTGAAGCCCGACAACCTGCCCCCCGCGGGGGTGCAAGGTGCCAAATCCTGCGGGTAAAGCCGAAAGATAAGCTTCGCATAAAAGCTCGGTGTTTGCCACCGGGCTTTTTTTCGACCCCGGCAAAAGTGATCTCTTCAATGGCAGAAAAACGCGTGCATTGAAAGGAAGGAAAAAACTGTGAGCATGAGAAAACTCTTCACCTCCGAATCGGTCACCGAGGGGCACCCCGACAAGATCTGCGACCAGATCTCCGACGCCGTCCTCGACGCCATCATGGAAAAGGACCCCGCCGGCCGGGTGGCCTGTGAGACCTGCGTCACCACCGGCATGGTGATGGTGATGGGGGAAATCACCACCAGCTGCTATGTGGACATCCCCAAGATCGCCCGCCAGGTCATCCGCGACATCGGCTACACCCGGGCCAAATACGGCTTTGACTGCGACACCTGCTCGGTCCTCACCTCCATCGACGAGCAGTCCCCCGACATCGCCCTCGGGGTGGACAAGGCCCTCGAGGCCAAGGCGGGGGAGGAGGACGCCGGCACCGGCGCCGGCGACCAGGGGATGATGTTCGGCTTCGCCTGCGACGAGACCGAGGAGCTGATGCCCCTGCCCATCTCCCTGGCCCACAAGCTGGCCAAGCAGCTGACCGAGATCCGCAAGGAGGGCAAGGTGGACTACCTCCGCCCCGACGGCAAGACCCAGGTCACCGTCGAGTACGACGGCGACACCCCGGTGCGGGTGGACACGGTGGTCATCTCCACCCAGCACGGCGACGAGGTCACCCTCGAGCAGATCCGGGAGGACATGATCGAGCTGGTCATCAAGCCCATCGTCCCCGCCGCCCTGCTGGACGAAAAGACCAGGTACCTGGTCAACCCCACCGGCCGCTTTGTCATCGGCGGGCCCCAGGGGGACAGCGGCCTCACCGGCCGCAAGATCATTGTCGACACCTACGGCGGGTACGGCCGCCACGGCGGCGGCGCCTTCTCCGGCAAGGACCCCACCAAGGTCGACCGCTCCGCCGCCTACGCCGCCCGCTATGCCGCCAAGAACGTGGTGGCCGCCGGCCTGGCCAAGAAGTGCGAGGTCGAGCTGGCCTACGCCATCGGGGTGGCCCACCCGGTCTCGGTGCTGGTGGACACCTTCGGCACCGGCGCGGTCAGCGACGACAAGCTGGCCGAGGCGCTGGTGAAGGTCTTTGACTTCCGCCCCGCCTCCATCATCCGCGACCTGGATCTGCGCCGCCCCATCTACCGCCAGCTGGCCGCCTACGGCCACCTGGGGAGAGAGGACCTGAACGTCCCCTGGGAGAAGACCGACCGGGTCGACGCCCTCCGGGCCGCCGTTTCGGCGCAGTAGCCCCTTTTGCGGCCGCACGGGCGGCCGAACCAATTTCACCTGCCGGCAGGGGAGCCGGGCGGGCCGAGTGGCCTGCCCGGCCCCTTTTTTGTCCGGGGCAGATGAGGGGGAGCTGCCTGCGCCCAAACGGCAGTTTTTCGCCCCCTTCGGGGAAGGGAGAGCCGCTGCCGCCCCATTCCTTTTTGGCCCCTTTTCCCACAAAAAGGCGGCGGGAGGGGCACCTTTTGCCCCCTGCACCCATACACTGGCGCAAGAGGTGATTGAGTATGGAATTCGTCGCAAAACTCCTGCTGGTGGTGCTGGCGGCCGTGGGGCTGGCCGAGTGCGTGGGCCTGCTGGGCGACCTGATCGACCGCCGCCGCAAGCTGCCCCTCTACCTGATTGCGCCCCTCCCCGCCCGGCCGGGCGACTGTGAGAACGCCCTGCGCAGCCTTCGCCGCACGGTGGAGCGCAGCACCTTTGCCTGCAAGCTGGTCCTCACCAGCCCCGGCGAGCTCACCGAGGAGCAGCGGGAGATCCTCGGCTTTTTCTACGGCAGCGAGGACTTCCCCGAGGTCTGGGAGACATTCGACCCCCGCCAACTGGGTTTGCATTGAGAGGGCAGTTGGGGTATACTGGTACACGGAATACAGGACGTATCGGCCGCCAGAAGGCGGCCCTTTTTGAAGGGGGAAGGGGACAAGGTGGAAAGCGCAGAGCAGCTCATCCAGCTCGCCGGCACGGTGGAGGGGGTGGTCTTTCGCAACCGGGAAAACGGCTGGTCGGTGGTGGACATCTCCTGCGAGGGCGAACTGATCACCGCCGTGGGCGAGTTCTCCGAACTCAGTGAGGGGGAGGAGGTGGAGCTCACCGGCGTCTTTGTCAACCACCCCACCTTCGGCCGCCAGTTCAAGGCCAGCCTCTGCACCACCAAACTCCCCGCCACCGCCGGGGCCATCCTCAAGTATCTGGCCTCCGGGGCCATCAAGGGCATCGGCCCGGTGACGGCCCGCCGCATCGTCGACCGCTTCGGCAGCCGCACCCTGGAGGTCATCGAAAAGGACCCCGACGCCCTGGCGCAGGTGCAGGGCATCTCCCTGAAAAAGGCGGAGGACATCCACCTGGAGTACCAGCGGGTCTTCGGCATCCGCTCCCTGCTGGCCTTTATGGCCCAGTACGGCTTCTCCGCCGCCGAGGCCATCAAGGTGTGGAAGTTCTGGGGCCCCCAGGCGCAGGAGCTGCTCTGCGAAAACCCCTACCGCCTCTGCCTCTCCTTCATCGGCATCGCCTTTGACCGGGCGGACGCCATGGCCATCCAGCTGGGCCTCTCCCCCGAATCGGGGGAGAGGGTGCAGGCCGCCGCCGCCCACGTGCTCCGCCACAACACCCAAAACGGCCACACCTGCCTGCCGCGGGAGAAGCTGGCCGCCGTCACCGCCAGCTACATCGGCCTGCCCCCCGAGCGGGTGGACTTTGAAATCGGCGAGATGCTGGAGCGGGAGAACCTGGTGGAATACACCGGGGACGAGCGGCCCATGATCTTTTTGCCCGACTACTACCGGGCCGAGGGCTACATCGCCACCCGTCTGCAGATGCTCATCTCCTTCATGCCCGACAACGGCACCCAGTGGGACCGGCAGATCGCAGCCCAGGAGAAGGCGCTGGGCATCGTCTACGCCGACACCCAGAGGGAGGCCATCGCCCAGGCGCTGCGCCAGGGGTTCGTGGTCCTCACCGGCGGGCCCGGCACCGGCAAGACCACCACCATCAACGGGATGATCGAGCTCTTCGAGAAGGACGGCCGCAAGGTGGCCCTCTGCGCCCCCACCGGCCGCGCCGCCAAGCGGATGAGCGCCGTCACCGGGCGGGAGGCCAAGACCATCCACCGCCTGTTGGAGGCGGGGTACCAGAAGGACGGCACCCTGGCCTTCACCAAGAACGAGGAGGACCTGCTGGACTGCGACGTCCTCATCCTCGACGAGGTGTCGATGGTGGATGTCCTCCTCTTCGAGGCGCTGCTGCGGGCGATCAAGCTCAACTGCAAGCTGGTGCTGGTGGGGGACTACGACCAGCTGCCCTCGGTGGGGGCGGGCAACTTGCTCAAAGACATCATCGACTCCGGCTTTTTCCCGGTGGTGCGGCTCTCCCACATCTTTCGCCAGGCTGCCCAGAGCGCCATCGTCACCTCGGCCCACGAGATCTTAGAGGGGCAGGTGCCCGACCTGGCCCAGCGGGACAAGGACTTTTTCTTCCTCCCCGCAAGGGACAAGCCCTCCGGCCTGGCCCTCATCCGCGACCTGGTCACCACCCGGCTGCCAAAGGCCTACGGCCTCTCTCCCGCCGACATCCAGGTGCTCTCCCCGGGCCGCCGGGGGGCCGCCGGGGTGCAGCAGCAAAACCGCATCCTCCGGGAGGCGGTCAACCCCGCCCGCGGCCAGCCCGAGATCGGCTATATGGGGATGAGCTTTCGCCAGGGGGACAAGGTGATGCAGACGCGCAACAACTACGACATCGTCACCACCCAGGAGGAGACCGGCGAGAAGGGGACCGGGGTCTTCAACGGCGACATGGGGCAGATCGAGGAGATCGACCGCAAGAACGGCCTCATCCACATCCGCTACGAGGACAAGCGCGCCGCCTATACCCCCGACATGCTGGGGGAGATCGAGCACGCCTACGCCGTCACCGTCCACAAGAGCCAGGGGAGCGAGTTCGACGCGGTCATCCTCTCCCTGTTGGAACCCAACCCCAAGCTCTACTTCCGCAACCTCCTCTACACCGCCGTCACCCGGGCCAAAAAGCTGCTGGTGATCGTGGGCAGTCGCCGCGCCGTGGAGATGATGGTGGAGAACAACCGCAAGACCCTGCGCTACAGCGGGCTGGGCTCCTTCCTGCGGGACATCCTCGGGTGAGGGCCCTCGCGGCGGCCCTCCGCCTGCTCTACCCCCGGGTCTGTCCCTTCTGCGGCGACGCCATCCCCCTGGGACAGCGGGTCTGTCCAAAATGCACGTTGCAAAGCCACCGCATATCGGATACAATAAACCGTAAGGGCGTGTTGGAGGCGCAGGGGGAGACCCTGCCCTACGCCGAGGGGGATATCGCCCCCTTCTGGTACGAGGGGCCGGTCCGCCGGGCCATCACCGCCTACAAGTTCTCCGCCCGCCTGGGATCGGCCGAGGTGCTGGCGGCCCACATGGCCGACACCTGCCGCGCCGTTCTCCCCCTTGAGGAGATCGAGGGGGTCGTCTGCGTGCCGGGCCGCCCCCGCCAGCGGCGGGAACGGGGGTTTGGCCACAGCGAACTGCTGGCCCAGCACCTGGCGCGGGAGTTGGACATCCCCTATTTGAAGGGGGCGCTGGTCAAGTTGTTCGACACCCCCTACCAGCACCGGCTGGGCCTCCCGGCCCGCAGGGAAAACCTGCTGGGCGCCTTTGAGGTGGCCGACCGGGCGGCGGTGCGGGGCAAGACCCTCCTCCTCTGCGACGACATCGTCACCACCGGCGGCACCGCCGCCGAGTGCGCCAAGATGCTGCGGGTCAGGGGCTGTGAACGGGTGTATTTCTGCGCGGCGGCAGCCGCAGGTAAGGAAAGGAATAGGGAAGCAAATGGCAAATTATGATATTGGCTTTGACCTGGGGACCACCTCCATCATCATCTATGTGGTGGGCAAGGGGATCGTGGTCAAAGAGCCGTCGGTCATCGCCGTCAACCAAAAGACCGGCGAGGTGCTGGCCATCGGCGAAAAGGCGCAGGAGATGGCGGGCAAGACCCCGGCCCACATCGTCGCCAAGCGCCCGCTTGAAAACGGCGTCATCTCCGACATCGACATGACCGAAGAGGTGGTCAAGTACTTCATCCGCAAGGTCAGCTCCTCCTACGTGGTCAAGCCCAAGGTGGCCATCTGCGTCCCCTCCTCGGTGACCAACGTCGAGTCGCGGGCCGCGGTCAACGCCGCCCTCTCGGCCGGGGCCCGCAAGATCTTCCTGGTGGAGGAGCCCATCGCCGCGGCCCTGGGCTCGGGCATCGACATCTCCAAGCCCCGGGGGCGGATGGTGGTGGACGTGGGCGGCGGCACCGCCGACATCGCCGTCATCTCCCTCAACGACGTGGTGCTCTCCACCTCGGTCAAGTGCGCCGGCACCCAGTTTGACGAAAAGATCATCAACTACATCCGCCTCAACCGCAAGGTGCTCATCGGCGAGCGGACCGCCGAGCGGGTCAAAAAGGAGATCGGCGCGGTGATGGAGGGGGTCCTCCCCGAGACCGAGATGGAGGTCAAGGGCCGCAGCCTGGAGACCGGCCTGCCGATGAAGATCGCCGTCAGCTCCTCCGAGCTCACCCCCACCCTCAACGAGTTTGCCATGAGCATGGTCGCCACCATCAAGGGCATCCTCGAAAAGACCCCGCCCGAACTGGTGGGCGACATCTGGGAGGACGGCATCATGCTCACCGGCGGCGGCAGCCTCATCAAGGGCCTGCCCGAGCTCATCTCCAAAGAGACCGGGGTGCGCTGCTACGTGTCGGAGACCCCCATCGACTGCGTGGCCATCGGCACCGGCATGGCCCTGGATTTGATGGAAGACGGGTACAGCATCAACTACGACAGGGACTATTGATTGCGTTTTATACGATTTGTAGTTGTATTTTGGCGGATTTTATCAAAAAAACAGATTTTTTCAAAAGAAAAAAGCGGATGGACTTCCATCCGCTTTTTTGCATCTTCCCCGCCGGACTGCGCAAACTGATAGGGAAGAAGCGGCCGCCGCGGCTGCAGGGACTGCGACGGCTGTTTTTTCCAAGCAAAAAAAGGGGGAATGACCGGTGGAGAACATTACAGAGAAAGAGCTGTCCGGCATTGAGGACAGCCTGACTATGGAGCAAAACCTCATTGCCAAGTACCAGATGTACGCCTCGATCTGCGCCGACCCGCAGGTGAAGAGCAAGTGTGAGCAGATGGCCGCCAAGCACCAGAACCACTTTGACAAGCTGCTCTCCTGCCTGTAAGGGCAGGCAGGGAAAGGGGAACGGAAGATGAACAACATGATGGATGACAAGTCGATTTTGACCGACATGCTGAGCTCGCAAAAACAGATCACCGGCATCTACAACACCTTTGCCGACGAGTGCGCCACCAAGCAGATGAAGGGCGTGATGATGGACATCCTCGCCGAGGAGCACCAGATCCAGATGGAGGTCTTCGAGGAGATGCAGAAGCGGGGCTGGTACCAGGCCCCCGCCGCCCAGGCCGACAAGGTCAACCAGGCCAAGCAGAAGTTCACCAAGGAAAACGCCCAGTGCAACGCCGAGTGTGAGCACGAAATCAAAATCGACACCGCCCGCTAAAGCCGCCCGCACCGCAGAAGAGCTGCCGCCGAGAGAATCGGCGGCAGCTCTTTTTGGGCTCAGAAGGCAAGGTGGCGGAGCGGTTTGTTGCCGCACCCGTGCGGGGTGCGACTAGCTTCGACGAGACTGACCGCTGTGTCTGCCCAATTTCAATCCACGCACCCACATGAGGTGCGACCACAGCTTCTTCCCGTTTTTCGAGGGGCTGTCCGAATTTCAACCCACGCCCCCGCACAGGGTGCGACTTGAGCACTACATTTCTTGCACCGAACCCACCACTCATTTCAATCCCCGCGCCCGCACAGGGTGCGACTGTACACTGCGCCCAAAATGACTACGGTTCCAATATTTCAATCCCCGCACCCGCACGGGTGCGACAGCAAACTTGTATAAAAGCGAATACCTGTTTGCCCTTTTACTATATCTTTTGTACAGACCCTTGTCAATCTTCTCGCAATTTCTTTTGCCGCCCATCTTTTTTCTCCATTTTTCCCCTATTTTGTCAGTGCGGACCTGCCGGGAAATCCCTGTGCGCTTGCCATTCGCACTGCATTGAACTGAACGCAGATCCTTTCTCTCTGTTTTCTCCAAAAGGCCATTGCTTGCAAGGGCTCGCATTGGCGGGGGAAGCGCAGCGGCGAAAATGGCCCTCTGTCTGGGGCGACAAAAAGCCGCCCCGGCGCTGTCCAGCGCGTCGAGGCGGCCATAAAAAGCGGCTTGTCCTCCTATTTGACCAGTGTCACATCCAAGTGGGGGTAGGCGATGGGGATGCCCTCTCTGTCGAAGGTGCGCTTGATCTCCTCGAGCAGGTCGTATTTCAGGGGGAAGACCTTCGCCGGTTCGGTCCAGACCCGCACGGCGATCTCCAGGGCGCTGTCCCCAAACTCCGACAGCCGGATCAGGGGGGCGGGCTCTTTGTAGCTGTCCGGGTGGGCGTAGACGATCCCCTTGAGCAGCTCGATGGCCCGCTCAAAGTCGGCCTCGTAGGGGATGGGGACCACCAGATCCAGGCGGCGGCTCTCCTCGCTGGAGGCGTTGATGATTTTGGAGCTGGTCACCTGGCCGTTGGGGATGTAGATGCCCCGGTTGTCGATGGTCAGCAGCTTGGTGTAGACCACCCCGATCTCCAGCACCGTGCCCGAGGTGCCGTCGAGATCGACAAAGTCCCCCACCCCAAAGGGCTTGGTGATGAGGATCTGCAGCCCTCCGGCCACATCGGTCAGGCTGTCCTTCACCGCCAGGGAGACGGCGATGCCGGCCACGCTGAAGATGGCCAAAAAGCTCGACAGTTCGATGCCCAGGGAGCTGCCGGCGGTGAAGAGCACCAGGAACCAGAGGACGATTTTGAGGACGGAGGAGAAAAACTTGTAGGCGCTGGGGGAGAGGTTGCGGCGCTTGACCACCCGGTCCACCAGCCGCAGGATCACCTTGATGGCGATATAGCCCACCAATAGGATAAGGGCGGCTTTGGCCAGCGAGGGCAGCATGCCCAAAAACCAGTTCCAGACCCCCTCCAGGGTGAGGCCCTGGGGGATTTCCGGCAGATTGACGGCGGAAGATGTGTCCATAGCGGGGTCCCTCCTAACACAGACGGTTTTGACGACTTCACCCTATCACATTTTGCGCAAAAAGGCAATCGCAGCCCGCCCGGCGGAAAGGGGGGAGGGGAGTTGGACGAGTTTGACAAAACAAAGACAATTTCGCCGTTAAAAAATCAGCAGCCATTTGTTAAAAAATTGTTCACTCCGAATTGAAATAGACAGGCCCTTGGGGTATAATGTATTCGATTGGAATTTTCACAAAATGAATATAGAAAAGGAGATCGCGATATGGACTTTGCAATTCTGGTCACCATTACCGGCATGGCTGTGGTTTTTGCGGCCCTCATCTTTTTGACCTTCTGCATCTGGCTGATGGGCAAACTGTTGAGCAGCTTCACCAAGCCGAAGCAGCCCGCCGCCCCCAAAACCGAGGCCAAGCCCGCCGCTCCCGCCCCCAAGGCGCCCGCTCCGGTGGCAAACGCCACCGCCGGCATCCCGGGTGAGGTCGTGGCAGCCATTTCCGCCGCAGTTGCCAGCATGATGGGCGGCAAGCCCTTTGCCGTGCGCAGCATCAAGCGCAAAAAGCAGACCCGTCCCGCCTGGGGCGCCGCCGGCATTGTGGAAAACACCCGCCCCTTTTAAATCCCGTAACCGAAACAGAAAGGAAATGAAGCCATGATTCAACAAGCTTTGGACGCCATTGGCGGCATCCTCACGTCGTCCGGCTTTGCCAACTGCAGTTGGCAGAACCTGGTCATGATCGCCATTGCCTGTGTGCTGATCTATCTGGCCATCGGCCGCGGGTTCGAGCCGCTGTTGCTGCTCCCCATCGCCTTCGGCATGCTGCTTGCCAACATCCCGGTCGCCAACCTCAACTCCTACGCGGCCCCCTACATAGACCCAGTGACCGGCAAGGAGATGGCCGGCAGCCTGATCTACTACCTCTATCAGGGCGTGAAACTGGGCATCTACCCGCCGCTCATCTTCCTGGGCATTGGCTGTATGACCGACTTTGGCCCCCTCATCGCCAACCCCAAGAGCTTCCTGTTGGGCGCTGCCGCCCAGGGCGGTATCTTCTTCACCTTCATCGGCGCCACCCTGCTGGGCTTTACCCCGCAGGAGGCCGGCTCCATCGGCATCATTGGCGGCGCGGACGGCCCGACCGCCATCTTCGTCACCAGCAAGCTGGCCCCTGACCTGTTGGGCGCCATCGCCATCGCGGCCTACTCCTACATGGCCCTGGTCCCCATCATCCAGCCGCCCATCATGAAGCTGCTCACCACCAAGAAAGAGCGCGCGGTGGTGATGGAGACCCTGCGTCCGGTCTCGAAGATCGAGAAGATCGTCTTCCCCATCATGGTCACCCTCATCGTCTCCTTCCTGGTGCCGGATGCCGCCCCGCTGGTCGGCATGCTGATGCTGGGCAACCTGATGCGCGAGAGCGGCGTGGTCGAGCGCCTGGCCAAGACCGCCCAGAACGAGCTGATGAACATCATCACCATCTTCCTGGGGGTCACCGTTGGCGCCACCGCCACGGCCGAGCGGTTCCTCGACCCCAAGACCCTCAAGATCATCGCCCTGGGCCTCATCGCCTTCTGTGTCGGCACCGCCTGCGGCGTGCTGCTGGGCAAGCTGATGTACGTCCTGAGCAAGGGCAAGATCAACCCCCTCATCGGCTCGGCCGGTGTCTCGGCTGTGCCCATGGCCGCCCGCGTCTCCCAGAAGGTCGGCCAGAAAGAGAACCCCGCCAACTTCCTGCTGATGCACGCCATGGGCCCCAACGTGGCCGGCGTCATCGGCTCGGCAGTCGCGGCCGGTGTCCTCATCAACATCTGCAAATAGCCATTTTGCGGCGATTTCCTCTACATTCACCTAAAAAGAGCGCCCGAAGCCTTGTGCTTCGGGCGCTCTTTCTCGCGGTTTCGCTCTGGCCGATCCAAGGGGGGAGGGAGGAAAGGGCCTTTACCGCATGGACACCGCGACCAGGGCCACCCCCAGGGCAAACAGCCCGCACAGGTAAAAGACCACCACCAAAAAGGTCTTTTTCTCCTTCACCGCGCGCCACCCGGCCACAAAGCTGATGACGCTCAACAGCCCCAAGATCACCGGCATCCACAGGTCCATGGCCAGCACCCGCGCCAGGCAGAGGGCGGAGAGGACCAGCACCAGCACCGCCAAGATCAGCTGTATGAGACTTTCCCTTTTCACGGTGAAACACACCCCTTTTCAGCGGGCGGCCAACCCAGAGACAGAAACGACAAACCGCCCTTTTTTTCTATTATACGACCAATTTCGCCATCTGTCCACGCCGTCGAAAGAAGAGGCGAGACATCCAATTTGCGGGCTGAAAATCGGCGCTTTTTCTTTTATTGGATGGGGAGATGTGGTACAATAGGGGAGAAAACGCGGCCCCCCATCGGCGGCGGCCGCCCCGCGCCCCGCCCCCTTCCGGCGGCGCCGGCGCGCCTTCCCATCACACCCGCAAGGAGATTTTTATGACAGACTACCAGTCCCAATTTTTGACCCTGCGCAAGCAGTATATCGACTACCGCTTCCGGGGTCTCAACGAGATGCAGAAGAGGGCCGCCCTCACCACCGAGGGCCCCATCCTGATCCTGGCCGGCGCCGGCAGCGGCAAGACCACCGTGCTGGTCAACCGGGTGGCCAACCTGGTGGCCTTCGGCCAGGCCTACCACAGCGACAAGGTCTACGGCACCCCCACCGAGGAGGACATCCTCAACCTGGAGAGCGCCATCCAAAACGGGGACGAGATCCCCGCCGAGACCTTCCGCAAGCTCTCGGTGAACGCCCCCCGGCCCTGGAACATCCTCGCCATCACCTTTACCAACAAGGCCGCCGGCGAGCTCAAAGACCGGCTGATCGCCATGATCGGGGAGGAGGCCAGCGACATCCAGGCCAGCACCTTCCACTCGGCCTGCGTGCGGATCCTGCGCCGGGGCATCGACCGGCTGGGCTTTACCTCCAACTTCACCATCTACGACCAGGACGACGCCCTGCGGCTGCTCAAGACCATCTTAAAGGAGATGCAGGTCGACGACAAGATGTTCCCCCCCAAGGCGATGCTGCACAACCTGGGCCGCCTCAAGGACAGCATGGTGGACTGGGAGGAGTACGCCGCGCAGGAGCACCCCGACTACAAGCTCCGCGTCACCGCCCAGGTGTACAAGCGCTACCAGGACGCCCTCAAGCGGGCCAACGCCGTGGACTTTGACGACATCATCTACCACACGGTGCGGCTGTTCCAGCAAAACCCCGACGTGCTGGAGTACTACCAGCAGCGCTACCGCTACATACTGGTGGACGAGTACCAGGACACCAACCGGGTGCAGTTTGAGCTGGTGAGCATGCTGGCCAGGGGGCACCAAAACCTCTGCGTGGTGGGGGACGACGACCAGTCCATCTACAAGTTCCGGGGCGCCACCATCGAGAACATCCTCAACTTTGAGGGCACCTTCCCCGGGGCCGAGGTGATCCGGCTGGAGCAGAACTACCGCTCCACCCAGAACATCCTCGACGCGGCCAACAGCGTCATCGCCAACAACACCGCCCGCAAGGGCAAAAACCTCTGGACCGACAAGGGCGACGGGGCAAAGATCATCGACTACACCGCCCGGGACGAGTTCGGCGAGGCCGAGTTCATCGGCGACACGGTGGTGAAAAACGTCTCCGAGGGGCGATACCGCTACGGCGACCACGCCATCCTCTACCGGATGAACGCCCAGTCCAACGCCATTGAAAAATATTTCGCCAGGGCGGGGGTACCCTATAAAATAATCGGCGGCCTGCGCTTTTACGACCGCAAGGAGATCCGGGACCTGGTGGCCTATCTGAGCGTCCTCAACAACCCCTCCGACGCCATCCGCCTCAAGCGGATCATCAACGAGCCCAAGCGGGGCATCGGCGAGGCCACCGTGGCCAAGGCCGAGCAGATCGCCGCCGGGCTGGGCCTCAGCCTCTACGAGGTGCTGCGGGAGGCGGAGAGCTACCCCGCCCTCTCCGGCAAGAAAAAGGCCATCGCCGCCTTTACCCAGGTGATGGACGAGCTGATCGCCGCCAGGGAGAGCGAGAAGATGTCGGAGCTGACCCTGCGCCTTTTGGAGGAGACCGGCTACGCCGCCTCCCTGCGGGCCCAGGGCTTTGAGGGGGAGACCCGGCTGGAGAACATCGAGGAGTTCGTCTCCAACGTGGTCCGCTACGAGCAGACCGCCGAGGAGCCCAGCTTGCAGGAGTTTTTGGAGGAGATCGCCCTCATCACCGACATCGACAACTTCGACCGGGAGGCCGACAGCGTGGTGCTGATGACCATGCACGCCGCCAAGGGGCTGGAGTTCCCCAACGTCTTCATCGCCGGGATGGAGGACGGCATCTTCCCCGGGCGGCAGTCCCTCTACTCCCCCGAGGAGCTGGAGGAGGAGCGCCGGCTGTGCTATGTGGGCATCACCCGCGCCAAGGAGAATCTCTACCTGCTGCACACCCGGCAGCGGATGCTCTTCGGCCAGACCCAGCGCAACCAGCCCAGCCGCTTTTTGCAGGAGATCCCCGAGGAGTATGTGGAGCACGAGGGGGCGGAGGAACTGCCCAGCGGCCTCTTCGGCGGGGGCGCCGCCAAGCAGGTGGGCCACTTCCGGGCCCAGAACAACCTGGGGCTGGGGGGGCAGACCGGCCGCCCCGCCGCAGCCGGGGGCGGCAATACCTACCAGGCCGACGACCTGGTCTCCCACAAGGTGTTCGGCCGGGGTCGGGTGCTGCGCACCACCCCCATGGGGGGCGACACCCTGCTGGAGATCGCCTTTGAGGGCGCCGGGGTGAAGAAGATCATGGCGAATTTCGCCAAATTGGAAAAACTGTGAGGAGGTCTTGCCGGTGAGCGGCAAACTGTTTGTCATCGAAGGGCTCGACGGCAGCGGCAAGGGCACCCAGACGGAGCTTTTGACCCGGCGGCTGCAGGGGGAGGGGCGAGCGGTGCGAAAGCTCTCCTTCCCCCGGTACGGGGACCCGGCCGCCGGGGCCCTGACCGAGTACCTGCACGGCAGCTACGGCCAAAAGCCGGAGGACGTCAACGCCTACGCCGCCTCCACCTTTTTCGCCGTGGACCGCTACGCCAGCTTTCGCCAGGACTGGCGGGAGGCCTATCTGGCCGGGAGCTTGATCCTCTGCGACCGCTACACCACCTCCAACGCCGTCCACCAGACGGCCAAGCTCTCGCGGGGGGAGTGGGACGGCTTTCTCGACTGGCTCTACGACTTTGAGTTCGGCAAGTTGGGCATCCCCCGCCCGGCGGCGGTCTTCTACCTGGACATGCCGCCCGAGGCCTCGCAGAAGCTGATGGACAAGCGCTACGCCGCCAGCGGCGAGAAGGACATCCACGAACAGGACCTGGCCTACCTGAACCACTGCCGCCAGGCCGCCCTCTACTGCTGCCAGAAGCTGGGGTGGACGGTCATCGACTGCGCCCGGGGGGGCGTTCCCCGCCCGGTGGAGGAGATCGGCGAAGAGCTGCGCGGCGCGGTCGAGGCCGCCCTGTGACCAAAAAAGGAGTTAAAAATTGTATGTTGTCATTTAAAACGCCGGAGATCGAAGACCGAAAATGGGTCCAGCCCCTGCTGGACCAGAGCCAGTACACCAGCGATGAGTACACCTTCAGCAACATGTTCATGTGGTGGGAGGGGTACGGCATCCAGTTCACCGAGTACGAGGGGATGTTTCTCGCCCGCAGTGTGGAGGGGGAGACGGTCAACTACATGTTCCCCGCCGGCGCGGTGGACGTGGGGGTGTGGTACGCGGCCTGCAAGGCCGACGCCGACGCCCTCGGCAAACAGCTGGTCATCAGCGGCGCGGGCCCCAAACAGGCGGCGCTGCTCACCGGCCATTTCGGCGACCGGGTGCGGTTGGAGTACAACCGGGACTTCTACGACTACGTCTACTTACAGGAGAAGTTGGCCACCCTCTCGGGGAAGAAGTACCACTCCAAGCGCAACCACATCTCCTACTTCGAGCAAAATTACAACTGGCGTTTTGAGATCATCGACGAGGACAACATGGCCGACTGCCTGGCCATGAACGAGGAGTGGTGCCGCGAAAACGGCTGCACCCAGAGCGAGAGCCTGCAGATCGAGTACTGCGCGGTGAAAAAGGCCTTTGCCCACTGGGACGAGCTGGGCCTCTTCGGCGGGCTGATCCGGGTGGACGACCGGGTGGTGGCCTACAGCTTCGGCCACGCCCTCAACGACACCATGGTGGACGTGCACGTGGAGAAGGCCTTCTCCGACTACCGGGGGGCCTACCCCATCATCAACCGGGAGTTCGCCCGCAACCTCTGCGGGGGCTACACCTACATCAACCGGGAGGAGGACCTGGGCGAGGAGGGGCTGCGCAAGGCCAAGCTCTCCTACCACCCCGAGTGCATGGTGGAGAAGTTCATCGCCCGGGTGGCGGACTGATGCTCCGCCTGGCGGGGCCGGGGGACTTCGCGTCCCTCTGTGCGATCTGGCGGGCGGGCTTTGGCGACGGGGAGGAGTACGTCCGCCTCTTTTGGCAAACCTGGCGGGAGAGCTGCCGCCCCTACCTCTGGCAGGACGAGGCGGGCCCCGCCGCCGCCCTCTTCCTGCTGCCGGTGGAGTACCGCCGGGGCAGCGAGCGGGTCCCCCTCTGGTACCTCTACGCGGCGGCCACCCTGCCCCAGCGGCAGGGGGAGGGGATCATGTCCCGGATGCTGGAGGAGGTCTACCGCCGGGAGACCGGCGGGCGGGCGGGCATCGCCCTGGTGCCGGGGGAGCCCTCCCTCTTCTCCTTCTACGGGGCCCGCGGCTACCGGGAGTGGGGCGGCCTGCGGCGGCTGACGGTGGCGCGGGGCGAGTGCGCCGTGGGGGCGGGCTGCCCCCTGCCCCCCCTCTCGCCAGAGGCGCTGGCAGACAGCCGGGAGGCGGCCTTTCTGGCCGGCGGCTACCTGGCCCACGGCCCGGCGGGCCTTCGCCACGCGGTGGCCGACTGCCGCTTCTGGGGGGGCGACGCCCTGGGCTTTGCCGGCGGGCACCTGCTCTACCAGAGAGACGGGGAGGAGCTGGTCGTCAAGGAGCTGGCCGCCCCCGACGACGGGAGCGCCCTTGCCGCCCTCGCCGCCCTGTTCGCCCAGACGGGGGCCGCCCGGGCCCGGCTGGCGCTGCCGGTCTTCTCCCCCCTCTTTGCCGGCCGGGGGGAGGTCGGGCGCTTTGCCCAACTGCGGCCGGCGCCCAGCGCCCCCGACTGGCTGTTGGGGGCAAAAACAGAGAGCTGTTACGCCGGTCTCCTCTACGACTGACCGGCGGGGAAACGCCCCCTTTGAGGGGGCGAGAATGGAGGTTTCGCGCGATGATAGCAGTATTTTTGGCAGAGGGATTTGAACAGACCGAGGCCCTGGCCCCGGTGGACGCCCTGCGGCGCGCCAAGAAAGAGGTGCGGACCGTGGGCATCGGCGGCCGGGAGATCACCAGCTCCCACGGGGTGACGGTGCGCTGCGACCTGGCCGACAGCGAATTTGCGCCGGGGGCGGAGCTGGAGATGATCGTCCTCCCCGGCGGGCTGCCCGGCACCCTCAATTTGGAGAAGAGCCCGGTGGTGCAGGGGGCGATCGACTTCTGCCTGGAGCGGGAGATCCCCATCGCCGCCATCTGCGCCGCCCCCTCCATCCTGGGGCACCGGGGGCTGCTGGACGGCCGCCGGGCCACCGCCAACCCCGGTTTTCAGGACCAGTTGGGAAAGGCCGTCTGCACCGGCGAGGCCGTCTGCCGGGACGGCCGCTTCACCACCGGCCGGGGCGCCGGGGTGGCGGTGGAATTCGGCCTGGCGCTGGTGGAACAGCTCTGCGGCAGAGAGGCCATGGAGGCGGTCAAGGCCTCTATGGCGATTTAAATGGCCGAGAAGGCGGTCTCGAAAAAGGAGGCCAGGGAGAGAGCCCGCAGTTACCGCCAGGGGCTGCGGCCCGGGCCCAAAAACAAGATGGACACCGCCATTGCCCGGGGCTTTTTCGAGGGGGCGGGCGGGGACGAACGGGGCGCAGCCCTCTACTACTCCCTCCCGCAGGAGGTGGACACCCGGCGGATCATGCGCCGGCTGTTGGCCGAGGGAAAGCGGGTCTACCTGCCCCAGACCAGCCCCGCGGGGAAGATGCGGATGGTCCGCTTTGAGGGGTCGCGGCAGCTGGCCAAAGGCCCCTACGGCATCCTGGAACCCACCGGCTCCACCGTGTTGGACAAGCGGATGGCGCTGCCCATCCTGGTGCCCGGGCTGGCCTTTGACCGCCGGGGCCACCGGGTGGGCTACGGCGGGGGCTACTACGACCGATACCTGAAGAACTACCCCGGGCTCAAGGTCGGCCTGTGCTACGAGGCCTGCCTGCTGGACGAGATCGAGGTTGATCCCTGGGATCAGCCGGTGGACATCCTCCTCACCGAGAGGGGAGAGTACGCGGCAAAGCGATAGCCGCCCGATAGGAGAAAGCGCATGGAACACCTGAACAAGCAAACCGCCGGAAAGAAGAAAAAGACCCTGCTGATCGTGGCAATCGTCCTGGCAGCGCTGCTGCTCATTGCCGGGGGGCTGGGCCTCTACGCCGCGTCGGAGATCGGCGGCTGGGGGGGCGACGACAGCCAACTGGTGACGGTGACGGTGGAGAAGGGGGCCTCGACGGCGGCCATCGCCTCGGCCCTCAAGGAGGAGGGGGTCATCGGCAGCAAGACCCTCTTTCGCCTCTACTCCAAGTTGAGTGGGGGCGACGGCACCTACCAGTTCGGCAACCACGAGCTGCCCAAAAAGGCGGCCTACAAGGACGTCATCGCCGCCCTCCAGCAGGCGGCGATCAACGAGAACGTGGCCACCGTCACCATCCCCGAGGGGTACAGCCTGCCCCAGATCGCCGCCGCCCTGGAAGAGGCGGGGGTCTGCAAGGGGGACGCCTTTTTGCAGGCCCTGCAGACCGGCCAGTTCGAGGGCTCTTTCGAGGCAGAGGTGAGCGACTCCCCCCTGAAGATCTTGAAGATGGAGGGCTACTGCTTCCCCGACACCTACCAGTTTGAAAAGGGGAGCGACCCGGCCGCCGTGGCCCAGACCATGCTCGCCCACTTCGACAGCCAGATCACCGCCGAGATGCGGGCGCGGATGGACGAGTTGGGGATGAGCTTGGAGGAGACGGTGACCCTGGCCTCCATCATCCAGAAGGAGTCCTTCACCAACGAGGACATGAAGCAGGTCTCCGGGGTGTTTCACAACCGGATGGCCGCCGGCAGCAGCCTGCCCATGCTCCAGTCGGACGTGACCATCGTCTTTTTGCGGGCCTATGACGCCTACGGCATCCCCTACACCGAGGAGCAGTCGGAGGCCTACAACACCTACACGGTCACCGGCCTGCCCATCGGCCCGGTGGCCTGCCCGGGCAAGGCCGCCCTGGAAGCCGCCCTCTGGCCGGCCAGCCACGACTACTACTACTTTGTCACCGACGCCGACAACAACTACCTCTACGCCAAGACCTTCCCCGAGCACGAGAAGAACGTGGCCCAGGCCGACGCGACCCGGGGGAAGTAGGCGGTGCTGAAAAAACCGGAACTGCTGGCCCCCGCCGGGGATGAGGAGCGGCTGGAGGTCGCCCTCCTCTACGGGGCGGACGCCGTCTACCTGGGCGGCCAGCGCTTTGGCATGCGGGCCGGGCCGGAGAACTTCTCCCCCGACGGGCTGCGGCGGGCGGTGGCCCTGGCCCACCAAAAGGGGGTCAAGGTCTACCTGACCTGCAACACCCTCCCCCGGCAGGGGGAGCTGGCCGCCCTGCCCGCCTTTCTGGCCGAGGTGGCGGAGGCCGGGGTGGACGCCTTCATCATCGCCGACCTGGGGGTGATGGAGGCCGCCCGGCAGGCGGCGCCCCAGGTGGCGCTGCACGTCTCCACCCAGCTGGGGGTGGTCAACGCGGCCACCGCCACCGCCCTCTATAAAATGGGGGCCAGCCGGGTGGTGCTGGCCCGGGAGCTCTCGCTGGAGGAGATCGCCTCCATCCGCCGGGAGACCCCGCCCCAGCTGGAACTGGAGGCCTTTGTCCACGGGGCCATGTGCATGTCGGTGTCCGGGCGGTGCCTCCTCTCCCAGTACCTGGCCGGCCGGGACCCCAACCGGGGGGACTGCGCCCAGCCCTGCCGCTGGCGCTACCGGCTGGAGGAGGAGAGCGCCCCCGGCGTCTACCACGAGATCGGGGAGATCCCCGGCCAGGGGAGCTACCTCCTCAACGCCGGCGACCTGCGGATGATCGAGCACCTGGGCGCGCTGGCGGCCGCCGGGGTGGGCAGCTTCAAGATCGAGGGGCGGGCCAAGTCGGTCTACTACGCGGCGACCGTCACCAACGCCTACCGCATCGCCATCGACCGCTGGGCCGCCGCGCCGGACGAGCCCTGCCCCGACTGGCTGGTGGGGGAGACCGAGGCGGTGAGCCACCGGCCCTACACCACCGGCTTCTACTTCGGCCAGCCCCGCCAGTTCACCGAGAGCGGGCAGTACCTGCAGAGCTGCCAGGTGGCGGCGGTGGCCGAGCGCTGGGCGGACGGCCGCCTCTGGTGCCGGATGAAAAACCGGCTGCGGGAGGGGGAGGAGCTGGAACTCCTCCTCCCCGGCCGGGCCCCGCTGGCCCTGCCGGTGGCCGACCTGCGCGACGGCGCGGGGGAGCCCATCCGCGAGGCCATCCACCCCCACATGGCCTTCTCCCTGCGCTGCGAGGAGCCCGCCCCCAGGGGGGCGATCCTCCGCCGGCGGCTGGAAGGGGCCCTTCACCTATAGGATAGAGAGGAGAAAAAGAGATGAAACGGACGGCTTGGCGGCTATTTTTGCTGGCCGGCCCCCTGCTCTTGCTGGGCAGTGTGTGGGGGGTGCAGCGGGTGCAGCAGACCTATCTCGAGACCATGGGCGCGCGATATGGGGCCGCCGTGGCGGGAACGCTGCTCTGGCTCTCCCTGGCGGCGGCCCTCACCTTTTTGCAGGTGCTGGCGGCCACGGGCTACGGGCGGCTGCGGGGGGAGCGGGCCTGGGTGCAGCTCCCCCTTTTGGGCTGGTCGCCGGCTTTCTTCCTCTGGTGCAACTGCCGCTGGCTGCCCCTGCCGCCCCCCCTTACCCTGCCCCTCTACACAAGCCCCGTCCCCTTCGTCCTCTGTCTGGTCTCGGCGCTGGCCTCCCTCTGGGGGCTGGCCGCGGCCCTGCGGGCGCGGCGGCCCGGGGGCGGGAAGTCGGATACATAAAAAGAGAAAGCGCTGTGAGAAACCGTTTCTCACAGCGCTTTTTTTGCGGTGTCCGCGCCCCCGTGTTGCCGGGGGAGCCGCATCGCTTTCCCGGCACCAAAGGGGGCCGCGAAGGCGGAAAGGGAGGGCCGGGCTGGGGGGCGGACGGCGCGCGCCCCGCTCCCGGCCTGCCGGCGGCGCGGGCATCCCGCCCCCCAGCCCCCCGCAGGGAAAGGCCCCGCGTCCCCCCGCTCCATCGGCAGTCCCGACTGCGGATTTCAGTGGGAGTGGTCCTGCTTGATGAGCCCCATCCGGTAGGCGGCCAGCAGCTTGCGCAGGCCGTCGATGTTCTCGCGGATCTCCTGCCCCACGTCGGTCTCCCCCACCTGGATGCGGTGCTCGGTGGCCTGGGTGAGGACGGTGGTGGAGAGGATGTCCCGGTCCTGGCGGATGGCCTCCTTCACCCCCTCAAAGGGGCTGTGGGAGACGATGCGCAGCCCGTAGGAGTTGTAGATGAGGGTGTATCCGGCGATGCCGGTCTTGGGCTGGTAGGCCTGGCAGAAGCCGCCGTCGATGACGATGAGCTTCCCCCCGGCCTTGACCGGGTTCTCCCCGTCCTTGGTCCGCACCGGCACGTGGCCGTTGACGATGTGGCTGCCCGGCCCTCCCAGGCCGAATTCCCGCAGGATCTTCTCGCAGATGTCCGGCCGCTCGTAGAGGAGGTAGTAGGGGTTCTTGGGCTCCTCCCAGGTGCGCTCGTCGTCGCAGAGCAGCCGCTCGAAGGTGGCGATGCGCTCCCGCCCAAAGAGGGGGGAGTTCTTGCCGCACCACAGGTACCAGAGGTAGTCCTTCCCCTGCTGGCGCTGGGGGGAGTGGGGCTGGGCGTAGTAGCCCTGGCGGGCCAACCCCTCGGCGTAGTCGAGAAAGGCCCGGCCCGAGAGCTCCTCCCCCTCGCAGGAGAAGGGGAGGAAGCTGCCGTCCGGCCGCAGGGGGACGCAGCCGTGGAGGAGCAGGTTGTCGTTGAAGCACTTGTAGAGCCCGCCCTTGGCGTAGAGGAACCGGACGTGCCGCTGCAACTTCTCGCTCTGCAAAAAGGAGAATTTCAGCTGTTCCATCACCCGGGCCTCCTCCTCGCTCAGGGCGTAGGGGTCGGCGGGGTCGACGGTGGGGAAGTCGGTGTCCTTGAGGGGGACGTCCCGCCCGTCCAGGCGGACGGTGCCCCGCGCCCGGTCGATCTTGTGCAGCAGCATCCGCTCCCCCATCAAAAAGCCGGGGTTGCGCAGGATGATCTGCCCCTCCAGCTTGAACTGGATGACGGCGATGGCCTTGTGCATGCAGGCCACCCGGTGGATGTCCTTGGGGCTGTAGCCGCGGGTGGCCTCCCCCTTGGGGAGGAAGGCGGCCATGTCCCGGCCGCCGTAGGTCTCGGCGGCGAAGAGGGCCAGGGGCCGCAGGCTGATGCCGTAGCCGTTCTCCACCACCTCCAGGTTGTTGTAGGTGATGGAGTTGTTGAGGACGTTGGCGATGCAGGTGCGGCTGCCGGCGGCGGCCCCCATCCAGAGGACGTCGTGGTTGCCCCACTGGATGTCCACGCAGTGGTGGGCCATCAGCGAGTCCATGACGATGTCGGCCCGGGGGCCCCGGTCGTAGATGTCCCCCACAATGTGCAGCCGGTCGACGATCAGCCGCTTGATGGTGCCGCAGAGGGCGGCGATGAAGGCGTCCCCCCGCTCGATCTCAATGATGGTGGCGATGATGTTCTCGTAGTAGCGGCCCTTGTTGCGCTCGTCGTAGGTGGTGTGCAGCAGCTCGTCGATGATGTACTCAAAATCGGGCGGCAGGGCCTTGCGCACCTTGGAGCGGGTGTACTTGGAGGCCACCAGCCGGCAGACCTCCACCAGCCGCCCCAGGGTGAGGCGGTACCACTCGCCCAGCTCCTCCTGGGGGGTCTCCTCTTTGACCTCTTTGAGCTTTTGTTCCGGGTAGTAGATGAGGGTGGCCAGGGCCGCCCGCTGGGCCTGGGAGAGGGTGTTCTGGTAGAGCAGATCCACCTTTTCGCGGATGGCGCCGGAGGCGTTGCCCATGATGTGCAAAAAGGCCTCGTACTCCCCGTGCAGGTCGCTCATAAAGTGCTCGGTCCCCTTGGGCAGGTTGAGGATGGCCTGCAGGTTGATGATCTCGGTAGAGGCCGACTGGATGGTGGGGTACTGGCGGGCCAGCACCTTTAAAAAGCGCAGGTCGTCCAGCACCTGGCGGCGGGTGATGTTCACTTCGCGCCCCCCTCTACAGCCGGGGGAGGGGCAGCCAGGCCAGCACCTTTTGGATGAACTCGTCCCAGAAGGCCCAGTCGTGGACGCCGGGCCCCTCCTCCTCGGTCACGTCAAAGCCCAGGGCCCCCAGAAAGTCGGCAAAGGCGGGGGTGTAGGGGTAGAGAAAGTCCTCGGTGCCGCAGCAGAGATAGGCGGCGGGCAGGGGGGCGTCACTCTCGGCCAGCCCCCGGGCCAGGGCGTAGAGGTCGTGCTCGCTCCCCGCCACCGAGTCGAGGTCGCCAAAGGCGGCGGCAACTTGGGCAAAGGCGGGGTCGCCCTTCCACTGGCCGGCCAGGGCCGCCGCGTCCAGCGCCCCCGAGAGGCTGGCGAAGGCGGCGTAGCGCTCGGGCAGGGTGAGGGCCAGCTTGGCCGCCCCGTACCCGCCCATGGAGAGCCCGGCGATGAAATTTTGCTCCCGCCGGGTGGAGAGGCCGAAGGCGGCGCGGCAGAAGCGGGGCACCTCCTCGGCGATGTAGGTGAAGTAGGGGCCGGCGGGGGAGAGGTCGCTGTAAAAGCTGTTCTGGGCCGAGGGCATGACGAGGGCCACCCCCGCCTCGGCGGCGTAGCGCTCGACGCTGGACTCGCGCAGCCAGCTGGTGCAGTCCCCCGAGAGGCCGTGCAGCAGGGTCAGCACTGGCAGCCTGTCCTGCACCGGGGCGTAGAGCTGGTCGATGGGGGTCTCCTTGCAGACGTAGTCGGGGGGCGAGGGGAGGCAGACGGTCAGCTCGGTGGGGGTCTGCAGCACCTTGGAGAAAAAATGGCAGTGAAACAGGGACATATGGAACACTCCTTCCCGTTTGGTCGGGGAGATAGTTGCACAAAAGGCAGAGGACGATGATGTCCCCTGCCTTTTTGCATACCCGATCTACTTTTCTTCTGCGTTCGCGCGCTCCAGCCAGATATTGGCGATTTCCAGCGCCCCCCACAGCCCCTTCTTCTCGCTGCTCTTGATGATGCGCTCGATGGGGGAGAGGTTGGTGTCGGTGAGCATGAGGGAGAGCCGCACCTTGTCGGCCATCTCCTCGCCCTGGTAGGTCTGCTTGCTCAAGATCTGCATATACACGATGTATTTATCGTCCATGCTGCCGAAATACAGCTCGTCGCCGCAGCGGGCGAGGGGTTTCCCCTGGTATTTCAGCGCCGTTTGCACCTGTGCCATCCCGGTGACCTCCTTTATTTGTTCTTCACTAGAGATAGGCAACGCGGAGAGCCCTCCCCGCGTTGCCGCACAACTCCCTATTGGGTACTTTTTATCAGTATACCATCGCCCTGCGGGTTTGTAAAGGGAAGGGGCTGTCGGTTCCTGTCGCGGGCGGGTGCCTCAACAGCGAAGTTCCCTCGGCCCCACCAAATGGCCTTGAAAAAAACAGGTCTACAAGGTATCATGAAAAAAAGGGTGCCTTTTAGGCAGAGAGGGCGCACCGGAACAGTGGGAGGGGGAGACAGGTGTGAAAGGATTTTATTGGGTCCTGCTCATCGTGGCGGTCTGCTTTTGTGTGGCCGGGCTGATGGGGCATCCCGCGGCATGGGGCGCCGCGGCCCTGTGCTTTTTTGCGGCCGTCATGGCGATCGTCGGACAGCGAAAAAAGCACGGCGACGAGAAATAGACGACCCCCAGTCGGCATTTGGTGAGGAAAAATATGTGAAAAAAGCATTGGTATTTATACTGTTGGGCGTAATGATATTCTATTTTACAGGATGTCAAAACGGAAATATAGGGGATATGGGCAACAGCAGCAGCCCAGGGGAAAACAGCGGCAGCGAGTCAACTGAAATCACTTGGAATGAGATTTTGGCAGATGGCGTAGACGAAGAAAAGCTGATGGAAGCGGTGGACACGGCAGTCTTGGAACGGGTGGCTGCTCTGTTGCAGGAGCTGACCGGCGAAATAGAGAAAAGGGAGAGAGAAGACCCGGAATTTGCTTTTGGCGCCGGTTGGTACACCTACACGTTGGAGAGCGAGCAGTTTCAAGAAGTTTTAGAGATGGGGAACGCGGCGGCAAAACCGCTGTACTTGATCCTGTACAAGAGCCCGCATCAGGGCCTGTATGAGTATATCTGTTGCATGGCATTGGAGAGGATCACCAAAGTGGAAATAGAGGATTGGGAGAGCGCAAAGGATTTCATAGAGCAATTCGGCAGCAAGATCTTGGAGAAGAGCTAGCGCAGGAGGGGCCTGCAAAAATGGGCGCTTCTGTTGGGCCGAATGGCCCACCGCCGGCCCAATAAGCCGGCCTCCGTCCCCCCGTTGCCATGGAGCATTTCCAGCACATAAGGGCAGACAAATAAAGGGACGGGCGCGACTTGTAAAAGCCGCGCCCGTCCCTTTGTCTGTTTGGCTGTTTGGGGAAAGGCCGCCCCTCCCGCGCAGTGGCAGCGCGTTTACACAGCGGGGGAGGGCTTGCCGAGCAGGGCGAGGGGGGGCGAGGGGGGGCAATGGAGGGCAAGGGCAGGCGGTTCAGCCCTTTGGGGGGCGGTTTTGCCGCTCCAAGTCCAGCAGCAGCTTCTTTCTGTCCAGCCCGCCGCCGTAGCCGGTGAGGGTCCCCCCCGCGCCGATGACCCGGTGACAGGGGATGACGATGGGGATGGGGTTGCGGTGGTTGGCCGCCCCCACCGCCCGGCTGGCCTTGGGCCTGCCCACCCGGCCGGCGATCTCCCCGTAGCTGCGGGTCTCGCCGTAGGGGATCTCCTCCAGCGCCCGCCAGACCGCCTGCTGAAAGGGGGTCCCGGCCGGGGCCAGGGGAAGGGAGAACTGCCGCAGCTCGCCTGCGAAATAGCGCTCCAACTGCGCCCAGGCCTCCCGCAGCAGGGAGGTCTCCCCCTCGCGGTAGCCCTCGGGGGGCTGCTGCCCCGCAAAGAGGATCAGGGTGATGGCGCCGTCCTCCTCCCCCACCCCCAGGGGGCCGATGGGGCTCTCTCTCCAACAGATGGTCTTCATAGACACCTCTCCTTTGACAACGTGTTTTGGCGGTACTGCCCCGGCGACAGTCCGACCTGCCGCCGGAAGGCGGCGTAAAAGGCCGACAGGCTGGCAAACCCCACCGCCTGGGAGACCTGTAAAATGGGCGCGTCCCCCTCTTTCAGGGCCCGGCAGGCCGCCTCCACCCGGCGGCGGACCAGAAAGGCGGCGGGGGTCTCGCCCCGCTGGCGGCGAAAGAGGGCCCGCAGGTGGTCGCCGTTTACCCCCAGGGCCCCCGGCAGCGCGCGCAGCGCGTCGGGCCGGGAGAGATGCTCCTCCAGCCACCCGGCGGCGGCCCGCGCCAACTCCTCCTCCGGCCGGTAGGCGGCCAGGTCGGGGCGGCAGCGCTTGCAGGGGCGGTAACCGGCCTCCTCGGCGGCCCGGGCGCTGGGAAAGTAGCGGATGTTCTGTCGGCCGGGCAGGCGGGAGCGGCAGGAGGGCCGGCAGTAGATGCCGGTGGTTTTCACCCCGTAGAAAAAGCGCCCGTCCCAGGCGGGGTCGCAGTCCCGCACCGCCCGCCACCTCTCCTCGTCGTCCATCTGCCGCACCCCCTCTCTGCCTCCCAGTGTACCATGTTCCGGCCCAAAAATCTTCCTGTTTGGCGGGAAGAAATTCGGCGGGGCAGAAAAAATGGCGGGGCCGCAAAAGGGCCCCGCCATCGGGCGCGAGGTTACCGCCGCTTTCGGGCGCGGGAGACGGCGACCGCCCCCGCGGCGAGGAGGGCCAGCGCCCCCACAGCCAGGGGGAGACCGGTGTCGCCGGTCTCGGCCGGCGGCCCCTCGGCAGGGGTAGGAGCGGGCGAAGGGGCGGGGATCGCTCCCTCGCCCGGCGTCCCTTCCAGGGGGATCCACTGGGGGTAGAGGGTGAGATCCCCCTCCACCCGGTCGGCGGCAAAGTCCCAGGGGAGGGTACAGCCCCCGTCCTGGTACCAGCCGCCAAAGCGGTACCCCTCTTTCACCGGATCTGCGGGTTGGGGCAGCAGGCTGCCGGCGGCGACCTCTGTGTCCGCCAGCCCGGTGCCGGCAAAGCGGACGGTGCAGCGCCCGGGGGCGACCGCCTCGTCCCGGTAGACCAGGGTGTAGGTGGAAAAGCGGTCGGTCAGCACGGTGACGGTGGCGGCGCTGTTGTCCACATCCTCCAAAATTTCGGCCGTCCAGCTGCCGTCGGGGGCCTGGTGGGTGCGCAGAACGGCGTGTGTCCGGGCGATGCCGTCGGGCGCTTACAGGGCGGGGGGAACGGCGAAGGTGAGGGAGATGGGCGCGGCGAGCCGCTCGACCGTCACCACCTCGGTGTCTTCCCCCCGGGTGATGATCTTTTGCAGGGTGAGGCTGTGCTGGTCGGCCAGGGCGTACCCCTGGGCGGCGGTCTCAATGGCCGCCTGCTCCCGGCCGTCGGGGGCGGCGCTGCCGCGCTGCAGGGAGAGGCGGTAGTGGCTGATTTCCCCCGCCTGCAGGGCGGCCGCCTCCTCCTGGCTCATGTTGGAGAGGAGGGCGGCGGGCCGGTTGAGGGCGACGGCGGGGTGGTCCGGTCCCTCCACTGTCACGGTGGAGAGCTGGGCCAGGGCGGCGTTGAGGGCGTCCTGCGCCCCGGCGGAGAGCGCGGTGCCGCCCTTTTTCAGGGCCTCGGTGTGCACCTTGGCGGCGAGGGCGGCCTCCTCCGCCGCGGCCTGCTCCTCGGGGGCGAGAGTGCCGTCCAGCGGGGGCAGGGCGTCGATCATCTCCTCGGCCTCCTCCGCCCGCAGGGGGGCAAAGGTGACCTGCATGGTGTGGGGCCCGCTGATTTGGGGGAAGGTGTAGCGCCCTGTCGCCGCCACCGGGACGCCGTCGGCCAGAACGGCGTCCACCCGGTAGCCAGGGTCGGGGGTGAGGCGGTAGACCGCGTCCTCCCCCCAGAGGATCTCCCCCTCCCGGCTGACAGCGCCGCCCGCCCCCGCCTCGACGGCGATGTCCGGGGCCGGGTGTAGGGTCAGCGCCACCTCGCCGCCCGCGCCCCGGTAGTTGTCGCTGTCGGGCTCAAAGGTCCAGCGGTAGTTGGCGGTGCCGGCCACCGGGGTCTGGCCCTCCTCCCAGGCGATGGCGCCGTGGGTGCTGCCCTCGCCCAGGGCCAGGGAGGGGAGGCCGGACCCCAGCGGGGCGTCCCCGGCGCAGACGGGCAGCACGGTGGCGTCGGCCGGCTGGATGTCGAGGTAGAAGTAGTGGGTCTGGCTCTTGTAGAAGTTGGTCTTGGTGGCGTAGTCGTAGCCGTAGACGGTCACCTGGTACCAGTCGCCGCCGCCGGGGGCGCTGTCAGCCACGTCGACGGCGGTCCAGCAGTTGTCGGCGGACCACCTGTCTTTGTCCTTTTGATAGTTGTGGACCTTGGTCCACATGCAGTAGAAAAAGACCTTGTCGCCCTTGAGGGGGTGGGAGATGTCGATTTTCAACTCGACGGGCCGGCCGTCGTACACCTTGGAGACCCGGCTGTCGCTGGGGGTCAGCACCGGGTCGGCGTAGCCGCGAACGGGGTAGAGGGTGGCGCCGCTCACCGCGCTGGTGGGGGAGACGGCGCTCCCCCCCTCGGCAAAGCTCCACCGGGTCAGGTAGCCGCTGCCGCTGTCGTCCGCCGGCAGGGCAAAGCTGCTGTCCGTCGCCCAGTGGCCATCTGCGCCCTTGACCAGGTTGAGGGGGCGGCCAAAGAGCCGCTCGAGGGCGGGGGCCGAGCCGTCGGCATAGGAGACGCGCACCGGGTAGCCCAGCAGCTTTTTGGCGTCGGCATAGGTGAGGGATTGGCTGTAGGCGGCGTAGTTCTCCCCGGTGCAGAGGAGGGCGGTCAGCCGGGTGCAGTTGCGAAAGGCGGTGCCGCCGTTTTCCAGGACGACCGCGGGGTCTGTGGGGAGGACGGCGGTGGAGTAATTGGTCCCGTAAAAGGCCTGGGAGCCCAGGAAGGTCAGCGCCTCGGGCAGGACCAGGGTGCTGGTGAGGGCGGTGCAGGACTGAAAGGCCTGGGCGCCGATCTTCTCGAGGGAGTTCGGGAGGGCCAGTTCCCCCGACAGACCGGTGCAGCCCGAAAAGGCCGCGTTTTCAATGGTGGTCAGCCCGGCGGGAAAGCGCACCCCCGTGAGACCGGTGTTGTACTTGAAGGCCCCCTGCCCCAGGGTGGTGAGGGCGGCGGGCAGGTCGAGGGAGCCGGTGAACCGGCAGCCCATAAAGGCCTGTTTGCCGATGGCCTCCAGCGAGGTGGGGAGGGCCAGCGGGCCGGTGAGCTCGCTGTGGCTGTCAAAGGCCATCTCCCCGATCTGGACCAGGTGGGTCGCCTGGGAGAGGTCCAGCGAGGTGAACCGGCAGTCCTTGTACGAGGGGTGGGTGTTGTTGTAAAAGGCCAGATCGCCGATGGCGGTCACCGGCTTGCCGCCGATGGTTTCGGGGATGGCGATGGCGATGTCCCCCCTCTGCGCCTCGGTGAGGGAGGCGAGGTACCGGTCGTCAAAGCCGGTGACGGCGACCCCGTCCCCCGCCGCCGCCCAGGTGAAGACCGGCCCGGCATAAGGGGCCTCCTCCGCCCAGGTGGAGAGCGACAGGGCGGCCAGCGCCACCAGCAGGGCGAGGGCGACCACCCCCCGCTGTCTCTTTGCAAATCTCACGGTAAAACCCCCTCTTTTTGCCAACTGGCCCCGCAGCAGGGGCGAATGCGGCGACCGGCCGCCGCCATTCCCCGTGCAGAAGACCCTGTGGCTTTGCGCCCCTGCCTGTTTGCAGGGGCGCCCGTTTATTTCCCCTTTGCAAGATGTAAAATTATTTCCCCTTTATGATACATCTCTGTCAGGGCCTTGGCAAGGAAAACAAAAAAGGGGCGCGAACTCCCGAAGGGGGAGTCCGCGTCCCTTTACCGCCGTCCCGGCAGGGGGCGGCGGGCGGATCTCAGATGACAGAGCGCCTATTCGCCCAGGTAGGATTTGACCAGGGTGCGCAGCAGTTCGTCGCGGTCCAGCTTGCGCACCAGACTGCGGGCGTTGTCGTAGGTGGTGATGTAGGTGGGGTCCTCGGACAGGATGTACCCCACGATCTGGTTGATGGGGTTGTAGCCCTTGTGTTTCAGGGCGTCGTAGACCTGGGTGAGGATGCGGCGGGTCTCGTCCTCCTTGTCCTCATAGATGGAAAAGGTCATGGTTTTGTCCTGCATAGCGATCACCTCTCTTTGTAGGATACACTATCCTGCCCCAAGAATCAAGAAAAATGCCGTCCACATCTGGAAAATATTAGCTGCGCAGGGTGATGCCCAGGGGCTTCAGCGCCGCCAGCACCCGCTCCACGGCCGCGTCGGCGTGCTCGTCCTTGAGGGTCTCGCTGTCCGAGCGGAAGATCAGCTTGTAGGCGACGCTCTTTTTCCCCTCGCCGATCTGCTTGCCGCGGTAGATGTCGAAGAACTCCACCCCTTCCAGCAGGCTGCCGGCGCTCTCGGCGATGGCGCGGGAGATGTCGCCCACCAGCACCGCCTCGTCGCAGACCAGGGCCAGGTCGCGGGTGGTGGCGGGGAACTTGGGCAGCGGCCGGTAGCTGATCTCCCTGCGGGCGTTTTTCAGCAGCCCCGCCAGGGGGATGCGGGCCAGATAGACCTTCTGCTTGATGCCGTAGTTCTGGGCCACGTGGGGGTGGATCTCGCCCAGGGTGCCCGCCTCTTCCCCGCCCAGCAGCAGCTTGGCGCAGCGGCCGGGGTGGAAGGTGGGGTCGCCCTTCTCGGGCAGGAAGACGGCGTCTTTCACCCCTGTGGCCTCCAGCAGGTTCTCCACGATCCCCTTGAGGCGGTAGAAGTCGCTCTCCCCGCCGTACATCCCGATGAGGACGGCCTCGCTCTCGTCGGGCAGGTCGTCGGGGCCGCCCTGTTTGCGGTACTCGGTGGCGATCTCGTACATCTGGCAGCAGAGGTTGCGGTTGGCATAGTTGCGGGCCAGCACCTCCAACATGGAGGGGATGGCGGTGGTGCGCATGACGCTGGTGTCCTCGCCCAGGGGGTTGCGGATGGTGACGCTGTCGCGCAGGGGGCTCTCGGCGGGCAGGTCGATCTTGTCGTAGTACTTGGGGCTGATGAAGGTGTAGGTGATGATCTCGTTGAGCCCCATCCCCACCAGGGCGCCGCCCACGGCGCGCTTGAATTTCTGCTCCTCGGTCAGCTCGGCCTCGTCGGCGGTCTTGGCCAGGGTGGCGGGGATCTTGTCGTAGCCGTAGATGCGGGCGATCTCCTCGGCCACGTCGGCCTTGTGCTCCACGTCGGCGCGGAAGGTGGGCACCACCACGTCGCCGCCGTCGATGCCAAAGCCCAGGCGGGTCAGGTACTCCTCCATCTCGCTGCGGGGGATGTCGATGCCCAAAAAGCGGTTCATGTAGCCCTCGTCCAGGGCGATCTTCCAGGGCTTCAGCGGGTTTTTGTAGCAGTCGATCACCCCGCCGACCACCTCGCCGCAGCCCAGCTCCTCCACCAGTTGGCAGGCGCGCATCAGGGCGCTCATGCAGGTGTTGGGGTCGAGCCCCTTCTCGTAGCGGGCCGAGCTCTCGCTGCGCAGCCCCAGCTTCTTGCTGGTGCGGCGGACCGAGGGGCCCGAGAAGCAGGCGCCCTCGAAGATGACGGTGGTGGTCTCGTCGCTGATGCCCGACTGCTCGCCGCCCATGATGCCGGCGACCACCGAGGGGCCGGCCTCGTCGGCGATGACCAGCATTTCGGGGGTGAGGGTGCGGTCCACGTCGTCCAGGGTGACCAGGTGTTCTCCCTCTCTGGCGGTGCGGACGATGATGTGGTGCCCGGCGACCCGGTCGTAGTCAAAGGCGTGCATGGGGTTGCCGTACTCCAGCATCACGTAGTTGGTGATGTCGACGATGTTGGAGATGGGGCGCACCCCGCAGACCCGCAGCCGGTCGCGCATCCACTTGGGAGAGGGGCCGATCTTGACGTTTTTGATCACCCGGGCGGCGTAGCGCAGGCAGAGGTCGCTCTCCACGTCCACCTTCAGGTAGTCGGCGATGTCGCCGCTCTCGCGCTCGACGGTGGGCGCGGGCAGGTGCAGGGGCCGGTCCAGGGTGGCGGCGGTCTCCCGCGCCAGGCCGATCATCGAGAGGCAGTCGGGCCGGTTGGAGGTGATCTCGAACTCCACCGACAGGTCGTCCAGCTCCAGCGCCTTCACAATGTCCTGGCCGACGACGGCGTCGGGCTCCAGCACCATGATGCCGTCCTCGCGCTGGTCCGGGCAGTCGTGGATGGTGAGGCCCAGTTCGGCAAAGGAGCACATCATCCCGTCGGAGATCTCGCCCCGCAGCTCGCCCCGCTGGATGTGCACCCCGCCGGGCAGATCGCTGTCGTGCAGGGCCACCGGCACCTTGTCGCCGGGCTTCAGGTTGTCCGCCCCGGTGCAGATCTGCAGGGGCTCGCCCCGGCCCACCTCCACCTGGCAGACCACCAGTTTGTCGGCGCCCGGGTGGGGGGCGATGGAGACCACCTGTCCCACCACCACGTTTTTGATTTCGTCGGCCAGGCTGGACCAGCCCTCCACCTTGGAGCCCGAGAGGCTCATGGCCTCGGCGTAGGCGCGGGGGGCGAGGTCGCAGGGGGTGTAGTCCTGCAGCCATTTATAAGAAAGGTTCATACTCGATTCCTCCATCTGTTTGTGTAAGAAAATGGGGTGTTGCCGCCCCTTTTGCGCGGCTCTACCGCGCATTCGTTTTTCCGGCAGCTCTGCCGCCGAAAAAACTCCTCTCGCGGCCTTCGCGGCAGAGCGGAGGCCGTGCCGGGGGAGTTTGCGAGGGGGACGGCAGTCCCCTTCGCACCCTTTAGAACTGGTTCAAAAACCGCAGGTCGTTGTCGGAGAACAGCCGCAGGTCGTCGATGTTGTAGCGGCGCATGACGATGCGCTCCAGGCCGATGCCGAAGGCGAAGCCGGAGTACTCCTCCGGGTCGATGCCGCAGTTTTCCAGCACCTTGGGGTGCACCATCCCGCAGCCCAGCAGCTCGATCCACCCCTCGCCCTTGCAGAGGCGGCAGCCCTTGCCGTGGCAGGCGAAACACTGGGTGTCCACCTCGGCCGAGGGCTCGGTGAAGGGGAAGTGGTGGGGGCGAAAGCGGGTGACGGTGTCGGGCCCGTAGAGCTTTTTGATGAAGGTGTTGAGGGTGCCCTTCAGGTCGGCCATGGTGATGTTCTTGTCCACCACCAGCCCCTCGATCTGGTGGAAGACCGGGGCGTGGGTGGCGTCCACCGCGTCGGAGCGGTAGACCCGCCCGGGGGCGATGATCTTGATGGGGGGCTTTTGCTGCTCCATCACCCGCACCTGCACCGGGGAGGTCTGGGTGCGCAGCAACACCTTGTCGGTGATGTAGAAGGTGTCCTGGGTGTCCCGGGCCGGGTGGTCGGGGGGGAGGTTGAGGGCCTCGAAGTTGTAGTAGTCGTACTCCACCTCGGGGCCGGTGGCCACCGAGAAGCCCATCCCCAAAAAGATTTCGGTCAGGTCGTCCAGCACCTGGGTCAGGGGGTGTTTTTTGCCCAGTTTGGGCGCCTGCCCGGGGATGGTGACGTCCAGGGACTCGCTCTCCAACTGGCGGGCCAGCTTCTCGGCCTTCAGCTGGGCGGTCTTTTGGGCGATGGCCTCCTCAATGCCGCCGCGCACTCGGTTGGCCAGCTGGCCGACCACCGGCCGCTCCTCGGCCGAGAGACCGCCCATCTGCTTCAAGATGGCGGTGAGCTCGCCCTTTTTGCCCAGGTATTTGACCCGCAGCTCGTCAAGCCCTTCCTCGGCGGCGGCGATTTGGGCCAGCGCCTCCTCTTCGATCCTCTTCAGTGCCTCTTTCATCTCTGTACTCCTTTTTTGCAGAGGGGCGTGGGCCCCTCCCGTTTTTTGGCCGCTGCCCCGGCCGGGGAACGGGGGAGAAAACAAAACGGCCTTCGCCCCCTGTTATAGGGACGAAGGCCGTGTCAACAGCTTCCGCGGTACCACCCTGATTTTTGCCAATAGAGCAAACACTCTTTTAACCGTAACGGGGCCTGCCGTCCCCGCCTATTGAGACAAGCCGTTCAGCGGGGCCGCTCGGAAGGGAACTTCGCCGCCCGCCCGCCCCGGGCCCTTTTCAGCGGCCGGGCCCTCTCTGTGAAGCGGTCTGTGGACGGTTACTTTCCTTCGTCACTGCGTTTACTGCCCCTACTCTACCACATTTTTTGGGCGGTTTCAACACCCCGCCCGCCGAATTTTTGAAAAGTCGGACAGAATTTGGTATAGTGGGGGGAGACGTCGGGTGCGCGGAAGGGGCCCTTGTCGGCCCATTTGGTCCATTTACTGGAAACCTACTTTTACTTGAATCGCCGATACGCTGTTTTAAAAGAGGAGGGGTTGTGCTGTGCTGCGCTGTGGGGTGGACATCGTCGAGATCGAGCGGGTGCGCCGCTGCCTGGAAAATCCGCGCTTTTTGGCGCGCTGCTTCACCGAGGGGGAGCGGGCGCTGTTGGCGTCGCGCCGCCACCCGGCCGAGACGGCCGCCGGCATCTGGGCGGCCAAGGAGGCCTTTGTCAAGGCCCTGGGCACCGGCTTTCGCGGGGTCGGCTTTCAGGACATCTCGGTGCTAAGAGACCGCCGGGGCAAGCCGGTGCTCTCCCTCTCCCCCCGCGCCCAGGCGCTGGCGGGGGGCGGGGCCATCGACGTGAGCATCAGCCACGACCGGACCCAGGCCGTGGCCTTTGTGGTGATGCTCTAGCCCGCCTCGGCACATGAACGGCCCCCTCCCTGCATAGAAGTAGAGGGAACCAGTTTGTGGGAAAGGCGGGAGAGGCGATGACGCGGACAAAGAGGGGGTGGGCCGCCGCCCTGGCGCTGCTGTGCTGTCTGGGCGGGCTGGCCGGCTGCAAGAAGGACGGGGGAGCGGGGGTGAAAAACCCCACCACCGCCTTTGAGGGGGCCTTTACCTGCGATGTGACGGTGGAGAGCGAGGGCTTTTCCTGCGCCCTCGACCTGGAAAAGACGGCGGAGGGCACCTACCAGTTCACGGTGCAGAGTCCGGAGACCCTCAAGGGGCTGGGCTGCACCATCACCATCGCCGACCTCTCCTTCACCTATGGGGGGCTGCGCATCAACCCCGGCGGGGCGCCGATGCGGGGGACGGCGGTGGCCAACGTCATCAAGACCCTGTTCAAGGCCCAAAACTGTAAGGTCACCGAGAAGAAGGGCCGCATCACCGTGCGGGGAGAGGATGCAAACGGCCCCTACACCCTCACCTTTGACGGGGAGACCCTCGCCCCCCTGGAGATGACCTACGGCGGCGAGGGGGAGCGGGCCAAGACCCGCATCGCGGTGGAGAACTTCAAGGCCGTCTCGTGAGGGGGGCGGTCCCTCTGCCCGGGCCGCCGGTCCTGTTCGCGGCCATTTTTTAGACGCAAAAAGGCGGGGAAAAGCCGGTCGGCCGGCTGCTCCCCGCCTCTTTTTGCGCCCTCCCTTCGGGGGCGGGCGGCAGGGCGGCCCGGCGGCCACACCAAAGCCACTTTCAAAAAATAGAATGGGGTACACCTCCCGTGTTTAAGGGGAGCCGCAGCGGGCCAAACTATGGGTGCAGGCAGCAGCCGCGGACCGCGGCGGGCGACTTTCGCAATTTTCTTTTGGGAGTGTGACAGACGTGAATACCGTCAAGCGCGGGGAGATCTACTACGCCGACTTGAGCCCGGTGGTGGGCTCGGAACAGGGGGGCGTGCGCCCGGTGCTCATCGTCCAAAACGACGTGGGCAACCGCCACAGCCCCACCGTCATCGCCGCAGCCATCACCAGTCAGAAGGACAAAAACCACCTGCCCACCCACATCTCGGTGACCGGGGGGACCTGTGGGCTGGCCAAGAACTCCATCGTCCTGTTGGAGCAGGTCAGGACCCTCGACAAGACCCGCCTCAAGGAGCGGATGGGGCAGCTGGATACGGGCGCTATGGATCAAATCGACCACGCCTTGAGCGTCAGCTTTGGTTTGGGGAACCCCCATACATAAAGCGACCTGGGGGCGTGTGACACCGCAAAAAGAGGGGCGGCCGGGAGTGTTCCCGGCCGCCCTGTGGCGTTTTGTTGGAGAAGGTGAAGAAAGTTAGAGAAGCTCCATGAGGTACTCCTTGAAGCCCGCCCCGTCCATCTCGGTGACCACCGTGGAGTTGGGGCGGTGCTTCTCGAGGCCGAAGGCGTCGGTGACAAAGCGGCGCTCGATCGGCTCAAAGAGGGTGGCCCCCCGGGTGAAGCGGCCCTTGCAGTCCACCTGGGTGTAGCTGGGGAAGCTGGTCTTGACGAGTTCGGGCCGCAGCAGCGCCGCCATAGCGGCGGCGTCGGGCAGGTCGAAGCTGCCCTTGCCGTGCAGTTTGCGCGCCAGGTCGATGGCGGTGCGGTTGCAGTCGACACAGAAGGCGCCGGCTTCGCTGCGGGCGCGAAAGCGGGCGATGTCGCCCTCGTCAAAGCGCATGTCGCCCCAACAGGCCTCCAGGGTGACCAAGGTGAAGGGGATGCCGGAGGAGAAGACCACCTGGGCGGCCTCGGGGTCGCACATGATGTTGAACTCCGCCCAGACGGTGTGGGGGTTGTTGTAGGGGTGTGCGCCCCCCATGATGGTGATGTGGGGCACCTTGTTCATGGTCTCCGGCTCCTGGAGGATGGCCAGGGCCAGGTTGGTCAGGGGGCCGATGGCCACCAGCTCGATGTCCCCCGCCCCCTCGCGCAGGAGGCGCAGCAGGGCGTCCACGGCGAATTCCGGCGCGGGGCTGTCGGCGGGTCGGCGCAGGGTGCCCAGGTCGCCCATCCCGTCCTGTCCGTGCACCTGGTCGGCGTTTTCATATTCCTCCTGCAGGGGGCGCCGCGCCCCCTTGTAGACCGGCGGGCGATAGGTACCGGCGTAGTCGATGGACTGCAGGCAGTTGTAGGTGGCCTGTTCCACCTCGATGTTGCCCGAGACGGTGGTGCAGGCCAGCACCTGGACCCCCGGGTCCCGCAGGGCCATGACGATGGCCACCGCGTCGTCGGACCCGGTGTCGGTGTCGAGAATGATTTTTTTCACAGCGCTCTCTCCTCTCTACGCGATCAGCGCGATCATCCACTCTTTGAATTCCGCCGCTTTTAGCCGGTGTACCACCCGGCAGTTGAAGGGGGGGAAGGTGGACTTCTTCGAGACGAATTCCACCCGGTCCCGGGGCCGCCGGTCGTTGACGGTGGCCCCGTAGGCCAGTTCGCTCTGGCACTCGATGCGGGTGTAGCTGTCAAATTGCTCGGCCACCAGGTCGGGGCGCAGCAGCACGGCGGCGGCCGCCGCGTCGGGCAGGGTGAAGTAGGGCTCGCCGTAGCGGGCGCTGGCCTCGTAGAGGGTGCGGTTGCAGTCCACGCAGAAGGCCCCGCAGCGGGAGCCGGCGGCCTTGATGCGGTCGCAGTCGTCCCGGGTGAGTTTGGCCTCGTCCCGGCAGGCCTCAATGGTGACCATGGTGATGGGGACGCCGAAGGTGAAGACGTAGTCGGCCGCCTCGGCGTCCTCCCAGAGGTTGAATTCGGCCAGGTGGCCGGTGTTCCCCTTGGTGTAGGCCCCGCCCATCAGGGTGATGCGGGTGTAGCCCCGCATGGCCTCGGGGTCCTTCATCATGGCCAGGGCGACGTTGGTCAGGGGCCCCAGGGCCAGCAGCTCCACCCCGCCCCTGCGCCCCAGGGCGATCAGGGCGTCCACGGCGTGCTCCTTTTCGGGCAGGCGGGCGCTGGGGACCAGGGTGCCCAGGTCGCCCATCCCGTCCTCCCCGTGCACCCCCTCGGCCGAGATGTGGGGGTGGTAGAGGGGCTTGGCGCACCCCTGGTAGACCGGCGGGGTCTCCCGCTCGGCGTAGTCGATGGTCATCAGGGCGTTTTGGGTGGCCTGCTCGACCCCCACGTTCCCCGCCACGGTGGTGATGGCCAGCACCTCCACCGCGGGGTCGCGCAGCGCCAGCACCAGGGCCACCGCGTCGTCAGAGCCGGTGTCGGTGTCGATCACAATGGGTCTTTTCATCTGCATACTCTCCTCTCTTGCCGCCCAGGGCGGCCGGTTGGGATCCCTTGACAACAGTATAGGGCGGCCGGTAGAATGAAAACAGGTCAATTGACCCGAAGGAGAAAAAGATGCGGGAATTTTTTGAGCGGATGCCGGAAGACCTGAGAGGCGGGCTGCACCGGCGCACCTTTTGCAAGGGGGAGCCGGTGCTGCTGGCGGGGGAGGAGAACCGCTGCATCTACATGGTGGAGCGGGGGACGGCCATGGCCTGGGTGGCGGACGAGAGCGGGGCCACCGCCCTGGTGGACCGCTACGGCGAGGGGGACCTCTTCGGGGAACTGGAGATCTTCTGCGAGGGGCTCAAGACCATCGAGGTGATGGCCGCCAGCGACTGCACCGTTTTGCAGTTGGACCGGGACTACCTGCTGGAGTGGATGGAGCGGGATTTTGCCCTCACCACCGCTCTCATCCGCCACCTGGCGCAGCAGATGCGCCGGTACGCCGAGAACGCCACCCAGCTGCAGCTCCTGCGCGTCAAGGAGCGGGTGCGCGCCTGCCTGCAGAGCTGGCGGGAGATGGGCCGCCGCGGAGCGATTGACAAACAGGCCCTGGCCGCTCAGGTAAAGGCGCCCATGCGCAGCGTCAACCGGGCCCTGGCCGCCCTGGCAAAAGAGGGGCTGGTGCGGTGCGGCCGGGGGACGGTCACCCTCCTCCCTTTGGGGGGAGAGGGCGGCGAGGGATAGAGATAAAGAGCAGAGGGCCCGGCGGCTTGTCCGGGCCCTCTGTTTTTTTTGTGGCGGCATCCCCCGGGCGGCGGGGGTCAAAACAGCGAGAGCTGCTCGGCGCGGGGGGGCTTGTAGGCGCGCACGATCTCCTCCATGGTGTAGAGCAGGCCCCGCCGCTGGCAGGCGGCGGAGAAGACGCCGTAGAGCTCCCGGTGGCGGGGGGAGGCGCACCAGTAGGCGTCGCCGTACAGGTCGCGGTACCGCTCCGCCAGGCCGGGGAAGTGCCGGTCCAGCTGGCGGTAGTAGTGGGCGCGCTGGTTTTGCCGCAGGGTGACCCCAAAGGCCGGGTAGACGAACCGGGCCCCCGCGTCCGCCGCCCGGCGCACCAGCTCCACCACCTGGTCTGGGTCGTCCTCCAGCAGGGGGAGCACCGGCATCAGCAGCACCCCGGCAAACACCCCGGCGGCCGACAGCTGTTCCAGCGCCCGCAGCCGCCGGGCGGGGGAGGGGGCGCGGGGCTCCACCCGGGCGGCCAGCCCCTCGTCGGCGGTGGAGAGGGAGAACTTGACGATGACCGGCGCCTGGGCGGAGAGCTCGACCAGCAGGGCCCGGTCGCGGGTGATCAGGTCGCTCTTGGTGGCGATGGCTGCGCCAAAGCCGTGCCGCAAAAAGAGGCCCAGGGCCTGCCGGGTCAGCCGCTGCCCCTCCTCAAAGGGGTTGTAGCTGTCGCTCATGGCCCCCAGGCTCACCACCCCGGTCTGGCGCTTGGCCGCCAGCTCCTGCCGCAGCAGGGGGATGGCGTTCTCCTTGGCGCGCACCCGGTCGAAGTCGTCGATGCGGTAGCACTCGCTGCGGCTGTCGCAGTAGATGCAGCCGTGGCAGCAGCCCCGGTAGAGGTTGAGGTTGTACTCGGTCCCAAACCAGGCGGGGGAGCGGGTCTTTTGCAGCAGGTGTTTGGCGGGCACGGTCTCCAAGGTTGGTTCCTCCTCGCGCGGGCCCCGGGGGTTGGGCCCGCTCTTTGATATTTACAGGATAGCACAGAAAAGGGGGTGTAGCAGTCGCCCATGGCCCCCGGGCTCACCACCCCGGTCTGCCGCTTGGCCGCCAGCTCCCACCGCAGCAGGGGGATGGCGTTCTCCTTGGCGGCGCACCCGGTCGAAGTCGTCGATGCGGTAGCATTCGCTGCGGCTGTCGCAGTAGATGCAGCCGTGGCAGCAGCCCCGTTAGAGGTCGCGGTTGTACGCCGCGCCAAGCCGGGCGGGGGAGCGGGTCTTTTGCAGCAGGTGTTTGGCGGGCACGGTCTCCAAGGTTGGTTCCCCCCCCGCGCGGGCCCCGGGGGTTGGGCCCGCTCTTTGATATTTACAGGATAGCACAGAAAAGGGGTTGTAGCAGTCGCCCATGGCCCCCAGGCTCACCACCCCGGTCTGTCGCTTGGCCGCCAGCTCCCGCCGCAGCAGGGGGATGGCGTTCTCCTTGGCGCGCACCCGGTCGCAGTCGTCGCTGCGGCTGTCGCAGTGGCAGCAGCCCCGTTAGAGGTCGCGGTTGTACGCCGCGCCAAGCCGGGCGGGGGAGCGGGTCTTTTGCAGCAGGTGTTTGGCGGGCACGGTCTCCAAGGTTGGTTCCCC